>CAXNJA010000051.1:0-16435 GCA_964202555.1 Mycobacterium sp.
GTGTCACCGATTCGCAGGGCGGGAGCAACGACTCCGGACGCAACAGTTCGCGGAGTCCGCGCGGAACTCAGAGGTGCTGGCGGAGTTTGGGAAGAACGGTTGAGGTGCATGGAAGTCCTTGTCTCGGTCGGGGCGGGGGTCTTCGCCGCACCGCCGACGTCGAGCAGGACACAGATCCAGTCGGTTAGGCGCAGCCAATCGCGCGGCAACAACACGCGCAGACAGAGACCAGACAACTGGTCAAACCGATGCCGGACACGCAATGAAATTAGCACGGAGTCCGTCCGTCGCAACCCTGCGAGACCGCTGCTGGCTGCAGCCCGGGGGATTTCCTTTGAATCACGCTGATCGGATCTAGCTGAGCCGAACTACGGCACGCCGCCCCCGCTTCACTCGGCGATCTGACCGCGGATTACAGCACCTGCGATAAGAACCGCTGCAGGCGTTCGGTTTCGGCGGCGGTGAAGATCTGTTCGGGCGGGCCGGACTCGACCACCACACCTCGGTCCATGAACACCACCGAGTCCGCCGTCGACCGGGCGAAGCCCATTTCGTGGGTGACGGCGACCATCGTCATGCCATCCGAACCCAATTCGGCGATCAGCGCCAGGATTCCTTTGACCAATTCGGGATCCAGCGCGGAGGTGGCTTCGTCGAAGAACATCACCTCGGGCTGCATAGCCAGAGCCCGGGCAATCGCGACCCGCTGCTGTTGACCGCCGGACAGTGTCGCAGGACGAGCATCGGCCTTGTGGCGCAGGCCCACCCGTTCGAGTTGGTCCAGTGCTGACTCTCGGGCCTCGTCGGCAGACAGCCCGCGAAGCTTGCGGGGCCCTAGGGCCACGTTGTCAAGGACAGTCTTGTGCGGAAACAGGTTGAAGTGCTGGAACACCATGCCGATGCGCTGGCGCAGATGGTCGGGGTTATCGCCGAGTACCGAGCGGCCATCGAGCAAGATATCTCCGCGGTCGGGCTCGTAGAGCCGGTTGAGGCAGCGCAGCAGGGTGGACTTTCCGGAGCCGGAGGGCCCGATGATGGCAGCGGTCCTACCGGCGTCGACGTCGAGATTCACCCCGCGCAGCACCGTGTTTGACCCGAATGCCAGATGGATGTCACGGGCAGCCAGCGACACCGAGGCGGGCCGACTCGTTGACTCGGCCATCACGTCATCTCCGGGGTTGTTGCCGGTGGGATCGTCTCCTCGGCCTGCACCGGCTTGCCTCGCCGGAGCCGTTCGTCGAGGCGGTTGACCAGATGGGTGAGCGGGATGGTCAGTGCCAGGTAGAACAAGCCCGCCGCAACCAACGGGGAAAGGTTTCCGGTCTGGGCGTTGAGGTCACGTCCGACCTGGAACAGTTCCCGCTGACTGGCGACCAGTCCGAGGAAGTACACCAGCGAAGATGCCTTCAGCAGCGAGATGAACTGGTTCATCAAAGCGGGCAGAACCCGGCGGATGCCCTGCGGTATGACCACCAGCCGCATCGTCGAGGGGTAGCTGAAGCCGAGCGCGCGGGAGGCCTCCAACTGCCCGGCGTCCACACTCTGGATCCCCGACCGCAAGATCTCGCCGATGTAGGCGGCGGCCATCAGCCCGAGTGCGGCTATGCCGAGTGGGTAGGGGTTGTTTCCGGTGAGACCGCCGACGATGGGACCGATGCCCAACCCGATGATGAGGATGATCACCACCTCGGGAAGCCCGCGGAAGATGTCGGTGTAGATCCGCGCCGGCCAGCGCAGCCAAGCGGACCGGGAGATTCCGGCGACTGCTAGAACTAAACCGAGCGCTAGCCCGATGATGCTGGCGCCGATGGTCAGGATGAGTGTGTTGGGCAGTCCCGTCTTGAGCAGGTCGGGGATGGCCTTCTTGTAGAGCTCCCAGTCCAGAAAGGACTCGCGCAGTTGGGTGAGCACCGACTTGGTGGCCACCGCGCCGGTGCCCGCGCCTGCCGCCGCCGCGGGTGCGCTGGCGGCGATGGCGTCGAAGTCGGGGAGCGACGGCACCTGGGCGGCTTTGGAGCCCGGTTTCCAGCCGGGGGGCAGTGCGCGGGGAACCCAGTCGGAATAGAGCCGAGACCAGGTGCCATCGGCGATCGCGGCGTCCAGGCCCGCATTGAGCGCGTCGATGAGCGGTGTGTTTTCCCGGGCCACCGCATAGGCCGTGAAGTTGTCCAGGCTGAAGGTGTTTTCGACGATCACGGCGGGGTCACCCGGGCGCACCGTGCCCTGGGCCTGCTGGGAGGGCGCCACCCAGGCGTCGACCTGACGGCTCTTGAGGCTGGCGTAGACGGTGTTGTAGTCGGGGAACTTCACCGGCTGCAGCCCGAGGGTGTCCATGACGTAGGACTCCTGCACGGTGCCCTGTACGACACCGATGCGCTGGCCGGCCTGCAACTGGTCGAATCCGGTGATCGAGGACCCGGAGGGCACCACTAGCGAGAAGTACCCGAAGTCGTAGCCGTTGGTGAAACCGACTGTGCCCCTTCGGGCATCGGTGGTGGTGATCGAGGAGGAACCGACGTCGAAGCGGCGGCTCGCGACCTGGGCCAGCAGCCCGGAGAAGTCAGTTCCGACGAACTTGATCTTCAGTCCGACCTTGTCGGCGATCGCCCGCAGCAGTTCGTTGTCGAAGCCGGTGAACTGCCCTTGGGAATTGATACACACGCTGGGTGGCGCATCCGACAGGGTTCCCACCGTCAGCGTGCCAGGCGTGATCAGTCTCAGTGCGTCAAGGTTGACAGAACTCACCGACTCGGTGGTGGCAGTGGTGTATTTGTCCTCCCCCGGACCGGCGGCAGCAGCGGCGAGGTTGGTCGGCAGCGCGCTGGCCGACTGCTGTCCGGGCGGGGAGCACTGGTCAGCCCCCGCTGGGATGGGGAACACCAGCGCCAGCGCCATCACGAGGATCAACAGCACGCCCGCACGCGCTCCGAGCCTCACACCGCACTCCAGGCGAGGTCGAACTCCACGACGAGTTGGGTGGGTACTGCCAGAGCAAGCGGGGTGAAGCGTCCGTCGACCTCGCCTCGGACCACCCCGGTGAGTACCCGTCCACCGAAGCCGCCGGGCTCACCGGGTACCTCGACGGCAAGCGTCGTGGCGTGCCCGCCCGGGCTGTATCGCAGGTAGAACTCCTCGTGCGGTTGGAGCAGCATGGAAACCCCGGAATCTGGTCCGCGCACAATCAGAGTGCCGGCTGCCGTGACCGTGGCGGCATCGGTTGTTTCCAACCGGAGGGGTCCGACCAAAACGTCGCTGACGGCCGCACGGTCGACCGTCAGCGTCGGGCTGACGGCCGACGCACGGGCAGCGCGTGCGCCGGCGAGCAGATAGTTGTATAGGTAGACCACGAATTCGGAGTTGCGGAAGCGCTTCGACCCGTGCAGCTCGAAGCTGATCTCGCCGACGGTGGCCTCGCCGTCTACCACCAACCGGTAGCGCTGATGGCCACCGCCCTGGCCGCCGGGCCGGCTGTGCCACACGGTGCTTCCGACGCCCAACGACCGTGTCACCCGTCCGCCGCCGGGCGGGACCGACACCGAGGACGCCGAGACGTTCTCCCAGGCGTCTTCACCCAGGTGCTTCTGCAGAGTCAACACCGCCCCGCCGCTGCTGAACACATCTGCGGTGTAGCCGCCGAGCTGCCGGTCCCCGTCGAAATCGACCGTGACACAACGCTGTTGGGAGTCGATTCGGACAGGCACGTCCAGCGGGCGGTCATCGAGCTCAAGCCCGTTGGTGAGATTCCAGATCGCCGCCTGGGTGCCGGCGATGGCTTCATGCTCGCTGATGTTGCGGCCACCAAGCGGGTATCCCGCCGCACGCAGCCGGGCACTGAGCGTCGTGGTCGACAGAATCGGATAGGAGTTCCGCAGAATCCAGTCCACCTCGACCTCATGCGCGCGGGCCTGCAAGTGGGGCACCGCCGACCAGGTGTCGGCGGCGTAGCGCGACGGGCGGCCGGGGGCGATGCCGGTGAAATCCAGCGAGTACGCCTCAATGTTGGGATTGAGCCGAATCAGGTCAGTGCGCGCGGAGGCGCCGTCGGTGAAGACGATGGTGTCCACGGTGTGCGAGTAGGTGCCACCGCGATAGCGGGTCATCCGGGACAGGTCAAGGCCGGGAGTCGGCTGGATCCGCCGGTGCACCTCGATGCGTGTCCGGGCGGGGCCCGGAAGTGACGGCACTGGCAAAGATGACATCTGTTGATCTTTCGTCGGTCGCGTTGAGCAGCGCGGGAAACGGCGGCATGCAGAAGGCGGAACTGAGCGCGGGAACTACGGCGTCAGAGAAATCAACAACAACAGGAACACGCGAGAATGCCGCGCGCGGAGACAAAGCGCGGCGTTGCGTGCAGTTGCATGACCGACACCATACAAGAACGGCGCGGCCGGCCCGGCATTTGCATCACCGCTGATTTAAACCTCGTGCACTCGGGTTTCGGGGCTCAAGATGGGGCGACCCAATCGGAGACAGACGGAGGAACTTCATGGCGGCCGCCCAGAATGAATCGCAGGCACTCGGCGCACTTGCGGCACGGCAACTGGCCAATGCCACCAAGACGGTTCCCCAGCTGGACACCATCACCCCCCGTTTCCTGCTGCACCTGCTGAGCTGGGTTCCCGTCGAGGCCGGCATCTATCGCGTCAACCGGGTGGTCAATCCCGAGCGCGTCGCCATCCATGCCGAGGTCGGCGGGGAGAACACCGAGGACCCGCTGCCCCAGACCTACGTCGACTACCAGACCAGTCCCCGCGAGTTGACGCTGAGGGCCATCTCCACCCTGCTCGACGTGCACACCCGGGTCTCGGACCTCTACTCCAGCCCTCACGATCAGATCACCCAGCAGTTGCGCCTGACGGTGGAGACCATCAAGGAGCGCCAGGAGTCCGAGCTGATCAACAACCCCGAGTACGGGCTGCTCTCACAGGTGACACCGGAGCAGACCATCAAAACCCTCGCCGGCGCCCCTACTCCCGACGACCTCGACGCGCTGCTCACCAAGGTATGGAAGACACCGGCGTTCTTCCTGGCCCACCCGCTTGGGGTGGCTGCGTTCGGGCGCGAGTGCACCTACCGCGGTGTGCCGCCGGTCGTGGTGAATCTCTTTGGTGCGCAGTTCATCACCTGGCGTGGGATCCCGATCATCCCGAGCGACAAGGTGCCCGTGGAGAAGGGCAAGACCAAGTTCATCCTGGTCCGCACCGGCGAGGAGCGCCAGGGCGTCGTCGCCCTCTACCAGCCGGGTCTGGCCGGCGAACAGGCTCCGGGTCTGTCTGTGCGGTTCACCGGTATCAACCGTTCGGGCATCGCTTCGTACCTGGTGACGCTGTACTCGTCGCTGGCGGTACTCACCGATGACGCTCTGGCCGTGCTCGAGGGCGTGGCCGTCGACAACTACCACACCTACAAATGAGCGACGAGCTTCCGATCAGCGAGGCGGAACTGGCGGCGCTCGCCACGCAAATGTTCGGTACGCCGGGTACCGACACTGCGCCGCAGGTGGTTCCGGTGGCGCCCCGGGGTTCGGTACCCGATGTCACCGCGGCCACCTCGTACGGCACCACCGCCCTGGGTGTCGCGCCGGTCGGCGTCCCGGCGGGCGCACTGCCGACATCGGCCGATGTCGTTGTCCCTCAGCCGGTGAGCCCGGGTCCGGATTTCATTCCGCCGCAGACGGTTCCGGTCGCACCGCGTGGCGAAATACCCGACACCACGATTGCGGCCATCGCACTTCCGGACTTCGCCATCCCCGCCGGCATTGTGCCGACGCTTCCCGGGGTTCTGGCGAGCGCGACTCGGACTCTGCCGGCGTCGCCGCCGCTCATCCCATTCGCCATCCCCGGTTTCCCGATCGAGGTACCGAAGCTGCCGCACCTGGGATTCCCGACCACGCCGACCCTCGACTCGCCGACGCTGCCGGCGGCGCCGGTGACCGGGGACGAGGCGAAGTACTACTTCACCTCGGCGTTCGCCCCAGTCAACGGTTTCGGCCGATCTGATCCCCGAGTCGCTTCGCTCCTGCCCGCCGGACCTGTTCCGCAGGTCGCCGATACCCACGAAACCTTCAATGTGCATGCGATTCGTGCCGACTTCCCGATTCTGCGAGAGCGGATCAACGGTAAACAGCTGATCTGGTTCGACAACGCCGCCACGACGCAGAAGCCCCAGGCAGTCATCGACCGGATCGCATACTTCTACGCCCACGAGAACTCCAACATCCACCGAGCCGCTCACGAATTGGCCGCCCGATCCACCGACGCCTACGAAGAAGCCCGCGAAACGGTGCGCCGCTTCATCGGCGCTCCGAAGTCCGAGCAGGTCATCTTCGTTCGGGGCACCACTGAGGCGATCAACCTGGTGGCGAAGTCCTGGGGCGCCAAGCACCTCAGGGAGGGCGACGAGATTGTCGTCACCATCCTGGAGCATCACGCGAACATCGTGCCGTGGCAGATGATCGCCGCGCAGACCGGCGCGGTGCTGAAGTTCGCCCCGGTCGATGATGCCGGCAATCTGCTGATGGACCGGTTTGAGGATCTGCTCGGCCCGCGCACCAAATTGGTCTCGGCAACCCACCTCTCGAACGCCTTGGGCACGGTCAACCCGGTGCACGAGATCGTCGCGATGGGACATCGTTACGGAGCCCGCGTGCTGATCGACGGCGCTCAGTCCATTCCCCACGTGCCTATCGACGTGGCGGGCTGCGGGGCGGACTTCTTCGTGTTCTCCGGGCACAAGATTTTCGGCCCGACCGGAATCGGTGTGCTCTACGGCACCGAAGAGGTCCTCGCCGAGACCCCGCCGTGGCAGGGCGGCGGCAACATGATCGCCGACGTCACCACCGAACGGGCGGTTTTCCAGGGTCTGCCGAACAAATTCGAAGCGGGCACCGGCAATATCGCCGATGCCGTGGGTCTCGGTGAAGCGCTGCGCTACGTGGAGAAGGTCGGCGTGGAGAGGATCGCCGCGTACGAACACGCTTTGCTGGACTACGCCTCGCCGCGATTGGCGGCCATCCCGGGCGTGCGCATCGTCGGCACCGCCGACCACAAGGCCAGCGTGCTGTCCTTCGTGCTGGCCGGACACGATCCCATCGAAGTGGGCAAAGCACTGAACTCCGAAGGGATCGCGGTGCGGGCCGGACACCACTGCGCGCAGCCGATCCTGCGTCGGATGGGCTTGGAAATGACTGTCCGGCCCTCGTTCGCCTTCTACAACACCTTCGAGGAGATCGACACCTTCCTGGCGGCGGTCCGGCGCATTGCCGACGGAAGCCTGTCGGCCGGGCAAACATCCGCAGACGAGGCCGCCGGCCGGCATGGCTGCGGCGGGTAATCAGGGTGAGGGGCCAATGAGCAGGATTGCCAACGACATCACCGAGTTGACCGGCAAGACTCCTCTTGTCCGGTTGCGGAAAGTCACCGATGGGGCCGGCGCCGACGTCGTCGCCAAACTGGAGTTCTTCAACCCCGGCGGCAGCGTGAAGGACCGCATCGGGGTGGCCATGATCGACGCCGCCGAGAAGGCTGGCCTCATCGGCGAGGACACCATCATCCTCGAGCCCACCAGTGGCAATACCGGCATCGCCTTGGCGATGGTCTGCGCGGCGCGCGGTTACCGATGCACAATCGTCATGCCCGAGACCATGAGTCTGGAGCGACGAATTCTGTTGCGGGCGTTCGGCGCCGACCTCGTCCTCACCCCCGGAACCGAGGGCATGCCGGGGGCTATCGCGAAAGCCGAGGAGCTGGCGAAGGCAGACCAGCGGTACTTCATTCCCCAGCAGTTCGAGAACCTCGCCAACCCGGCGATTCACCGCGCCACCACGGCCGAGGAGATCTGGAACGACACCGACGGGAAGATCGACATCTTCGTCGGCGGCGTCGGCACCGGTGGCACCATCACCGGTGTCGGGGAGGTCATCAAGGACCGCAAGCCGTCGACCCAGTTCATCGCTGTCGAACCGGCGGCCTCCCCAGTGCTCTCCGGCGGCCAGAAGGGGCCGCATCCCATCCAGGGAATCGGTGCGGGCTTTGTTCCGCCGGTGCTCGACACCGATGTGGTCGACGAGATCATCGGCGTGGGAAACGAGGAGTCACTCGACATGGCCCGCCGACTCGCGAGGGAGGAAGGGATCCTCGTCGGTATCTCCTCGGGAGCCGCGGCCTGGGCTGCAGTACAGGTGGCGAAACGGCCGGAGAACACCGGCAAGCTGATCGTGGTGGTGCTGCCCAGTTTCGGTGAGCGCTATCTGAGTACCGCGTTGTTCGCCGGCTTGGCGGACTGACGTGCTGTCGAGCGCTCTGCGCGACGTCCGCCGGATCAAACACGAGGATCCCGCAGCCCGCTCAGCGTTGGAGATCATCCTGTGCTACCCGGGCCTGCAGGCGGTCTGGGCGCACCGCATCAGTCACTGGTTGTGGATCCACCACGCCAGGCTGGCGGCCCGGTTTCTTGCCGAGTTGACCCGCAAGTGGACCGGCGTCGAAATCCACCCGGGCGCAGTTCTCGGCAGCGGGGTTTTCATCGACCACGCCACCGGTGTGGTGATCGGTGAGACCGCCGAGGTCGGTGACAACGTCACCATCTATCACGGCGTCACCCTGGGTGGAACAAGCCTGGACCGCATCAAACGCCACCCCACCGTCGGTGACGACGTCACCATCGGAGCGGGTGCAAAGGTATTGGGCGCCATCTCGATTGGCGCTGGAAGTCAGATCGGTGCCAACTCGGTCGTCGTCAAATCCGTACCCGCCGGGGCCGTAGTCGTCGGCGTGCCAGGACAAACGGTCAACCGCACGCAGGCCAATGGCACCACCGATGACGCGCGGATGCCCGACCCTTTGGGGATCAGCCTGCAGTCCCTACTGACCCGAGTCACCCGATTAGAGACAGCGGGCAACGGCCAGACCGCCGAACGGGTGATCCGGCCACCCGAAGCAGGGGTGTGGCACGGCGAAGACTTTTCCATCTGATCCGCGGACTGAGGAGTGACAGCAATGCCAGATACCAGCGCTGCCGGCGTCGATCAGGTCGACGTCCGTGGTCCCCGCTTCGCGGCCTGGGTTACCACCGGGGTGCTGGCCGCGGTGATCGTTCTGTCCGCGGTGAGTATCCGGGCCGCGACAGCGCTCTTGGCGTTCCAGGCTGTCGTCTTCGCGATCGGCGCAATACGTGGGCCGCGAAGCCATCCATACGGATGGATCTACGCGCGGTTGGTGGCCCCGCGAATCGGTTCAGCCACCGAACGCGAGCCCGTGCCCCCGTTGCGGTTCGCTCAACTGGTGGGGCTCGTCTTCGCCCTCGTCGGGCTGGCCGGTTTCGTCGCCGGGCTTCCGCTGCTAGGCGTAGTCGCGACAGCCTCGGCGCTCTTCGCCGCATTTCTCAACGCGGCCTTCGGCATCTGCCTGGGCTGCAAGATCTATCCCTTGGCCGTGCGATTACGGCCTACCGGTGACAGCGCCTAGGAGCGGGCTGTTCGGCTGGCGCGCACTGCTGGCCGCACTAGCTCTGGTGGCCCTTCTGGCCGGTGGCTGCGGATCGAAACCTACTGGTGGCGAGGCGTTGTCGGCGGGAGTGCTGCGGGTGGGCACTGAGGGCACCTATGCGCCATTCAGCTACCACGATCAGGTGACCGGCCAACTCAGCGGATACGACGTCGACGTGGCCCGTGCCGTGGCCGACCGCCTGGGAGTCCGGGCGGAGTTCGTCGAAACCCCCTGGGACTCGATTTTTGCCGCTCTCGAGGCCGGCCGCTTCGACCTCGTTGCCAACCAGGTGACGATCACACCGGAGCGGCAGTCCAAATACGATATGTCGCAGCCCTACGCGGTGGGTGAGGGTGTGATCGTCACGCGCGCAGACGATTCCACGATCACCTCACTTGCCGATCTAAAGGGCAAGACCACCGCGCAGTCGATGACAAGCAACTGGGCACAGATCGCCCGTGACGCCGGGGCCCGGGTGGAATCGGTCGAGGGCTTCACCCAGGCGGTGAAGCTACTCAACCAGGGTCGCGTCGATGCCGTTGTCAACGACAGCATTGCGGTCTACGCATACCTGGCCGAAACCCGTGACACCACAGTCAAGATCGCCGGGCAGGCCGGCCAGAAGAGCGAACAGGGATTCGCCGCGCGCAAAGACAGCGGAGTTCTTCCCGAGGTCAACCGGGCGCTGGAGGAACTCCGCGCCGACGGGACGCTGGCCGACATCTCCCAGCGCTACCTCAAGACCAACGCGACAGGTGCGGCGGACCCCGACGCCGGAACGTCCGGGACGCACCGATCGACGTGGCAACTGATCAGTGCCAACCTCTGGCCGCTTGCCAAGGCCGCGATCACCAAGACGATCCCGCTGACCATCCTCAGCTTCATCATCGGTCTGGCGATCGCACTGGTGGTGGCCCTGGCGCGAATGTCGCCGAACGCCGTACTCAATGGGGTCGCGCGGTTCTACATCTCGATCATCCGGGGAACGCCTCTGCTGGTCCAACTCTTCATTGTGTTCTTCGCGCTACCCGAGTTGAACATCAAGATCGACCCGTTCCCGGCCGCGGTGATCGCGTTCAGTCTCAACGTCGGCGGATACGCCGCGGAGATCATCCGCTCAGCCATCCTCAGCATCCCCAAAGGGCAATGGGAGGCAGCGCAAACCATCGGACACGGCTACGTCGGAACGCTGCGCCGCATCATCATTCCCCAGGCGGCGCGGGTAGCCGTTCCGCCGTTGTCGAACACGCTGATCTCGTTGGTCAAGGACACCTCCCTGGCCTCGACAATCCTGGTCACCGAACTGCTGCGCACCGCGCAGATCGCCGCCGCGCCGACCTTTGAGTTCTTCGCCCTCTACGGCACAGCGGCGATCTACTACTGGGTGATCTGCCTTGCTCTGTCGTTCCTGCAGAGCCGCACTGAGCGTCGACTCGAAAGGCATGTCTCACGATGACGAACCTGATTGAAGGCTCCGGCATTCGAAAAGCATTCGGCGACAACGAAGTGCTCAGGGACATCGCCTTCTCGGTGCCGGCCGGGTCGGCCACCACGGTGATAGGGCCGTCCGGGTCGGGAAAGACCACGCTGCTGCGGTCACTCAACGCTCTTGATGTCCCCGATGCCGGGGTGGTGCGCATCGACGATGTCACCGTCGACTTCGCCGGGCCGCTGCCGAAGGATCTGCTCAAGCGCTACCGCGCCCAGAGCGCGATGGTGTTCCAGTCTCACAACCTCTTTCCGCACCGGACGGTTCTGCAGAACGTCACGGAGGGGCCTGTCGCGGTTCAAGGCCGGCCGGCCGGGGATGCGACCGCTGAGGCCCTGGAGTTGCTCGACCGGGTCGGTCTGGCCGACAAGCGCGACGAGTACCCCTACCAGTTGTCCGGCGGGCAGCAGCAACGAGTCGGCATCGCGCGGGCGTTGGCGCTGCGGCCCAAACTTGTGCTGTTCGACGAGCCGACGTCGGCCCTGGATCCCGAACTCGTCGGGGAGGTGCTCTCGGTCATCCGCGATCTGGCCACCGAGGGGTGGACGATGGTGATCGTCACCCACGAGATCCAGTTCGCCCGACAGGTCTCCGACCAGGTGCTGTTCATCGACGAAGGCGTGGTCCTCGAACAAGGGCCACCTAGCGCGGTGATCGAGGCGCCCACCCAGGAGCGGACCCGGCAGTTCCTGGATCGGGTGCTCAACCCGCTGTAGGCGATGCCTCGACCTCAAGAGACAGCACAGGCGGCGCGATCAGTGTCTGGAAGACCACGCAGTATCGCTCGGTCAGCGCCGTCAGCTGATTGATCCGCTCCTGCGGTTCGTCGGTGTCCAGTTCGAAAACCACACGGATGGAGCTGAATCCGACCGGGGCGTCTCTGGCCACGCCGAGGGTGCCGCGGAAGTCCAGGTCCCCTTCGACGCTGATTCGGCCGCCTTTGAGGTCGAAGTTGACCGCGGTGGCGACTGCTTTCAGAGTCACCCCCGCGCAGGCCACCAGAGCGTCCAGCAGCATGTTGCCCGAGCACGCCAAGGAACCCGACCCGCCGGTCGCCGGGTGCAGGCCGGCGGCGACCAGAGCCTTGCCGGTCTCGATGCGACACACGATGTCTTCGGCATCAAGCTCTCCGCTGGAGGACAGTGTCACCAACGCCGCGGCGGCGTCGTCACGGTAGCTGTCCTTCAGCGGGGCCTGCCGGGAGCGCAATTCCTCTGAGTCCACGGGTCGACTACGTCGTCACCAGCACTGGTTCACCCACCGACTCGCTTGCCTCGATCTCCCGCACCAGGGGCAGCACCCGGGTGCCGAAGTACTCGATCTCCTCCTGGAAGTGCAGGAAGCCACCCAGGATCAGGTCTACCCCCCGCTTGCGGTAGGCGGCGATGCGTTCGGCGATCTGCTCGGGGGTACCGATCAACTGGGTGCGGAAGCCGTCGTTGTACTGCACCAGATCCTCGAAGCTGGAGTCCGCCCACATTCCGCGCTTGTCGGAGGTGGAGTTGCCGGCCTGCTGCACCGCGGCGCGGAATCCCTCGACCGCCGGCCGGTTGGCCTTGGCGACGATCTCGCGCAGCGTCTCGCGGGCCTCCTTCTCGGTGTCGCGGGCGATGATGAACCCGTTGAGCCCGAAGTTGACCTCCCGACCGACTGACCGGGCATGCTCACGCACGTCGACGACCTGTTCAGTGAAGCCGTCGAAATCCTTGCCATTGGAGAAGTACCAATCGGCGTACAGGCCGCCGTTGCGGCGGGCGGCGGTGGAGTTGCCACCCTGGAACAGTTCGGGATTCGGCCGGGCCGGGGTGTTCAACGGTTTGGGTTTGAGGGTGAAGTCGTGGATGCGGTAGAAGTCGCCGCGGAAGTCGACGCCGTCCTCGGTCCAGATCTTGCGGAGCACTTGAAGGAATTCCGCACTGCGACGGTAGCGCTCGTCGTGCTCGAGCCACGGTTCGCCGAGATGGATGAACTCGTCCTTGAACCAGCCCGAGACCACGTTGACCGCGAACCGGCCGCCGGACAAGTGATCGGCCGTCGCACCGAGTTTGGCCAGCACCACCGGATGCCATAGGCCAGGATGCACCGCCGCAATCACCTTCAGCCGCTCGGTGGCCAGTAGTAGACCCAGCGAGAAGCTTGTCGACTCGTGCTGAAATTCGGCACCGTAGCTTGCCTCGTAACGCACCTGGCTCAGCGCGTACTCGAAGCCGTTGTTCTCCGCAATGCGGGCCAACTTGACGTTGTAGTCGTAGTTCCAATCCGTGCGTTGCTCGATGCCGCTCGTCACCAGACCCCCACTAACGTTGGGAACCCAGTACGCGAACTTCACATGATCAGCGATGCGTTCAGTAGTCATAGCCGAAGTCCATCAGTGGCGATCCCCGGTGTCACCGGTAAGAATCACGTTGAATCGAGTTACATCGCCGAATCCGCGCCGAAATCTGTTGCAGGAAAACATGATCGCCCTGGTGTTGTCGCTGCCGATTCGCGTACTCGGCGGTTGGCATCCCCGCGAGAACGCCGAAGTGGTCGCTGTTGTCCGAGAGACCGTCGTGCGGTTGGCGACCGAGGCTTCATGACCGGGGCCGCTCGTTGGCCCTATCTGAGTTCGACTGCGTACCAGCGTCGATTATCCGAGGCGGACAAGAACACCAGTGCGCGCCATTTCCTGGTAACCGCCCACCACGTCCGTTGCCCGGTGTAGGCCCAGATCATGGAGCGCAGCGGCAGCAAGGCTGGATGTGTATCCCTGCGAACAGATCACCACCCACTCGACGTCGTCGTCGACCGACTGAGGGAGACGGGCCTCGCTGGTGGGATCACAGCGCCACTCCAGCACGTTGCGTTCGATCACCAGTGCAGCAGAAACTGAGCCCTCCGCGGCACGTTGGGCCGCGGGCCGGATGTCGACCAGGATGGCTCCACGGGCAACAGCGTCTGGAACCTCAACGGCGGACAGCCGATCGAGCCTCGCGCGGGCGCGTTGGAGCGCACGGTCGACGCGGCTCTCCACGTCAGCCCGCTTCCGGCAGAGCGGTTAGTTCGGTTCTGGTTCGGCGCAGTGTCTGCCGATCGGTCACTTCGTAGAAGGACATGGCTGTCAGCGGCGGCGAGTAGGCATGGACGCTCAGGGTCTGTTGGTCATCCACCGCACCCACGTCGTGCACCCAGCCGAGAGGGAAGGCTGCTTGGTCGCCTGCGTCGAGTCGGCGCCTGAGGAGGGTCGCTCCGTTCCAGCGGTATTCGTTCAGAGCGCCGGTGAGCACCGTCAGCGCACCCAGCGAGCCGCCGTGGTCGTGAAGCTCCGTAGTGTGGCCAGGCACCCAGCTGATCAGCCAAACGTCCAATTCGTCGTCAGCGTGAAGCCGCGAATACCAGCGGGAGTCCGCCGGTAATCCCCCGGCTGGTTGTAGATGGTCGAATCGACCGCCGAGCACTTCTTCGGCGTAGCGGTCTGTGGTGCACAACAAGTTGGGTAGCCGCAGTCTGGTGGGGGGCACACTGCGGGCAGGGAGCTCGGAAGGAGTCGCAAACAGCGCCACGTTGGTACTCCGGGGAAGCTAGGACGGTTGGGGGGCCCGGTCGGTTAAGTCCGACAACAGCCCTGGAACCGAGGAAGCTTCGTCACGGAAGCCAGCGTGGCACGTATCTGAGGTGACGGCTAACGCGGTTGGTCGTCGGATCGCCATGTTTTTCACCGGACGACTTCGGGACCGGATCGTCGACCCTCGCATCGGACCGGAGCGCGGATCACGACCGCAACCTGCGCCATTCCGGGAACAGCAGTGCCGTCCGCGGCGTCCAGACCAACTGCCCACCGCACAGTCACACCCGTGCCGAGGCTTTCGAATCGAGTAGAGCGAAATTGCATTCGGACCCCGACTGCTCCCCTGGCTTCCCAGTAGGGGCCGGCCCGCCGCTCCGTGTTCCAGCTAGTCGATGTCGCTGTCCATAGCGAGTCGGGCTGACCCGTCGTGAAGGACTGTCTCGTGGAATTGAGCGCACGCCAGCAGGGCCATCTCGACCTCGATTTGGTCGTCGGCGATCGGCCGGCCACGCCGTTGGACCGCTTTGTTCACTCGATAACCCACCGTATTGCGATGCAGCGCAAGGTGTTCAGCCGCAGCGGTGTGGCTCGATCCCTCCCGGAGGAATATCCGGAGCGTCTCGCGTAGTTTCGCGTCGCCGGCGGTGTTGCTCGCCAGGGGTCCGAGCGTGTTCTGCACCCATTCTCGAGTGCGGGCCAGGTCGTCGACCATCAGTGCGGCGACTCTGACCTCCGGTTCGGTGGCGGCCACGACGCTGTGCGCTGTGCGGCCGGCAACAGCCACCTTTCGTGCGTCCTGGGCCCGACGATGGGACTCGCGGAACCCGGCGACTCCGGAATCGATCGTTCCCACCGCAACGCGGATGACGCCGTCATCGGCGAGTCGGCGAATCTCCGCGATCGGGTCTGCGGTGCCGGACTGCAGGGGCAACCATGCCCAGCCAGTGCTCGGATCGGTTGCGATGAAGAGGGGACTGTCGATCTTGAGCGCTTCGGCGACCTCGAGGCCGAATCGTTCCAAGCGGAGCATGTCCGGCTCACCGGCGCCGGCTTCGGTGGTCCACAGAATCATCGCCAGGTGAGTGCCACCGAGCGGGTAACCGATCGCGGATGTCGCGGCATCGAGGTCGATCGGCTCATCGCCGGCGAGCAACTGCCGAACCCCCAGAACCCGAGCATTGTTCTGGCGCTCAAGCCAACGCTCCCGCTCGGTGTCGTGACAGTCCCTGATCTGTTCGGTGATCTGGTCCACGTAGCCGAAAGAGCGGTCGATGAAGACGTCGAATACATCAAGGGCGGTGTCCCTGGTGAGCGCGGATTCCCGGATCTCGCTGATCAACAGAACCATTAACTTCTTGTGCATTGCTCGGAGGGCGTTGATTAGGGCGCCGACCCCGACGCCGTTCTGGGCGAGACGCCGGACGTATTCGAGAGTCATCGCTGGCGCATCGACCTTGTCGGTGCTCACGCCGTGGCTCAGGAACGCCAGGAATGCCCGCATGTTCTCCAGGAGGGCCGAGCGCAGGAGTTCGAGGAGCTTGGGGTCCAAGGACACACCCTGGGCAGGCCCGACGAGCTCAAGATAAGCCTCCGCGTCCGCCGTTTCACGGTCCCTGAAGCGGGCGATCAACATCGCGAGGGCGTCCTCGGTACTCACGCTGACATCCCCCGTCGCCACGCGCTGCAGTGTAATCGACACACCCCGCGTGCCCGATGGTGAGTTTGTGCTCAGACTACAAATCTGAACAGCAATTTACGCTGACTCGCCGTAATGAGCAGGGGCGACGGAGATCAGCGGAGTCTTCTTTAGCCTGGAACGCACAAGAGTTTGAGTCTGTCTTCGCCGGGAGGCCGCACCTATGGATCGACACCGCGACGCCACGTCTGATTGCCCGCCAACAACGACCGAGCCGA
>CAXNJA010000052.1:0-16391 GCA_964202555.1 Mycobacterium sp.
TTCTTCGCCCAGCCGGTGGTGACCCTGATCGGCCTGGGCATCGCCGTGGATTACGGGCTGTTCATCGTCAGCAGGTTCCGAGAAGAACTCGCCGAGGGCTACGACACCGAGACCGCGGTACGGCGCACAGTGATGACCGCGGGCCGCACTGTGGTGTTCTCAGCGGTCATCATCGTCGCCTCGTCGCTGCCGCTGCTGCTGTTCCCCCAGGGCTTCCTGAAGTCCATCACCTACGCGATCATCGCCTCGGTGATGCTGGCCGCGATTCTGTCGATCACCGTACTCGCGGCGATCCTGGCAATCCTGGGCCCCAACGTCGACGCGCTGGGCGTCAAGACCCTGCTGAGGGTGCCGTTCCTGGCCAACTGGCCGTTCTCCCGCAAGATCATCGACTGGTTCGCCGATAGGACCCAGAAGACCAAAACCCGCGAAGAAGTCGAGAACGGCTTCTGGGGCAAGCTGGTCAACCGGGTGATGAAGCGGCCGGTCATGTTCGCCGTGCCGATCATTCTGATCCTGATCGCGATGATCATCCCGCTCGGGAAACTGTCACTGGGCGGCATCAGCGAGAAGTACCTGCCGCCGAACAACTCGGTGCGGCTGGCACAAGAGGAATTCGACAAGATCTACCCGGGCTTCCGCACCGAACCGCTGACACTGGTCGTCCAGAACAACGACGGTCAGCCGGTCACCGACCAGCAGATCGCCGAGATCCGCAGTCGGGCAATGGATATCAGCGGCTTCACCGATCCGGACAACAACCCCGACGCGATGTGGAACGAACGGCCCTACCTGGATGGAGCTTCGAAGGATCCGTCGGTGCGCGTCATCCAGAACGGCCTGGTGACCCGCAGCGACGCCGCGAAGAAGATCGACGAACTCCGGGAAATCACCCCACCCAAGGGACTGTCGCTCTACGTCGGCGGCACCCCGGCATTGGAACAGGACAGCATCCACAGTCTCTTCTCGAAGCTGCCGTTGATGGTGCTGCTGCTGATCACCACCACCACGATTCTGATGTTCCTGGCGTTCGGCTCGCTGGTGCTGCCGATCAAGGCGGCGTTGATGAGTGCGCTGACGCTGGGGTCGACGATGGGTGTGTTGACCTGGATGTTCGTCGACGGACACGGGTCGGGGTTGATGAACTACACCCCGCAACCGTTGATGGCGCCGATGATCGGGTTGATCATCGCGGTGATTTACGGCCTGTCCACCGACTACGAGGTGTTCCTGGTCTCCCGCATGGTGGAGGCTCGCGAACAGGGCATGTCCACCACCGAGGCGATCCGGATCGGCACCGCGACCACCGGTCGGCTGATCACCGCCGCGGCGTTGGTGCTGGCCGTGGTTGCCGGTGCGTTCGTGTTCTCCGATCTGGTGATGATGAAGTACCTGGCGTTCGGTCTGCTGATCGCGCTGCTGCTCGACGCCACCGTCGTCCGAATGTTCCTGGTGCCGGCCATCATGAAACTGCTCGGCGACGACTGCTGGTGGGCACCGAAGTGGATGAAGCGCTTGCAGCACAAGATCGGGATGGGTGAGACGACGCTGCCCGACGAACGCAAACGTGCGGTGCTACCCGAACCCGAGGCAGCACTGGTCGGCGCCGCGGTCAGTTCGCCGCGCCAACGGGTGGCGGTCGGCGGATCGACCGCGCTGGCCACCGAACCGGTCAGCGCACCGGTCAGCGCACCGGTCAGCCCACCTCCGGCGTCGCCGGTGGAGGAGGCGCCCACCACCCGGTTTGCCAGCCCACGGGCACGGGAGGAACGCGACATCGGCTCGTGGCTGGGTGACCTTCGCCGCAAGACGTCCTCGAAGCGGCCGGCCGGTGCCGAGCGCGGGCCGGATCCTTCCGCCGTGTCGACCAACGTGCTGCCCTCCGGGGAAACCACCAGCGTCATCGCCGCATCCGATGACGCCACCACAGCTATCCCCACGGCGATCCCGACAGCGATCCCGACCGTAGGCGCCGGGAATGCCCTGTCGGCCGAGGAAACGCGTGCGATCCCGGTGAGCCGGCCCCAGACCGCCGACTCCGACGTCGCCACCGAGCAACTCAACGCCCGCGGCCAGCACAGCGGCGGCGGAGTCAGCGCTGCTGACCTACTGCGCCGCGAAGGACGGCTCTGAGCGCCCGGGCGGATCAGCGACGTCGGGTGCGGCAAGCACCCGGATCGCGCTGTTAAGGAAGGCCAGTACCGGAACCGACAGTAGTGCGCCGACGATTCCGGCCAGCACACCGCCGGTGGCCAGCGCCAGCACGATGGCCAGCGGATGGATCGATACCGCCCGTCCCATCAGCAGGGGCTGCAGCACATGCGCTTCCAACTGCTGCACGGCAATGATCAACCCCAGGGTGAACAGGGCGTAGATGAAGCCCTTCGCCAGTAACGCCACCACGACGGCGACGAACCCGGTGATGACCGCGCCGATCAGCGGAATGAACGCGCCCAGGAAGACCAGTGATGCCAGCGGCAGGGCCAGCGGAATGCCCAGGATCGCCAGGCCGGCGCCGATCCCGACAGCGTCGACCAGAGCCACCAGGAACGTAGCCCGTACGAAGCCGATGAGCGAGCCGAAGCCGGCCCGGCCGGCTTGGCGTACCCGGTCACGGCTTGCGGCGGGAACGATCCCGGTCAGGAAGGCGTAGATGTTCCGGCCGCCGTAGAGCAGGAAGATCAATGTGAACACCATCAGCAGCGCACCGGTGACGATCTCGGTCAGGGTGGCGGCGGTCGACAGCGCTCCGCTGGTGAGCTTTTCCTGGTTGTCACGCAACCCTTCGATCGCGGCGCCGCCGGCGCTGTCGATCTGCGCACGGCTCAGGTGCAATGGGCCGTCGATGAGCCACTGGGTTGCGTTGTCAATGCTGCGGGTGACCTTCTCGGTGAGGCTGGGAAGACCTGAAACAAATTGGCTGACAACGAAAGTCATGATGCCGCTGAAGACCGCGATGGCCGTCAGCAGCACCAGCGCCACCGCCCCGCCGCGCGGCGCGCCCCGCCCGTCCAGCCAATCCACGGCGGGCAGCAGCAAGGCACACAGGATCACCGCCAACGCCACCGGGACCACGATCACTTCGAGACGCGCGATCAGCCAGACCAGCGCCAGGATCGCCCCGAAGATCACCAGCAGGCGCCAGGACCAGGCCGCCGCCTTACGCACCAACGGGTCGACTGCATCGTCGTCGCTGCCCAAGCCCAGCATCCGGCCAGCCTAGCCAGCCATGGGATGCCCGCTGGAAGATGCGCGGTGAACCCGGTTGGATAGGTGGGCATGACGACCAGATCCGTTGAGCCGATAGCCACCAACCCCCGGGTCGCCGTCTGCGCCTTCGCCGCCGACGCCGCCGCCGTCGTGCTGTTCTGTGCGGTGGGTCGCCGTAACCACGCGGAGTCCGTGACGCTGTCCGGGGTCGCCGAGACGGCATGGCCGTTCCTGGCCGGATTAGCGGCGGGCTGGCTGCTCTACCGGGCCTGGCGCCGCCCGACTGAGATCTCCCCGACGGGCCTCACGGTGTGGCTCAGCACGGTCGTGATCGGGATGGGGATCCGGGCCTGGACAGGCGCTGGGATCGCCCTCAGCTTCGTTGTGGTCGCCACCCTTGCGACGGGCACGTTGCTGCTGGGCTGGCGCGCCATTGCCGCAGCGGCCACCAAGCGACGCGGCCGCTAGAGCCGACTACGGGGCCGCGGGAACCTCGAGGGATTGATCGCCGCCGCAGCGGGTCCGTAGATCGGTCAAAGGCTGCCGGATGCCGGTGAGTTCAGCCTTGACCTGTGGGTTTGCATCAAGGTACTGCTGAATCTGGTCGCGCAGCGTGTCGCGCGGGGTGCCGTCAAGGCCGGTGAAGAAAGCGTTGACCTCCGGGCGGGTGAACAGGTACGCCGATGTCGCGGCGGACACTCCGGCGGCAGTCCCGGCCAGATCCGCCGCGGTGCAGTTGGGCGGGGCCGCCACGGCCGAGGGCGCCAGGCCAACCATCAAGCCGCCGGCCACCGCACCGGCGCCGATCGTTCCCGCGATAATCCGGTGAGCAGAAAGCCTCATCCTCGGTCTCCTCTTCCTTGTCAGCTGTGAAGAACATCGTAGAACAGCCACGTGTCGGCCACCGCACTGTGGTTTTGCCACCGCGCCCCGCATCGGGCTGTTACCGAGGCTGGTGCGAGCGTGTCGGGGCCCTGCTCGACAGCGCTGGAGACTCCCCCTGCTGCGGTAGGCTCGCAGCACGCAATTCGGTGTGTGACCGGGAGATGCGGGGAGAACAGCCATCCAGCAGTTCATGATGCGACTGAGCGGCAGCCTGCGCAGACATCGGTGGCTGGTGTTCACCTGCTGGCTGCTGGCGTTGGTGCCGTCGGTGGCGTTGGCGCTGACCCAGTCCGGCAATCTGACCGGCGGCGGTTTCGAGGTGTCCGGCTCCCAATCGCTGAGCGTCCAGTACCAACTCGAGGACCACTACCCGCAACTCGGCGCGTCTCCGCTCGCCCTGGTCGCCGCGCCCCGCGCTGACGCCACCTACAGCGACATGACCGCTGCGGTCGCCCAACTGGAGCAGGCCGCACGTGAGGTGCCCAACCTGGAGGTGGTGCCGAGCCCGGCTCAGCCGGCCCCCGCTCCGGACCGCCCGTACGTGGTGCTGCTGCGCCTGGGGTTCAACAACACCGGCGCAGTCGACACCGCACGCCAGTTACGCACAAAAGTCGGGATAGACGGCGATCAGCCCGGCCGGACCGCCGATGGCCGGGTCAAGCTGTATGTGATCGGCCAGGGCGCGCTCGGCGCCGCCGCCCAGACCAGCACCAAGCACGACATCGCCGCCGCGGAGCGCTGGAACCTCCCGGTCGTCCTGATGATCCTGGTCGCGGTATTCGGTTCGCTTGCCGCAGCCGCAATTCCCCTGGCGCTCGGCATTTGCACCGTCGCTGTGACCATGGGAGCGGTCTACCTGCTGTCGACGGTGACCACCATGTCGGTGTTCGTCACCTCGACGGTGTCGATGTTCGGCATCGCCCTGGCGATCGACTACTCGCTGTTCATTCTGATGCGATACCGCGAGGAACTGCGGGCCGGCCGCGATCCCGAGCAGGCCGCCGACGCGGCCATGGCCACCTCCGGGCTGGCTGTGCTGCTATCCGGTCTCACCGTGATCGCCTCGGTCACCGGCATTTACGTCATCGACACCCCGGTGCTGAGATCGATGGCGACCGGGGCGATCCTGGCCGTGGCCTTCGCAGTGCTCGCCTCCGCCACCCTGATTCCAGCGGTGCTGGCGGTGTTCGGCCGGGCCGCGGCCCGTCGTTCCCCGCTGCTGCACTGGTCGCGTCGGCCGGAGTCCACCCAGTCCCGGTTCTGGACCCGCTGGGTGGGTGCCGTAATGCGCCGGCCCTGGGCATCGGCGACCGCGGCCACCGTGGTGCTGCTGATCCTGGCCGCCCCGGCTTTCGGCATGGTGCTCGGGAACAGCCTGCAACGGCAGTTCCCGTCCTCCCACGAAATCCGCGGCGGGGTCGCCGCAGCGGCCGAGGCTCTGGGGCCCGGCGCACTGGGCCCGGTCCGGATCCTGGTCACCTTCAGCGAACCGGACGCCAATTCCGCCCGCAACGCACCCGTGCTGGATGCAGTGAGCCGCGCGACCGGCCAGACCTTGAACATCGTCTCGGTGGACCCGCCGGTGTTCGGGGACGACAACCGCAGCGCGCTGCTCTCGGCGGTGCTGGCGGTGGATCCGGAGGATATGCGGGCCCGCCAGACCATTGACTGGCTGCGGGCGACATTGCCGACGGTGCCGGAGTTGGATGCCGTTGCCGGTGTCCGCATCGACGTCGGCGGACCGACCGCGCTGATCAAGGATTTCGACGATCGGGTCGCCGAAACCCAGTTGCTGGTTCTGGTGTTCGTCTCGGTGATCGCCTTCGTCATGCTGCTGATCTCGATCCGGTCGGTGGTACTTGCCCTCAAGGGTGTGCTGATGACCGTGCTATCGGTGGCAGCGGCCTACGGCAGCCTGGTGGTGGTGTTCCAGTGGGGCTGGTTGGAGCCGCTGGGCTTCGAGCCGATCACCTCGATCGACAGCACCATCCCACCGCTGGTGCTGGCCATGACGTTCGGCCTGTCCATGGACTACGAGATCTTCCTGCTCACCCGCATCCGGGAGCGCTACCTGCAGACCGGGGATACCCGCGACGCGGTCGCCTACGGGGTGGCCACCAGCGCCCGCACCATCACCAGCGCCGCCCTGATCATGATCGCCGTCTTCGTCGGTTTCGCCTTCGCCGGCATGCCCCTGGTGGCCCAACTGGGAGTGGCGTGCGCGGTGGCCATCGCGGTCGACGCCACGGTGGTGCGGATGGTGCTGGTGCCGGCCTTGATGGCGGTGTTCGACCGGTGGAACTGGTGGCTGCCCGGGTGGCTGGCCCGCATTCTGCCGTCGGTGGACTTCGACAAACCGCTGCCCAAGCTGGATGTCGGCGACGTCATCGTCATTCCCGACGACATCTCCTCGATCGCCCCGCCGCCCGGTGACCTGCGCACTGTGGTCCGCAACGCCGCCCGACTCAAGGAATTGGCCCCGGCTAGGGTCAGCATCGTCGACCCGCTGGCCTTCAGTGGCTGCGGCGGGGCACCCGCCCGTCGGCAGGAGGCGATTGCGGCGGCCCGGTCGGGCAGCCTTGCGGCGGTGTCCGCCCCCACCCGACCGGTGCATCCGGTGACGGTGTGGCGGGACCGCTTGTCCATCGCCCTGGAGGCCCTCGAAACCAGGGGCGAGTCCGCGGCGGCCATGCCCCGCACCGGGCCCGTGGAGACCACCAACGTGCAGCTCCCCACCGGTGACCGGCTGCAGATTCCCACCGCCGCCGAGGCGCTGCGGATGAAGGCCTTCCTGGTGTTATGCCGCAACACCCGAGCCGACTTCAGCGACCTGGCCGGCCTCGCCGACGCGATGGGGATCGACAACGCCGCCTCCGTGCTGGCTGGAATCGACAGGTACTACAGCGCCGGACGCCCCGAACGACTCTGGCTGGCAACCCAGTTGGTTCGTCGGCTGGCCGAACCGATCCCCCTCGATGACGCAGACGACCGGCCGGACCGCTCGCAGACGCCGGCCGCATGGGACGATGTGCGGCGACGCTGCCTGTCACTGTCGGTGGCAATCCTCGAGGAGGCCGGTTGACGCGCCCATACGAACGGCCCGTCGACGACACTCCCGTCGAATTCTGGCCGACGTCGTCAATCCGCGCGGCGCTACAAAGTGGCGACATCACCGTCTGGCAGCGCATCGTCGTGGCCATCAAGCGAGACCCCTACGGCCGCACCGCCCGCCAGGTCGAGGAAGTCCTGGAATCCGCTGCGCCGTACGGCGTTTCCCAAGCACTACATGAGGTCTTGGCACGGGCCCGCAACCACCTCGAGGCCAATGAGCGCACCGAGGCCGCCCGACACGTGCGCATTCTGCAGACCCGGTCGGGCTTGACTGATCAGGAATTCGCCTCCCGCATCGGGGTCAGCCGCGAGGAGTTCGGCAGCTATCTGGATGCGACGGTCAGTCCACCGGCCTCGCTGATGATCCGGATGCGCCGGCTTTCCGACCGGTTCGCCAAGATCCGCGCCCAACAGAACCAGACCCGGCCCACACTGGAACGCGACGATGAGTACCCCGAACCCGACTGAGCTGCGCGACATCCTGCGCGACACTCGCACGGTTGCCGTAGTCGGCGCCTCCGACGACCCAGCCCGTCCGAGCAACGACGTATTCCGCTATCTCCTTCGGCACAGCCACTTCGAGCTTTATCCGGTCAACCCGAACGCCACCACGGTGAGCGGCATCCAGGCCTACCCCAGCCTCGCCGACCTGCCCGTGGTCCCCGACATGGTGGACGTATTCCGCCGCTACGACGATCTACCGGCGGTTCTGCAGGAGACTCTCCAACTGCGCCCGCACCCGAAATACCTCTGGCTACAACAAGGATTGCGGCACTCGCAGGTGGCCGAACAAGCACGAGCCGAAGGTCTGACCGTGGTCATGGACCGTTGCCTGAAGGTGGACTACGCCCGGCTGATCAGCGCGCGCTGATCGGAATGACGTCCACCACCAGCCAGCGGTCGTCCTGCTTGGACAGCGCCACCCGCAGCGCGAGCACCGCACTGCTGGGCTGCTGCCCGGGCTCGGCCTGGGTTCCACGCATCAGCACGGCCACCGTAGCCGCCGCCGGGGTCAGCGCCTCCAGTCCCGCCGATATCGTCTTAGCGTCGGCGGTCACCCGCCGTTTTGCCATATCTGCTGTGGCAGAAGCGAATTGGTTCTTGAACACCTCGGCACGTTCAGGCACCATCAATGCGGTGGCGCGATCCAGCGCGGCGGTCGGGGTGGCCGGTGCGAACGTAGCGGTCGCCTCCGCGACCTCCGACGCCAGCCGGACCACCTCGGTTGTGTCGCCGGTGAACTGCCGATCAGGCAATGTCCAGCGGGTGTAACCGACCGCCGCCGCCACCACCATCGCCGCGGTCGTCAACCCCACCACAGCCAGGCGCAGTCCAGGGGTGTCGTCGTCGGTGCCCATAGTCACCGAATCTCGTCGATAGAGAACGATGTTCAGGATCGCCGCCTGAACGATGAGCACGCACAGGATCGAACACACCGAGACCCACCACAGCGGCCAGCCGAGCATCACCCCGATCATCAACAACGCGCCGATGGCGACGAGGGGTGCGGCGACATCGAAAGCCAGGACCCGAGCGGCATTCCTCATCGCAATGACTCCAGTCGGGTGATCTTCGGCGCCCCATCGACCTCGGCGACCCCCAGGCGCAGATTCCAGCGCACGGTTGTCGGCTTACCGCCGGCATTCTCGCTGACCGAGGTGGCCACCACCAGGACGGTGTCGGTGCGGGAAGCCAACTCTTCCGGCAACGCCGGCGGGGCGGGCGGACGCTGTCCGGGCTGAGTGTTCAGGTCCTGGTGGATGACCTCCATCGACACCGACTCGACGTCTCCGGTGGTCGTGGACCGCAGCGTCTTGACCACTTCACGGTAGGGCGCGATGGACTTCTCAAAACCGGTGTTGAGCTCGCCGACGGTTCCGTCCCGAAGCCGCACCATGCTGGCCTCGACGTTGTCGGTGTTGATGTTGATCAGAATTCCGGTCCATTCGGCGGCTGCTTGCATCACCCCGGCCTGATAGTCGCGGTCCGCCTCGGCCGACCGGTGGCCGGACCACAGCACTGTGATGAGGGCGGCGGCCGCCACCGCGACGAGAGCCAGCACTGCGGAGGTCACACCCAAGCCGGTGATTGCGCCGGCGGGCCGTTCATCCGGGGGACCCGCCGTGCTGATGTTGTCGCTGTCCGCATCGGCCGCTGGCATGCAGGCGAGGCTACCGGGCAGCGTCGGCCGGCACCGCGGGCAGGAGCGAAGCCCGCAGGGACGGTAGGTAAAGATGGAGAGGTGACGGTAGAAATCCAACGCTCCGGAATCGATCTGGCCCACCTCGATCCGGCGGTCCGCCCGCAGGATGACCTGTTCGGGCACGTCAACGGCCGCTGGCTTGCCGACTACGCGATGCCCGCCGACCGCGCCACCGACGGCGCCTTCCGCCTGCTGTATGACCGCGCCGAGGAACAGGTGCGCGAGATCATCGCCGAAGCAGCCGCATCGGCGGGCCAGGACGCGGCACCGTGCGACGAACAGCGCATCGGCGACCTCTACGCCAGCTTCGTCGACGAGGACGTCGTCGAACATCGGGGGCTGGCGCCATTGCGGGCGGAATTGGCCCTCATCGACGAGGCTGCGGACCGGGCGGTACTGGCTGGCGTGCTCGGCCGGTTGCAGCGCACCGGCGTCGGCGGCGGGGTGGGTCTCTACGTCAACACTGACTCGAAGGATTCCTCCCGCTACCTGGTCCACTTCAGCCAGTCCGGCCTGGGCCTGCCCGACGAGTCCTACTACCGCGACGAGCAGCACTCGGCGATTCTGGGTGCCTACCCGACCCACATCGCGGCGATGTTCGCCCGGGTTTTCGGCGGGACGGCCGATGAGTACGCGCAGCGGGCCGGACGGATCGTGGCCCTGGAGACCACACTGGCCGCCGAACACTGGGATGTGGTGCGCCGCCGGGACGCCGACCTGAGCTACAACCTGCGGACTTTCGCGGAGTTGCCCGACTGGGCGCCAGGGTTCGACTGGTCCAACTGGGTCACAGCCCTGGGCGCCACGCCCGCTGGTGTCTCTGAAGTCGCCGATATCTCTGAAATCGCCGATATTTCTGAAGTCATTGTGCGCCAGCCGGATTACCTGACCGCATTTGCTGCGCTGTGGTCGAATCAAGACATAGCCGACTGGCAGGACTGGGCGCGGTGGCGGCTGATTCACGCCAGGGCGTCGGTGCTGACCACCGACATCGTCGAGGAGGATTTCGCCTTCTACGGCCGCATCCTGACCGGTACCGAGCAGATCCGCGAGCGCTGGAAGCGCGGCGTCTCCCTGGTGGAGAGCCTGATGGGCGACGCGGTCGGCCGAATCTACGTGCAACGACACTTCCCGCCGCAAGCCAAGGACCGGATGGACGTCCTGGTGGCCAATCTGAAAGAGGCCTATCGGGTCAGCATCACCGACCTGGACTGGATGACCCCGGCCACCCGGGAGCGGGCGCTGGCCAAGTTGGACAAGTTCACCGCCAAGATCGGCTATCCGGCCAGATGGCGTGACTACTCATCACTGGTGATCGACCGGGATGATCTGTACGGCAACGTCATTCGCGGTGCGCAAGCGCAGACCGACCGGGAGTGGGCCAAGCTCGGCGGGCCGGTCGACCGCGATGAGTGGTTCATGACGCCGCAGACCGTGAACGCCTACTACAACCCCGGCATGAACGAGATCGTGTTCCCCGCCGCGATCCTGCAGCCCCCGTTCTTCGATGCCGACGCCGACGATGCGGCCAACTACGGCGGTATCGGCGCGGTGATCGGCCACGAGATCGGCCACGGCTTCGACGATCAGGGCTCGAAGTACGACGGCGATGGTCACCTGGTGGATTGGTGGACCGATGAGGATCGGCGCGAGTTCGGCGTGCGGACCGGCATGCTCATCGCGCAGTACGACGCCTTCGTGCCGCGCGACCTGCAGGACCGTCCCGATCCGCCGTGCGTACAGGGCGCGTTCACCGTCGGAGAGAACATCGGTGACCTCGGCGGGCTGTCGATCGCGCTGCTGGCCTACCGGCTATCCCTGGGCGACGAGCCGGCACCGGTGATCGACGGACTGACCGGGGTGCAACGTGTGCTGTTCGGTTGGGCCCAGGTGTGGCGGACCAAGTCCCGGCCGGCTGAGGCGGTGCGCCGTCTGGCCGTCGACCCGCATTCGCCGCCGGAGTTCCGCTGCAACGGGGTCATCAGCAACATCGATGCCTTCTACGAGGCCTTCGACGTCACCGAGGATGACGCCCTCTACCTCGAACCCCAACAGCGGGTGCGGATCTGGAACTGACCTCGGTGCGTACCTGATTCAGTCGATCAGTACAGCGTCCACTGCCAGTCGTCGGCGCCGTCAGGTCGGGTGTAGAGCCCGCCGCCGGAGTTCTTGACCACGACCGGGTCTCCACTGCCGAAGTTGTCGTAGAACCACTTGGCGTTGGCCGGGGAGAGGTTGATGCACCCGTGGCTGACGTTGCGGACGCCCTGATCACCGACCGACCATGAGGCGCCGTGCACGAAGCCGCCACTGTTGTCGATCCGGACGGCCCACGGCACCTTGATCTTGTAGCCGTACTCCGAGTTGATCGGAACTCCGTAGGTCGAGGAGTCCATCATCAGCTCGGGGAACTTCTCCAGCACGTAGTAGGTGCCGTTCTTGGTCTCGTGGATGCCGTTGTCCATCCCCATCGAGATCGGCATGACCTTCTCGACCTCGCCGTTACGGGTCACCGTCATCTGCTTGGTGCTGTCGTCGATGGTGGCGACCACTGAATCACCGACCCGGAAGCTGGACTTGGCGCCGCTGGCGTCGATGTTGACCAGGGTGCCGGCCGGCCAGAAGTCGTAGGGCCGCCACCGCACCTGGGTGTCGGTAGTCCAGTAGAAGGTTCCGGAAACCGGCGGGTTGGACGAAATGTGGATGGCCTGCTCGGCCATCCCCCGGTCGGCGATGGGCCGCTGGAAATCAATGATGATCGGCTTGGCGACCCCGACCAGGGCGCCGCTGACCGGGTTGAAGCGCGGCGGCGCGAACACCGGATCGCCGGTGTACGGCGAGTTGTTCTGACCCTTGGCGGTGCTGGTGTTGGTGCTCGACTTCGGCACCGACGCGGGACCACCGGCAGGGTTCTTCGGGACGACCGGCGCCGCAGCAGTCGCGGGGGCCGGGGCCACCGGTGCCGCAGCAGGGGCCGGGGCCGCCGGGGCCGGAGCGGGTGGCGGGGCCGGAGCGGGTGGCGGGGGCGGTGGGAAGAATCCCGGCGCCACCAGATCACCCGGCAGGGGCGGCGGCGGCGGGGGCAGCACCACCGGCGCGGGCTGCACGGGCGGTGGTGGTGGCGGCGGTGCCGGCTCGGCCTGCGCCGAACCAGTTCCCAGGCCGGTCATACCCACCACGCACAGCGCGGCAGCTAGAGCGCCTCTGACCCGCATTTTCACACTCCTCCACTTGCTGGCTGTCGTTCCAGTGTTACACAGCACTGGCGGTGGTCAGCGCCACGCGGATGCCCGGCAGCGTGCTGACCTGTGCAGATGATCGACGCCGACGTGACAAGCGTTACTCCTTGCTGGTCACGTGCCGACCGCGAAGAGGTCCCTGGTCAACAGCACACAGGTCAGCGCACCGGCCACCAGGAGGGCCGACGCAGCGAGCATGACCGCTTCGCCGGTGTGCTCGAAGAGCAGTCCACCGATCAGCGACCCGGCCATGATGCCGATCTGGAAGGCGGCGACATAGAGGCCGGAGGCGCCGTCGGGATCCTCCGGAGAGTGCCGCATGGCGGCCGACTGCAGCATCGGTGGGATCGCGGTCGCCGTCGCCCCCCAGAGGACCACCGCGACGACGCCGATCAGAACTACCGGGCCGGTGCTGAGGCCGGCCAGGCCCAGTCCGGACAGCACCGCGAACACCAACGCCAGCCCGGCCAGGCAGCCGGCGATGGCCGACTTGGGGTTACGGTCGCCGGGCCGGGCCAACAGCCCCATCGCGGTCAATCCGGCAATGCCGTAGGCCGCCAGCAGCCAGGCCAGATTGGGTCCGCTGACGCCCACAATGTCGCGGATGATGACGACGATGAAGGTGTAGGAGATGAAGTGGCCAGTCACTCCGACCAGCGTCAGCACACACATCGTCACCAGTTTGCGGTTGTGGTGGTGCCAGATACTGCCTGCCGCGGGCGCGCCGTCCCGGGAAGGTGCGGCCATCTGCGGCAGGGTCAGTCGGGCGGCGACCAAGACCGCGGCGGCCGCCCCGGTGATCGTGATGACGGCCAGCCGCCAGCCCCATAACTCACTGAGCACCGCGGTCAGCGGACTTCCCACCACCAGCGCCAAGCCGGTACCGACGTAAACCGCCATGGTCGCGCGGGCGGCGTGGGTGGCCGGCACCAGCCGGGCCCCGATCGGGGCGATCACCGACCACATCAGGCCGTGGGTCAGGGCGCACAGCACCCGCCCGAGTACCAAAACCTCGAAAGTCGGTGCCAGCGCGGAGATCAGTTGGGAGACGGTCAGGGAAACCAGGGTGAAGATCAGGGTCCGCCGGCGCGGCCAGGTCGCCGTCAACCGCACCAGGGGCACCGTGGCCAATGCCGCGACCAGCGCGTAACTGGCCAGCAGCGTGCCGACCATCGCCTCACTGACGTTCAGGTCTGCGGCGATCGCCGGCAACGCACCCACCGGCATGATCTCGGCGGTCACGTAGACGAAGGCCGCCGCAGCCAGCACGGCCAACGACAGCGCGACCCGTGGCGTCCACGGGCCGGACTGCTGGGGGGCGGAAACGTCGACTGTCATAGCTGTGCCGAACAGGCGATTGCCACGTTATCGGCAACGACGAACACCTTTACCCCTGCGACGCGCCCAACCGCCGGTTCGAGACCGGCTTGAGACTCCAGCGGCCGCGGGCCGCGGCCCCTAGGACCGGACCAGGCGGGCGATCGCGGCGGAGGCCTCCGCGATCTTCTTGTCGGCCTCCTCACCGCCGGCCGCCACAGCATGGCTCACGCAGTGGTTGAGATGCTCGTCGAGCAAGCCGAGGGCCACCGACTGCAGTGCGCTGTTGACGGCGCTGATCTGGGTCAGGATGTCGATGCAGTACTTCTCGTCGTCGATCATCTTTGAAACACCTCGCACCTGGCCCTCGATGCGCCGCAGTCGCTTGGCGTAGTTGTCCTTACTGGCGGAATATCCCTGGGTCATGCCCCTAAGGTATACCCACAGGGGGTATCCAGTCAGATTTTGGCGGGCACCCCGAGCAGGTCATACTTCATACTTATCGGCGTGACCGATTCCCCTGATCTCAAGCCCCGTAGCCGCGACGTCACCGACGGCCTGGAGAAGACCGCCGCCCGCGGGATGCTGCGGGCGGTCGGAATGGGCGACGACGACTTCGCCAAGCCGCAGATCGGCGTCGCGTCGTCGTGGAACGAGATCACCCCCTGCAACCTGTCGCTGGACCGATTGTCCAACGCGGTGAAGGAAGGTGTTTTCGAGGCCGGTGGCTTCCCGATGAAGTTCGGCACCATCTCGGTCTCGGACGGCATCGCGATGGGCCATGAAGGCATGCACTTCTCGTTGGTGTCGCGTGAGGTCATCGCCGACAGCGTGGAGACGGTGATGCAGGCCGAACGGATGGACGCCATGGTGATGCTCGCCGGGTGCGATAAGTCGCTACCCGGGATGATGATGGCGGCCGCACGTCTGGACCTCGCCGCGGTGTTCATCTACGCAGGCTCGATCCTGCCCGGTTTCGCCCGGATGTCCGACGGCACCGAACGCGAGGTGACCATCATCGACGCCTTCGAAGCGGTCGGTGCGTGCTCACGGGGTTTGATGTCACGAGAAGATGTCGACGCCATTGAACGGGCCATCTGCCCCGGCGAGGGCGCCTGCGGCGGCATGTACACCGCGAACACGATGGCCAGTGTCGGTGAGGCGCTGGGACTTTCACTGCCCGGCAGCGCCGCCCCGCCGGCCACCGACCGGCGCCGGGACGGTTTCGCCCGCCGCAGTGGCATTGCGGTGGTGGAATTGCTGCGACTCGGCATCACCGCCCGCGACATCCTGACCAAAGAGGCGTTCGAGAACGCCATCGCGGTGGTCATGGCCTTCGGTGGCTCCACCAATGCGGTGCTGCATCTGCTGGCCATCGCCCATGAGGCCGATGTCGAACTGTCCCTTGCCGATTTCAGCCGGATCGGCGCCAAAGTGCCGCACCTGGCCGACGTCAAACCGTTCGGCTCGCACGTGATGAACGACGTCGACCGGATCGGCGGGGTGCCGGTGGTGATGAAGGCACTCCTGGACGCGGACCTCCTGCACGGTGACTGCCTCACCGTGACAGGTAAAACCATGGCGGAGAACCTCGCCCACATCGACCCACCCGATCCCGACGGCAAGGTGCTGCGCGCGCTGAACAACCCGATCCATCCCACCGGCGGTATCACCATCCTGCACGGCTCACTGGCTCCGGAGGGTGCGGTGGTCAAGTCCGCCGGCTTCGACTCCAGCGTCTTCGAGGGCACCGCAAGGGTTTTCGACGGAGAACGGGCGGCCATGGACGCCCTCGAGGACGGCACCATCACCGCAGGCGACGTGGTGGTGATCCGCTACGAGGGACCCAAAGGCGGTCCGGGCATGCGCGAGATGCTGGCCATCACCGGCGCCATCAAGGGCGCCGGGCTGGGCAAGGACGTGCTGCTGCTGACCGACGGCCGGTTCTCCGGCGGCACCACCGGGCTGTGTGTGGGCCACGTCGCTCCGGAGGCCGTCGACGGCGGCCCGGTCGCGTTCGTCGCCGATGGCGACCGCATCCGTCTCGACGTCGCGAACCAAACCCTCGATGTCCTCGTCGACGTCGCCGAACTTCACGCGCGCAAGGTTGGCTTCACACCGCCGGCGCCGCGCTACACCCGTGGTGTGCTGGCCAAGTACTGCAAGCTGGTCGGCTCAGCCGCCAACGGCGCGGTCTGCGACTGACCTGTCGCCCGCCTATTGCCTGCGGCACTGTCGTGGGCGCACAGTGACTAGGTGAGCCACTCCGCACTCCGTATCTGCCCGCTCTGTGAAGCCACCTGTGGGCTGGTCTTGACCATCGAGGACGGACGCGTCACCGGTGCCCGCGGCGACCGCGACGACGTCTTCAGCCACGGGTACATCTGCCCCAAGGGGGCGAGCTTCGCCGAACTGGACAACGACCC
>CAXNJA010000053.1:0-16217 GCA_964202555.1 Mycobacterium sp.
CCCGGTCGGAGGTCGGCCACCACCGAGTAGCCGTACAGCATCTCCATCGGATGTTTCTCCAACGCCCAGATGCCGTTGTTGCCGATCACCGACACCACGTGGACACCGTGCCGGACCAGGGTGTCCCACTCCATGCCGGAGAACCCGAACGCCCCATCGCCCTGGAGCAGCACCACCTGGCGGTCCGGTCGGGCAAGTTTGGCGGCCAGCGCGTATCCAGGACCGGAACCCAGACAGCCGAACGGGCCGCTGTCCAACCAGGCGCCCGGTGTGTAGCTGTCGATGACGCGGCCGGCGTAGGAGCCGAAGTCTCCGGCGTCGATGACGACGATCGCATCCCGGTCCAGCAGCGGAGTCAGTTCGGCGTAGACCCGCATCGGGTGCAGTGGGGTGCGGTCATCGGCCAACTCGGCGGCCTCGGCGGCGCGGGCCTCGGTCTCGATGGTGCGCAACCCACCGATCCAGTCCTCGTGGCTGGTGGCACCAGCCGATGCCAGTGCGGTCAGGGTGGCCGGCAGATCACCGTAGAGTCCGGCGGTCACCGCCCGCGGGTGTTCCCGGTCCGGTTCGCAGCGGTCCGCAACGATCAGTTCGGTCTGCGCGCCGAACACCGCGCCGAATCCGAGCCGAAAGTCCATCGGCACTCCGACAACCAGGGCCACATCGGCTTGGGCGAGGGCGGCCGAGCGGGCCCGGGAGAAGGACAGGTCTCGGTCAGCACCGACGACGCCACGGGCCATCCCGTTGGCCAGTACCGGAATTCGCAGTTTCTCCGCCAGATGCAGCAGTTCATTCTCGGCGTGGCCCCACCACACGTTGGTGCCGGCCATGATCACCGGCCGCTGCGCCTTCGACAGCATCGCCACCGCCCGGTCCAGCGCCGCACCGTCGGCGCGGGGATGCGCGGGCAGTTCGCTCAGCGCGCCGGGCTCGCCGCGGTCGGTCACCTCGCCGAACACGTAATCCATGGGGAAGTCGACGAACCCCACCCCGGACGGCGCGCCGACGGCAGCGCGCAGCGCGTCGTCCACCCGGTCCCCGACCGCGGCGGCGGACTGCGCGGTTGCGGCGTAGCGGGCCAGCGGGGCCACGAACGGGACGTGGTCGATCTCCTGAAGCGAGCCCATCCCCCAGCGCAGGGCCGGCGCCCGGCCGGCGAGCACCAGCATCGGCGACTGGTTCTGACTGGCGGCACCCATCGCGCTCATCCCATTGGTGACCCCCGGACCTGCCGTCAGCGCCACCACACCGGGAACCCGGGTGACCTTCGACCAGCCCTCGGCCGCGAAGGCCGCGGTCTGCTCGTGGCGGGTGTCGATCAGGCGGATGCCCTCGCTGCGGCAGCCGTCGTAAATGGAGAACAGATGACCCCCCGAGAGGGTGAACATGGTGTCGATCCCGCTTGCGCGCAATCTCCTGGCGATCAGCCTGCCCGCATGCACGGTGTTCTCCATCGACCCAGCCTAAACAGTGCCTAAACAGTGAGGCCTAACCAGCGGGTAGTGCTGCCCCCGGCCCGATGCTGGGGTAGCTTTCGCGGGGGTCTGCCGCCGCACGGAGGAGAGCGCGTTGGAGGAATACGAACCGTCACTGGATTGGGGACACGAACTCGTCCCGTCGCTGCTGTGGATCCTCAAATACTGGGCGGGCGCGGCGGTCATCACCCTGCTGGTGTTGTTTGCGCTGGCCCGGTTCACCGTGTGGGGCCGACAGTACTGGCGGATCACCGGTGATTACTTCAAGGGTCCCGAGTCGCTGCGGATCTGGATCTGGCTGGCGGCACTGCTGCTCTCGGTGATCATCCTGGTCCGGATCGACGTGTTGATCAGTTACTTCGGAAATGATCTCTACACCGCACTGCAGATCGCCTTCCAGGCCGGCAGCGCCGGCGAAGAGGCCATCCGCAGCGACGCCATCGCGGGCTTCTGGACCGCGCTGGGCATCTTCGCCATCCTGGCCACCATCTACATCAGCATGGTGATGCTGGACATCTACCTCACCCAGCGATTCATCATCCGCTGGCGGACCTGGCTGACCTACCGGCTGACCAGTGAATGGCTCGACGACCGCGCCTACTACCGCGGCCGGTTCACCGACGCCCAGACCGACAATCCCGATCAGCGCATCCAGCAGGACATCGACATCTTCACCACCGGTGCCGGCGGTACGCCCAATACGCCCACGACGGGCACGGGTTCGGTTCTGCTGTTCGGCGCCATCTCGTCGGTCGCGACAGTTCTGGCCTTCATTCCGATCTTGTGGCGGCTGTCGTTCGACTTGACGATCTTCGGTGTGACGCTGCCCAAGGCGCTGTTCTGGGTGGCGTTCGTGTACGTGTTCCTCGCGACCGTGGTGGCGTTCTGGATCGGCCGTCCGCTGATCCGGCTGAGCTTCCGAAACGAGGCCACCAACGCCGCGTTCCGGTATGCACTGGTGCGTCTGCGCGACGCCGCCGAGGCCGTGGGCTTCTACCGCGGCGAGAAGACCGAGCGCGGCATTCTGCGCACCCGGTTCGACAGCATCATCGCCAACTACCGCAGGTACGTGCGCAAGACACTGCAATTCACCGGTTGGAACCTGGCGATGAGCCAGGCCATCACACCGCTGCCGCTGGCCGTCCAGGCGCAGAATCTGTTCAGCGGGAAGATGGATTTCGGCGACGTCACCCAGTCCGCCAGTGCGTTCTCCAGCATCACCAACTCACTGTCGTTCTTCCGAAACGCCTATGACCAGTTCGCCGCCTACCGCGCGTCGATCATCCGTCTGGACGGCCTGATCGAGGCCAACCAGCAGGCCGGACAGATGCCGAGCCTGCAGACGCTGCCCAGCACCGACGGCTCTCTGCAACTGGACCGGGTCGAGGTGCGCACTCCGGGCGGTGGGCAACTGCTCGATCCTCTGGATCTGCGCCTGGAGCCCGGGGACACCATGGTCGTCACCGGCCGCTCGGGGTCCGGCAAGACAACGCTGTTGCGCAGTATCGCCCAGATGTGGCCTTTCACCAGCGGATCGGTGAGCCGCCCGCTGGACGGCCACCAGACGATGTTCCTGTCCCAGCTGCCGTATGTGCCGTTGGGTGATCTGCGCACCGTGGTGTCCTATCCGGCCGAATCCGGCCAGATCCCGGATGCGGAAATCGAGCGGGTACTGGCCAAAGTGGCTCTGACGCATCTCAATTCGCGGCTCAATGAGGAAGCCGATTGGGCCAAGGTGCTCTCGCCCGGGGAGCAGCAGCGGATCGCCTTCGCCCGGATCATGCTCACCAGGCCGAAGGTGGCGTTCCTCGACGAAGCCACCTCGGCGCTGGATGAGGGGCTGGAGTACGCCGTCTACGACCTGATCCGCACCGAACTGCCGGACACCATCGTGGTCAGCGTCAGCCACCGGCCGACGGTGGACCGTTACCACGAACAGCACCTCGAACTGCTCGGCGACGGGGCCTGGCGGCTGAGCCGGGTCGAGGGAAGCGAACCGGCACCGGTCTGACGGCATTGCTGAAATGCTGGGCCGCAGGATGGAGGTTAACGCCCCATGCAGATGTACGAGCCCTCGCTGGACTGGGCCAATGAACTCGTCGGTTCGCTGGTGTGGACGGCCAAAGCCTGGGTGATCACCGCCGTCGTCACGGTGGTCGTGCTGGTGTTGCTGGCCCGCCTGACCACCTGGGGCCGGCAGTTCTGGCGGGTGACCGGCGGCTATTTCCGCGGTCGCGAGAGCGTCATCGTGTGGGCGTGGTTGGGCGCCTTGCTGTTCTTGACGTTGATCTCCGTCCGTCTCGCCGTTCTGCTGAGTTACCAGAGCAACGACCTGTACTCCTCGCTGCAGGTGGCATTCGAGGGCGCCGGGGCCGGCAATGAGGCCGTCCGCGACTCCGGGGTGCAGGGCTTCTGGACGGCCATCCTCACCTTCGCGCTGATCGCCGCATTGTTCGTCGGCCGCCAGATACTCGACATCTATCTGACCCAGCACTTCATCATCCGATGGCGGGTGTGGCTGACCGACCGGCTCTCGGGCGACTGGCTCGATGAGGAGTCGTTCTACCGCGGCCGGTTCCTGGCCAACCCGGTCGACAATCCCGACCAGCGCATCCAACTCGACATCGACAGCTTCACCGCGGCCACCGGCACCGGCCCCAATACCCCCACCACGGAAGTGGCCGGCACCTTGCTGTTCGGTGCGATCAACGCGATGGTGTCGGTGGTGGCGTTCACCCCGATCCTGTGGAACCTGTCCGGGGAACTGACGCTCTTCGGCATCACGATGAGCCACGCGCTGTTCTGGATCGCCCTGATCTACGTCTTCGCCACCACCGTGATCGCCTTCTGGATCGGTCGGCCACTGATCCGATTCAATTTCCGCAACGAATTGACCAACGCCGCCTTCCGCTACGCCCTGGTCCGGATGCGCGACTCGGCCGAGTCGATCAGCTTCTACCGGGGTGAAGGCGCCGAGAAGTCGATCCTGCGAGCACGATTCGCGGCCATCATCTCCAACTACCGCGGCTATGTGTTGCGATCGCTGGCGCTGCTGGGCTGGAACCAGTCGATCAGCCAGATCATCAACCCACTGCCCCTTGCGGTGCAGGCGCCGCGGGTATTCTCCGGGCAGATCAGCTTCGGTGATGTGACCCAGTCCGCCGACGCGTTCTTCAGGGTGCATGACTCGCTGTCGTTCTTCCGGTCGGTCTACGACTCGTTCGCCGCCTACCGCGCCACCATCATCCGTCTCGAGGGCCTCGTTGACGCCAACGAACAAGCCCGGGCACTGCCGCGCCTGGAGGCCGCACACAGCACCGACGGATCAATCGACCTGCGCGACATCGAGGTTCGCCATCCCGACGGCAGGATTCTGCTGCGTGACCTCAACCTGCGACTCGAACCGGGTGAATCGCTGGTGATCACCGGCCCGTCCGGGTGCGGGAAGACCACTCTGCTGCGCAGCATCGCCCGACTGTGGCCGTACGCCACCGGCACGATGCTGCGTCCAGACGGTGATCGTGACGCGATGTTCTTGTCCCAGGTGCCCTATCTCCCCCTGGGCGATCTGCGGGCCGTGCTGTCCTACCCGAAGAGGGAACGCACCGTCGGCGACGAGGAACTCCGCGCGGCACTGGACGATGTGGCACTCGGCCATCTGGGCACCCGCCTCAACGAAGTGACGGATTGGACCAAGGAACTCTCACCCGGTGAACAGCAACGCGTCGCCTTCGCGAGGGTGCTGCTGCAGAAGCCCAGTGTGATCTTTTTGGACGAGTCCACTTCCGCGATCGACGAGGGCCAGGAGTTCGCCACCTACCAGATGCTCATCGAGCGCCTCCCGGACAGCATCATCGTGTCGGTCACCCACCGTGGGACGGTTAAGGAACACCACGACCATCACCTGCGCCTCAACGGCGACGGCTCCTGGGAGTTGGACCCCAAGGCTGAGGTCGGATCGCAAGGCTGAGGTCGGATCGCAAGGCTGAGGTCGGATCGCAAGGCTGAGGCCTACCCGATCTAACGAGCGGTCTGACGGCGGTCTAGCGGGCGGTTCTAGCGGGCGGTAGCGGCCGCGTGCGCGCCGGCCCGGCGGCCGAAGAACGACCCCGACCCCAACTGGGTTCCGCTGGAGTACCCCTTGCCGTCCTGGGCAAGGTTGGAAGCGCAGGCGCCGGCCGCATACAGACCCCGAATCGGGTGGGCGTCGGAGTCCAGCACCCGGCCGTCGACGTCGGTGGCCAACCCCCCGACGGTGAAGCCGGAGTACATGGCCTTGCCCAACGACAGGTCGAAGGCCGCCCAGGGTCCGGTGTCCTGGGCAGCCAGGAATTCCGGTTGCTTGTGGAAGTCGGGATCCTCTCCCCTGGCCGCGTACGTGTTGTAGTGATCGAGGGTGGCCACCAGACTCCCGGCCGGCATGCCCAGGGCGGACTCCATCTCCTCGACGGTCTCCCAGCCGTCGATGAATTTGACGAGCGGGAATTCCGGGCGCTGCAGGTGTTCCTCGTCAACGATGAGATAGGCGGCGCTGTCGGGTTGATCCATCACGAAACCCGAGGTGCGGGAATGGTAGGAGTCTTCCGCGACGAACCGCTGACCCAATTTGTTGACGATGATGCCGGTCAGCAGAATCGCCGGTGGGTAGGCCGGTGCGGTGATGAAGGCCTGATCCATGTGCTTGGTGGCCCCGCCCGCCGATACCCCCAACCGGATGCCCAGACCGTCGTCGTAGGTATTGCCCAACACGAAAGGCTTCTCGGCAAGTTTCGGGGTGTAGGCGGAGACCATGTCGGAATTCATCACGAAGCCGCCGGCGGCGATCACCACGGACTTCGCACGGATGGACCCGGTCTCGCCGAAGTGTTTCCATGACACCCCGGCCACCGCACCGGTGTCGTCGAGGATCAGGTGTGTCGCGCCGGTCTCATAGCGGATCTGCACGCCGAGTTCGGCGGCCCGTTTGAGCAGCAGGTCGATCACCATCGCTGCGCCCTGAGTGTCCCCCGGAACCGGGACCTTGTGCCCGCGCGGCGCTGGAACGGCCAAATCCTTGTAGGGCCATACCTTTTCGTTGCCCGTGTACATCAACCCCTCGGTGCCGGGCTGGATCACCGCCTTCTCCGGGTAGTAGCTGCGCTCGAAGTGCACGCCGAGATCCTCAAGCCAGTTGAAATGCTCGACGCTGTCTTCGCAGTAGGCGCGGATCTTGTCGTGTTCGGGGTCGCGCGACATCGCGACGAGGTAGGCGTACATGTCCTCGACACTGTCGGGGTACCCGGTGGCCTGCTGGACCGCGGTGCCGCCGCCGAGATAGAAGTGACCCCCGGCCAACGCCGTCGTGCCGCCGGCCACTGCAGCCCGTTCCAGTACCAGGACCCGGGCGCCTGCGGCCGCAGCGGACACGGCCGCGCAACCACCGCCGATGCCGAAGCCGATGACGACGACGTCAACCTCATCGGAGTATTCGGGCACCGCCGAAGCGTCGACGGTCTCTGGAATGTCGAGCCCACTCACCAGCTGAGGATATCCCCGGCCGGACGGTTCTAGTTCGTCGCGGCCACATCCACGATCGCGGCACCGGTATCCGCTCGAAGCTGCTGGCCGGTGGCCTGCCAGGACACCGCGGCGGGCAGCTGACCCCAGGTGCTGTTGAACAGGCCGGCGATGACGGCGGTGCCGTTGCCGGCCAGGGTGTAGACGGGCCCGCCGGAATCGCCCTTCTGACTGACCACCCCGTTATGCATGGTGAACCAGCCGTTGTTGATCCGTTCCACGGTGCCGCAACTCTCCCGGGTGACCGCTCCGTAGTGGCAGATCGTCTGGCCCGGGGCCAAGACAAGTCCCGGGTCGACGACCAGTTGCCGGCCGCCGGGCAGCGCGGTTCTGACCGTCACGTCACGGGCCAACGTGATGGTCTCGTAGTCGGAGATCACCTGATCGGTGCGCACGACCGCGCCACTGGGAGTGTTGTCGCGGGCGGCGGCCACCACTCCGATGTACCTGCCATCACGGTCGGTGACGGTGCCGCTGCCGCGGCAGTGTCCTGCGGAATACCCGGTGCGTGTCACGGGATCGACGTAGCCCAGCGTGCACACCGTGGTGCCCTGGCGGATCTCCATGCCAGGAAAGACTTCGACTCCCCCGTCGGCCGCGGCGGCCGGAGATAGTGCAAGGAGCGCACTTCCGGCCGCCGCGGCAACGACTGCGGTTCGCAGGAAACGGGTCACCGTACACCCCGATCGGTCGGCGACCCGCCAACGACGCGGTCGCAATATCGTGTCGAGGTATGTATCGGCCCCGTGGGCAGATCGTTACCGACTCTTTATCGCGATCCTCGCCGGATTGCACCGACGCTCTGGCGCATGTGCCCTAACCCGCAGGCCAGGCCTGACCCGGAGGTCAGGGGATCGTGATGACCTGCCCGACCTCGATGTGGTCGGGGTTGGCGATGTTGTTGGCTTTTGCCAGTTCCTGGTACCGGTTGCCGTCGCCGAGGTACTGCTTGGCGATGTTGAACAGGGTGTCACCGGCCGCCACGGTGTGGGTGCGCGGCGCCGCCGGGGCGGGAACCTCGTTGGCGACCGGAGCGAACTCCTTGTCGACGACCGGCGGCGGGGGCGCGTCGGTCTCGGTGCGCGAGGTCCATGCGGCACCGTCCGCGGAATACAGCACGACGTTGCGATCGTCCTGCAGGACCAGTCGGACGTCCTTCTTGCCCTTGGTGTCGCTGTGCCACTTCGGAGTGTCGCCCGCGTAGAGCACGAAGTTGCCGTCGGACTGCACCTCGGCACGGTCGACTCCCTGTCCTTCGGTGCCGGTGGCCCAGACGGCCTCGCCCCGTGCCGCCAGCACCAGGTTGCCGTCCGGTTGCAGGGTCAGGGTATAGGCACCGTTGCTGGAAGTGAGCGCATCGCCCCTGCCCAGCTTCTGACCAGCGTTCAGTGTGTCTGCCACGCTTTTCTAACCTCCTCTAGGGCCGCCGTCGGATCGGCGGGCGTCCGCGAGCCTACTGGAAAAACCCGACCGTCCGAAGGTCCGCAGCCTCGGGGCGAGCAGTGGGCGGGCCAGCTCGGGAAGCATGGTTCTTTCAGGAATCAAAACCCAGGCCGAGCCGGTCCAACGTGCGCAGGAACAGGTTTCTCCGGCCGCCGCGGTGATCGGCACGGTCCAGAGACCAACGGGTGGTGTTGATGCCGATGCTGGCAAGCGGCTCCGGCGGGAAGGGCAGCGGCTTGCGCCGGACCATCTCCAACTCGGTGCGCTCGGTGGGCCGCCCGTCCAACAGGTCCAGACACACATCGGCGGCGAAACGCGCGGCGCCCACTCCCAGACCTGTGAAGCCGTTGACATGGGCGATCCGACCCCCGGCGGCCAGGCCCCAGTGCGCGCAGAACCGGGTGTTGGTATCGATGGGACCGGCCCATCGGTGGCTGAACCGGACGTCCTCGAGTTGCGGGAAGGTTATGAAGAAATGCGCCGCCAGTTTGCGGAACGCCTCCGGCCGATCTTCGTGCCGGGGGTCGACACGGCGGCCGTAGAAGTACATCGCGTCATAGCCGCCCCACAGGATCCGGTTGTCGTCGGTGAGGCGGTAGTAGTGGAACTGGTTGGCACTGTCACCCACGCCTTGGCGTGCCCGCCACCCGATCCGCTCAAGCTGCTCGCCGGTCAGCGGTTCGGTTGCCAGCACATAGTCGTAGACGGGCACCGTGTAGAGCCGGTTGCGCCGAAGCAGACTCGGAAAAACGTTGGTTGCCAACACAACCCGTTCGGCGGTGATCGTGCCGGCCGAGGTGTCGACTCGCACCGCCGCGGAGTCCCACTCGATCGACTCGGCCATCGTGTGTTCGTGAATCCGCACGCCGTTGTCGGTGCCGGCCCGGGCCAGTTCGTAAACCAGCCGGGACGGGTGCACCACGGCGCAGGTGTCGGCGGCGAACAGCCCGGCGCGATAGGTGGGCGAATTGAGCTGCCCTCGAACCGCCTCGGCGTCGAGGAACTCTCCTCTGCCGTCTGCGGCCATCCCGCGCAGCCACTCGACTTGATGCGACTCCGTAGCGACCGAGAGCATGCCGGTGCGTTCCCAATCGACTGTCATGCCGTACGTGGAGATATCGCCTTGCATCCCGTTCAGATTGGCCATACCCAACTTCTCGAGCTGGTTGAACTCGTTGGGCCACCGGGATTTTCCGTTCTCCGCCCCGTGAGTCAGACTCGCATCGACGAAACCGCCGTTACGGCCCGAAGCGGCCCAGCCCAGCTGCTCGGCTTCGAGCAGGACCACCGCGGCGCCCCGCTGCGCGGCGTGCAGGGCCGTCCACAACCCGGTGTAGCCGCCGCCGACGACGAGCAGATCGCAGTCGATGGCACCGGAGAGCCGAGGAAAGTTCGGCCGCGGACCCACGACGTTCGGGTCCAGCCATACCGACCCGAACACCGCCGGCGCCAACGAGGCAGCGACGAGGCGCTGATCAACCCTCTGGTCGAACACTGTGTGCATCCGGTACATGCTGCCAGGGCCTACCGGGTGAAGCGGGCCAGCACCGGGCCGGCGATAGCGAGAATGAAAACGTATGGGGTGGCCACCGCGCTGAGCGTCCCGATGCTGGTGCTGGCCAGTCCGATGATGACCAGGGAGAACTCCCCGCGGGCGATCAAGGCGGTGCCGGCGCGCCGTTGACCGGGCCGCGCTGCGCCCTCCCGTCGGGCGGCGTAGGCACCGGTGATGACCTTGGTGAGGGCCGTCACCGCGGCCAGCGCCAGCGCGACTGGGAGCATCGGTAACAGGTCCGCGGGGTCAATGGTCAGCCCGATCGCCACAAAAAAGATGGCGGCGAACAGATCCCGCAGCGGGGTAAGGACGGAACGGGCGCGGTCGGCGACGGGGCCGGTAAGGGTGAGCCCGACCAGGAAGGCGCCGACAGCCGCCGAGGCGTGCAGTTCTTCGGCGATCGCGGCCAGGATGAGGGTCAGGCCCAAGACCCGTAGCAGCAATTGCTCGTCCTCGGGGTGACCGAGCACCCGCCCGACGTGGTGGCCCCAGCGGAAGGAAACCGTGAAGGCCAGGCCCAGGGCCGCCAGCGCCACCGCCATCCACACCAATGCCTGCAGCACGGTACCGCCGGAGGCCAGCACCGTCAGCAACGGGAGATACGCCGCCATCGCGAAGTCCTCGAGCACCAGCACGGAGAGCACCGCTGGGGTTTCCCGGTTGCCGAGGCGGTCCAAGTCCCCCAGCAGTCGGGCGATGATGCCGGAGGACGAAATGTAGGTGATACCGGCCAGCGCCAGAATGCCGACGGCGTCGAGCCCGAGCAACCAGCCGGCCAGCGCGCCGGGAGTGGCGTTGAGCACCAGGTCGACACCGGCCGAGGGCAGATGGCGGCGCAGCGAGGTGGCGAACTCTCCGATGGAGAACTCCAGGCCGAGGGTGAGCAGCAGCAGCACCACGCCGATCGAGGCGCCGGTCTGGACGAAGTCCGCGGCGGCGTCCACCGGCGCGACCCCGCCGGTGCCCAGAAACAGGCCGGTCAGCAGGTAGAGCGGGATCGGCGAGAGCCCGAAGCGCCGCGCCGCGCTGCCCAGAACGGTGAGAACCAGAAGGATGGCACCGAGTTCGAGAAGCAGCGGTGCCGAGATTTCCAAGGCTCAGCCTTGGTCGATGAGCTGCCGGACTCCGGCGATTCCGTCGTCGGTGCCGATCACCACGAGAACGTCGTGCGGTTCGATCAACTCGTCCGGACCCGGCGAGGCCATCACCTGATCGCCCCGCACGATGGCCACGATCGAGGCTCCGGTCAACGTTCTGGCCTTGGTGTCGCCCAGGGGGCGACTGGCGTAGCGGGACGTCGGTGGGACCGGGACCTGCCCTGCGCTCAGACCGGGAACCTCCTTGGTGAGGTCGGCATAGCTCTCCACCATGCGCGGGGCACCGAGGATCTGCGCCAGCGCATCGGCTTCACGTTCGCTGAGCCGGAACAGCTTGCGGGCCTTGTCCGGGTCGGCCGGGGTGGTGCACAGGAAAACCTCGAAATCGCCTTTCCGGTAGGCGATCACGCTGAGCCGGTCACCGTCGGCGTTGCTGAACTCATAGCGCAGCCCGACACCGGGCAGCAGAGTTTCCTTGACATCCATGTCGTTAACCTCCAGCGCTTACCGACTGCCTGGTTCCCATTCCGGCAGGCTCCCATCCGGGCGGGCCGAAAATGTAACCCAGCTTGTTCCGCCAACCGGAGGCCGACCGCACATCACGGACGATGGCCACGTACTCGCGGGTCTCCAGCTTCCAGATGTTGAAGGTGTTCACCGGCTTGGTCAGCCCGTAATGCGGACGGAACAGTTCAGGCTGGAAGGTGCCGAACAACCGGTCCCAGATGATCAGGATTCCGCCGTAGTTGCGGTCCAGGTACTGCGGGTCCATGCCGTGGTGGACGCGGTGATGCGAGGGGGTGTTGAACACGAACTCGATCGGCCGCGCCAAGGTGCCGATGCGTTCGGTGTGGATCCAGAACTGGTAGACCAGGCTTATCGAGAAACTGGTGAACACCATCCAGGGCGGGACGCCCAAGAGCGGCAACGGTATCCACATGATCAACTCGCCGCTGTTGTTCCACTTCTGCCGCAGTGCGGTGGCGAAGTTGAAGTAGCGGCTGGAGTGGTGGGCCTGATGGGTGGCCCAAATCAGTCGGACGCGATGCGCGATCCGGTGATAGGCGTAGAACAGCAGGTCGACGCCGACCAGGGCGATGACCCAGGTCGACCAATGCCGCGGCGACAGATGCCAGGGCGCGACGTAGGCGTACAGCGCCGCGTAGCCGAGCAGTCCCAGGAACTTCCAGGCGCCCATGGTGGCCACCGACACCAGGCCCATCAGGATCGACGCCCGGGCATCGGGTCCCAGGTAGGCGCCCCGCGCGGGCCGACCCGATTCGGTTTCGGCGTGCTCGAGTCTGCGAGCGGCAGTCCACTCGATGGTCAGCAGGACCACGAAGAACGGGACGGCGAAGAGCACCGGGTCACGCATCGGCGGCGGCAGGACAGACAGCATGTCTGCGAGTTGATCCACCTGACACCTCCGGGAATCGAGTCTAGTCCGGGGCTATCGTCGCCCCATGCGGAAGTGGGCGCTGCTGTCGGGCGCAATCCTCACCGAGGTCACCGGCACCTTGGCACTGCGGGCGTTTCAGGATCAGCGCCTGTGGCTGACCCTCGTCGTGGCCGGGTACGTCGCATCGTTCTTTCTGTTGACCGGGGTGCTGCGTGCCGGGGTGCCGGTGGGAGTGGCCTACGGCATCTGGGGCGCGTCGGGCACCGCGATCACCGCCGTGTCGGCATCGCTGATCTTCGATGACCCCTTCACATGGCCGATCATGATCGGTATCGGGCTGATCATCGCCGGGGTGCTGCTGGTGGAGTTCGGGTCGCGGCCCGCGGTGGAATCATGATGGGGCTGGAGTCATGATGTGGCTGACACTGGCCGGCGGCATCGTGCTGGAGGTGCTGTCCACATTGGGGTTACGTGCCTCCGAGGGATTCCGTAAACGGGTGTGGATCGCGCCGGTCATCATCGGGTACGTCGCCTCATTCACACTGGTGTCGTGGACGCTGTCGCTGGGAATGCCGGTGGGCATCGCCTACGGGGTGTGGTCAGCCTGCGGGGTGGCGTTGGTGGCACTACTAGCCAAGGTGCTCTTCGCTGAACCGCTGACCCGGACGATGCTGCTCGGCATCGCGCTGATCATCGCCGGAGTATTGACCATCGAGCTGTCGGGATCCGTGGGTTGAACCCCGGGGGTCGAACCCGGAGGCTTGAGCTTGGGGGTTTCTCCGGCGCAGATCCGGCTCAGCAAGCAAGATGACATCCATGGCTGAACCGTGGTTGACCGCCTTGGCCGACCGGTTGGGGGTAGCGTGCGCCTACCACGATTGGACCGGAAACTTCCTGACGGTAGAGCAGTCGACGGTGGTGGACGCACTTGCAGCACTCGGTGTGCGCGCTCGAACCGAAGAGGACTGTGCCGCAGCACTTTCCGATTTGGATCGACGGCACTGGACGCGCGCACTGCCGCCGACGATCGTCGCCCGCTCCGGAGCCGAGACATCGTTCTGGGTGCATGTCACCCACGGTGCCCCGGCGCACGTATGGGTGCGCCTCGAAGACGGCACCGAGCGTTCCGGGATCCGACAGGCGGACAACTTCACCGCACCGTTCGACCTGGACGCCACGATGGTCGGTGAGGCCACCTTTGTGCTACCGGCCGATCTCCCGCTGGGCTACCACCGCGTCCACCTGCGCTCCGGTGAGCAGGAGTTCGACACCGCGCTGATCGTCACGCCGTCCTGGCTGGGCCTGCCGGCCCGGATGGGGCAGCGGCGGGCTTGGGGCCTGGCCACCCAGCTCTACAGCGTCCGTTCCCAGGGATCCTGGGGCATCGGCGATCTGAGGGATCTGACCGATCTGGCGGTGTGGGCCGGGTCGCGCCATCAGGCCGGCTACGTCCTGGTCAATCCGCTGCACGCCGCCGCGCCGACCGCGCCCATGGAACCCTCCCCCTATCTGCCCACCTCGCGGCGCTTCGTCAACCCGATCTATCTGCGGGTTGAGGCCATCGCGGAGTTCGCGTGGTTAGGCAAACAGGACAGGGTGCACAACCGCCGCAAGGCGGTGCAGGCTCGGGCACACAAATCCAGCGGGATCGACCGTGACGGCATCTGGGCGGCCAAGCGCAAGGCGTTGTACTTGGTGTACCGGGTTCCCCTTTCAGCAGGCCGTCAACTGGCGTTCGAGGCGTACAAGCAGCGCGAGGGCACCGCCCTCGATGACTTCGCCACCTGGTGTGCGTTGGCCGAGAAGTACGGCGGGGACTGGCGGAAATGGCCGGCGGCCCTGCAACACCCGGCCAACCCGGAGGTCGCCGAGTTCGCCGAACAGCATCCGCGTGCGGTCGACTTTCACCGCTGGATGCAGTGGCAACTCGACGAGCAGCTTGCTCACGCACAATCCCAGGCACTGGGGACCGGGATGCCGCTGGGCATCATGCATGACCTCGCTGTCGGCGTGCACCCGTCGGGAGCCGACGCCTGGTCGTTGCAGAACGTGCTGGCGCTCGGCGTCACCGCCGGTGCACCCCCTGATGAGTTCAACCAGCTGGGCCAGGACTGGTCACAGCCGCCCTGGCGGCCCGATCGCCTCGAAGAGCTTGGCTACCAGCCTTTCCGGGCCCTCATCGAGAGCGTCCTGCGGCACGCGGGCGGCGTGCGGATCGACCACGTCATCGGATTGTTCCGGCTGTGGTGGATCCCGCAGGGCGCCCCGCCGACCGCGGGCACCTACGTGCGCTACAACCACGATGCCATGATCGGCATCGTCGCACTGGAGGCGCACCGGGCCGGTGCGGTGGTGGTCGGTGAGGATCTGGGCACCGTCGAACCGTGGGCGCGCGACTATCTGCGTGACCGCGGCCTGCTGGGCACCTCGATCCTGTGGTTCGAGATCGACGCTTTCAGCCGCGGACCGCTGGCGGCCGAGCATTGGCGCGAGCTGTGCCTGTCCTCGGTCACCACCCACGACCTGCCGCCCACCCCCGGCTACCTGGCCGGTGAGCACATCCGACTGCGCCACGAACTCGGCCTGCTCACCCGCACTGCTGAGGAGGAACTGGCCGACGATCGTATCGAGCAGCAGGCCTGGATGGATGAGTTGCGCCGGGTCGGCCTGCTCGGTGGTGAGGCCGACGAGGAGGACGTGATCTTAGGGCTGTACCGGTACCTGGGTCGCACCCGGTCCCGGCTGCTGGCCCTGGCGTTGACCGACGCCGTGGGTGAGCGCCGCACCCAGAATCAGCCCGGCACCACCGACGAGTATCCGAACTGGCGGGTGCCACTGGCCGGTCCGGACGGGCGGCAACTGTTATTGGAGGACGTCTTCACCGACCGGCGTGCGGCCGCACTGGCCGAGGCGCTGCGCGCGGCGACTGATCCCGGATCCGGCTGAGCGGTGCCGGTTCTCAGCGCCGGCCTGCTGCTGTACCGGCACCGCGGTGACGTACTCGAGGTGCTGATCGGGCACCCCGGCGGCCCGTTCTGGGCTCGCAAGGATGACGGCGCGTGGTCGATCCCCAAGGGCGAGTACGCCTCCGGTGAGGACCCATGGGAGGCGGCCCGACGGGAGTTCGCCGAGGAAGTCGGCTGCCCTGCTCCGGATGGAGCACGCCGGGAACTGGGAACGGTGAAGCAGCCGAGCGGCAAGATGCTGACGGTGTTCGCGGTAGCTGCAGACCTCGATGTCAGTGCCTTCACGAGCAACACGTTCACTCTGGAGTGGCCGAAAGGCTCAGGGCGCCTTCAACAATTCCCGGAACTGGACCGGGTGGCCTGGCTACCGATAGCACAGGCGGCCATCAAGCTGCTGAAGGGCCACCGGATTTTCCTGGAGCGACTGGCCGCCGGCTAGCCCGCGCCGTGCTGGGCCAACTCGGCCAGGGCTTCTCGCGCCGCGCGGCGGCGCATCTCGATCGCGTCCCCGATTTGCCGGGCCAACCGATGATCCTTCTGCACAATGGCATTCATCGTGTCGCGGGACACCGACACCATGGTGACATCCGTCAGCGCGATCACACCGGTGATCATTCGCTGGCGGGTCAGCGACGTTCCACCGATGTAGTCACCCACTCCTAGTTCGCCGAGGTCGATTCGGCCACCGCTGGGCGTCTTGGCGAACATACCCACCTCGCCTTCGGT
>CAXNJA010000054.1:0-16178 GCA_964202555.1 Mycobacterium sp.
GTCAGCGCCTTGGGTACGGCCGAAATCTCCGCCGGAAGCGGGCAGACATAGTCGCCGTCGGCGTAGGCGTTGATGCCGGGGGAGTCGACCATGATGGTTCGGGCCCGGTCGGTGGTCACCTCGTCCAGGGCGATGTGGGTGCCCTTGAACACTGTGGGGAAAAGTCGAACCAGCTTGGTGCGGGAACCCGTTCGCACCATGGTTACGTCCAGCATCCCATCGGAGTGATCGGCGTTGGGGCAGATCAGCATTCCGCCGCCGTAGCTGCGGGTGTTGCCGAAGGCGGCCAGGGTGAGGTCGGTGACGATTTCCCGTTCGCCGTCGAAGACCACCCTGAACGGCAGCGCTCGGAGCTTGGATAACTCGGCGACGATGGCGAGGTTGTAGCGCATCCGGCCGTGCGGCCACCGCATGCGGTTGACGCGGTCGCTGACCAGCGAGTCGAAACCCGTCGCCGCGATGGTGCCGAAATAGGTACTGGTTCCATCGGTTCCGCGGATCAGGCCGAGGTCGACGGTGGTGGTGCTCCCGGCGGCGATGATGTCGACTGCTGCGGCGGGATCACCGGTCGGGATGCGGTACTCGCGGGCGTGGTCGTTGCCGGTTCCGGCCGGGACGATGCCCAGCGGAATGCCGCTGTTGGCCAGGCTCTGCAGCGCGAGCCGGATGACGCCATCCCCGCCGACCACCACCAGTGCGTCGGTGCCTGCGTGCACAGCCTCGTCGACCAGTTCGCGGGCGTGGTCGGCGTCGCGGCCGACGATCTCGACGACGTCGATGCCGAGTTGCTGGAACCGGGCCACCGACTTCTCGGCGGCGTGCGGCGCGTTACCGTGACCGGCCATCGGGTTGGTCAGCACGGTGACGCGCGACAGCGTTGTCGAGTCAGGCAGCGTCACGGAATCAGCTTGCCCGGATTGAGAATTCCGGCCGGATCCACCGCCTGCTTGACCGCCCCTAGGATCTGCACGCCCAATTCACCGATCTCGGCCGGCATCCAGTGCCGGTGGTCGGCGCCGACCGCATGATGGTGGGTGATCGTTGCGCCGTTGGCGACGATGGCGTCACTGGCGGCCACCTTCGCGGCATGCCATTGCGCTGCCGCGTCACCACGTTGCCCGGCGACGACGGTGAAGTACAACGAGGCGCCGGTCGGATAGACATGCGAGATATGGCACATCACCAGAGCGCTTGTGCCGCTTGCGGTCAAGCTCGCGGTCAGTGCCTCGGTGACCGCCGCCTTGAGCGTCGGGATGTTCGACCAGCAGGTCGCAGTCTCCAGGGTTTCGCAGAGCGCGCCGGCCTTCAACAGCGAGTCGCGGAGGTAGGGGGCGTCGAAACGGCCCTTCTCCCAGGACTTCGCGGCTTCCTCGCCCAGTGACGTTCCGCCGTGCGCAGCCAATACGGCTCGGGTCTCGGCGTGCCGGCTCTCGGCGTGGGCCGCGGTGCCCTCGAACACGGTGATGGCCAGACAGCCCCCGGTAGTGCTCTGCTCGCCGATGCTGTGAGTGGTAGCCAGATTCACGCCGGTCTCGACTTCGTCAGACAGTCGCAGCACGGTCGGTCCGGTGCCGGTCTGGATGACGGCGCGCAGCGCCCCGGCGCCGGTGGCGAAATCGGGGAAGGACCATGCCTCGTAGCGGACGGCTTCAGGCACCGGGTGCACGCGGACCCGCACCCGGGTGATGACCCCGAACACCCCTTCGGAACCGCAGAACAGTTCGCGCAGATCCGGCCCGGCGGCCGAAGCCGGGGCCCGGCCGAGATCAAGTGCGCCCGCGGGGGTGATGACGTGCAGACCGCGGACCATGTCGTTGAACCGGCCGTATCCGGCCGAATCCTGACCGGAGGATCGGGTCGCGGCGAAGCCGCCGATGCTGGCGAACCGGAAGCTCTGCGGGAAATGTCCGAGGGAGAAGCCGCGCTCGCCGAGCAGTTCCTCGGCCTGCGGTCCGGTCATCCCTGCGCCGAGTTCGGCCTCGCCGGAGACCTCGTCGAGCCAGTGCAGGGTGTCCAGGCGGCGCAAGTCCAGCGTGACCACGGAGTCGAACTCGCCGCGAATGGGGTCCAGTCCGCCGACCACGCTGGTCCCGCCGCCGAAGGGCACCACGGCGATGCGGTGCCGTGAGCAGTAGCCCAGGATCGCGGCGATCTCGTCCTCGTTTCCGGGCAGGATCACCGCGTCGGGTGTGTCCTGATGAATCTGCTTGCGGCGAAGCAGGTCTGGTGTGGACTTGCCGCCGGCGTGCAGGATCCGATCGTGGTCGCCGGTCCGCAGGTACTGGCCGCCCACGATCGTGGCAAGGCCGTCGATGTGGTTTTGCGGCAGGGCCGGCGGGGATAGCCGCACCTCGTCGAGGGCCGGTGCGGCGATCTCGGTACCGGTCAGGCCGAGTGCCTGCTCGAGCAGGGTGCGAATGCCCGGGGACAGCGGCTTGGCCAGGGCTGGGTCGCCCCAGGCGTCCCAAGCCATCGGGGGCAACAGGTTTCCCGCATCGGTCTCGACCACGGGTTACAGTATTACAGGTGTTGTCAATCAGTAACGCCGAGTCGGTGGACGACCGGATCCTTGCGGCCGCGGCCAGTTGCGTCCGTGACTTCGGCGTGCAACGGGTCACCCTCGCCGAAATCGCCCGGCGGGCGGGGGTGAGCAGGCCGACGGTGTACCGCCGTTGGCCCGACACCAGGACCATCCTGGCCGCGCTGCTCACCGATCGGGTCACCGGAGCGTGGCGCGAAACTCCGTCGGGAGCGACTGGCCGGGAAGCGCTGGTGCAACGGATCGCCATGGTGGCCGCCACACTGCGCCGCGACGAGTTGCTCCTGGCGGTGCTGCGATCAGCACCGGAGTTGGCGATGGTCTACATCGCCGGTCGGCTGGGCACCAGCCAGCAGATCCTGATCGACCTCGTCGCGGAGGAACTGCGGAAAAGCCAGCGGGACGGATCGGTTCGGCCGGGGGATCCCCGGAAGCTGGCCGCAATGGTGCTGCTCATCACCCAGTCGATCATCCAGTCCGGCCAGATCGTCGAGCCCATCCTCGACGCCGATGCCTTGAACGTCGAACTCGCCCACGCCTTGAACGGATACCTGTGTCCATGACTGATCCCACCGCCCTCAACGCCTATCGGCGCACCTCCGACCTGACCGCTCTTGGCGATGGGGGCACGGTGGACGTCGTGGTCATCGGCGGCGGCATCACCGGCGCCGGCATCGCCCTGGACGCCGCCAGTCGCGGACTATCGGTGGTGCTCGCCGAGAAACACGACCTTGCTTTCGGGACCAGTCGGTGGAGTTCCAAACTGGTGCACGGCGGCCTGCGCTACCTGGCCAGCGGCAATATCGGCATCGCGCGCCGCAGCGCCGCCGAACGCGGAATCCTGATGTCGCGCACTGCGCCCCACCTGGTCAGGGCCATGCCGCAACTGGTCCCGTTGCTGCCCTCGATGAGCCGCAGTCAGCGGGCGCTGGTGGGCGTCGGATTCCGGGCGGGGGACCTGCTGAGGCTGCTGGCGGGTACGAAGTCCTCAGTGCTGCCGCGACCCCGGCGGATCGATGCGACCGAAGCGCTCGCCATGGCGCCGACGGTGCGACGCGACGGTTTGGACGGCGCCCTGCTGGCCTACGACGGCCAACTGATCGACGATGCACGACTGGTGGTCGCGGTGGCGCGCACGGCCGCCCAGCACGGGGCCACGATCCTGACCCGGGTGGCGGTCTCGCAGGCCACCGGATCCTCGGTGCGGCTCACCGACACCCTGACGGGCCAGACCATGGATGTCTCGGCTCGGGCGGTCATCAACGCCACCGGGGTGTGGGCAGCGGAGGTTGATTCGTCGATCCGGCTCCGTCCCAGCCGCGGCACCCATCTGGTGTTCGATGCCGCATCGTTCGGCAATCCCACTGCGGCGCTGACTATTCCGATCCCCGGGGAGACCAATCGTTTCGTGTTCGCGCTGCCGGTTCAATTGGGCCGGGTCTACGTCGGTCTCACCGATGAGGAGTCACCCGGTCCGATCCCGGACGTGCCGGAGCCAACACCGCAGGAAGTGGCGTTCCTGCTCGACACGGTCAACACCGCTCTGCAGAGCGCGCTGACGACCGCCGACGTGACGGGGGCGTTTGCCGGACTGCGGCCGTTGATCGACGCGGGGGACCTTGGGGCAGCAGCGAAGCGACCCGGGGAGAGGCCCAGTCGCACCTCTGATCTCTCGAGGGATCACGCCGTGCTGGAGTCGGACAACGGCATGTTCAGCATCGTCGGGGGAAAGCTGACCGAATACCGGTACATGGCGCAGGACGTGCTGGACCGGGCGGTCGCTGCGCGCGGGCTGAAGGCCGGGCCGTGCCGCACCGCGAATCTGCCGTTGGTGGGGGCGCCTGTCACTTCCGTTGCCGCACAGCGGCCTACCGCCGGCATACCGGCATCGCTGGTGGCCCGCTACGGCGAGGAGTCGGCCGACGTCGTCGCCTCGGCGCGCTGCGCGCGTCCGACCCAGCAGGTGGCCGAGGGCATCGACGTCACGCGCGCCGAATTCGAGTTCGCCGTCACCCACGAAGCGGCGCTGGATGTCGAGGACATCCTGGACCGGCGCACCCGTATCGGCTTGGTAGCCGCAGAGCGGGAACGCACCGTCGCTGCCGCGCAGGAGATGCTCGCCGCGGCCCACTGACGCCGAACTCGACGAAATGGCGAGATCCACTCGTACTTTCGCGCCCAAGTGTCGTTTTGGGCGCGAAGGCGGGGTCGTTTACAGCGGGATGTTCTTGTGCCGACCCCGGCGTTGGGGTGCCTCGGCCAGCGCCTGAGTCAGCTTGCTGCGGGTGTGCGCGGGATCGATCTTCTCGTCGACGACGCCGATCTCGATGGCGCTGTCGACCCCGCCGGTGATCCGCTCGTGTTCGGCGGCCAGCTCCTCATGCAGCGCCTCGCGCTCATGATCCGGAGTCGCGGCCAACTTCTTCTTGTGCAGGATGCCCACGGCGGCCTTGGCGCCCATCACCGCCACCTCGGCGTCCGGCCAGGCGAAGACCTTAGTGGCGCCCAGGGAGCGGGAATTCATCGCGATGTAGGCGCCGCCGTAGATCTTTCGGGTCACCAGAGTCACCCGCGGCACGGTGGCTTCACCGAAGGCGTGCAGCAGTTTGGCGCCGCGACGAACCACGCCGCCCCACTCCTGATCCACACCGGGCAGATAGCCGGGTACGTCGACGATGACCACCAGCGGGATACCGAAGGCGTTGCACAGTCGGACGAAACGGGCCGCCTTCTCGGCGCTTTCGGAGTTCAGGCAGCCGCCCAGCCGAAGGGGGTTGTTGGCCAGCAGTCCGACGGTCCGGCCGGACAGCCGACCCAGGCCGACGACCATCGACGGGGCCCACTTAGCTTGGAACTCCTCGAAGGTACTGACGTCGTCGTCGTGGTCCAGCAGTGCCTCCACCAGAGGATGCACGTCATAGGCCCGGCGTGCCGAGTCCGGCAGCAAGGCGTGCAGATCGACGTCACCGGCCTCGGCCTTGCTGCGGTCGAAATGGCCTTGCTGGCAGAAGAACCCGACCAGTCGGCGGCCGCGGGCGTAGGCGTCGAGTTCGTCGTCGGCGACGATGTGGCACACACCCGACTTCTTGTGGTGAGTGTCCGGCCCGCCGAGGGACTCCATGTCGACATCTTCGCCGGTGACGCTGCGCACGATGTCCGGTCCGGTGACGAACACCCGGCCCTCCGGCGCCATGATCACCACGTCGGTCAGGGCCGGCCCGTAGGCGGCACCGCCGGCGGCGAACCCGACGACCACCGAGATCTGCGGGATGTGCCCGGAGGCCCGGATCATCGCCTCGAACACCAGGCCCACCGCGTGCAGTGCCCGCACCCCTTCGGCAAGCCGGGCGCCGCCGGAGTGCCAGATGCCCACGATCGGGCTGTGCTCCTCGATGGCGAGTTCGTAGGCGTCGACGATGTGCTGGCAGCCCTCCACGCCCATCGCCCCGCCCATCACGGTGCCGTCGGTGCAGAACGCGATCGTGCGCACACCTTTGACGGTGCCGGCGGCGGCGAGAATGCCTGAGCGGTCACGCTCGTGCAGTAGTTCGAGGCTGTTCTCGTCGAAGAATGTGCGCAGCCGCAACAGCGGGTCTCGAGGGTCGAGCGACTCGCCGACCACCTCGGGGGCCATGATCGTCATCCAATCTCCTCGTCTCGCTTCGTCCCGAAATCACGTTGCCCGGTTGGGCGTCTTAATACTTGCCGAAGGCGATGGCCACGTTGTGCCCACCGAATCCGAAGGAATTGTTCACCGCGTACCGGAAATCACCGGTCCGCGGTTCGCCGGCCACCACGTCCAGGTCGATCTCCGGGTCGAGGTTGCGTAGGTTCAACGTCGGCGGGATCACCCCGTCGCGCAGGGCCATCACGGTGAGGATCGCCTCCACCGCTCCGACCGCACCCACCGAGTGGCCCAGTGCCGATTTGGGTGCGTAGACCGCGGGGCGGTGGCCACCCATGGCCCGGTTGATGGCCTTGCCCTCGGCGACGTCGCCGACGGAGGTGCCGGTGGCGTGGGCGTTGATGTGGTCGATGTCGCCGGGCTGCAAACCGGCCAGCTGCACCGCCCGGGTGATGGCATGGCTGGCCTGCTCCCCGTTGGGATCCGGCGCCACCATGTGGAATCCGTCGGAGGTCACCGAGGCGCCCATGATGCGGGCCAGAATGTTGGCGCCGCGGGCCTTGGCGTGCTCTTCGGTCTCGATGACCATCAAGGCGGCGCCTTCACCGAATACGAAGCCGTTGCGGTCGCGGTCGAACGGCCGGCAGGCGCCGGCGGGGTCATCGTTGGTGGTGGACAGCACGATGCGCATCTGGGCGAACGCGGCGATGGGCACCGCCTCGATCTTGGTCTCCACGCCGCCGCAGATCGCCATGTCGGCCTCGCCGTAGACGATGTTGCGCCAGGCGTTGGCAATCGCTTCGGAACCCGAGGCGCACGCCGCGATCGGTGTGCACACGCCGGCCTTGGCCTTGAGTTCGAGTCCCACCACAGCGGCCGGCCCGTTGGGCATGAACATCTGCACGACCAACGGCGACACGGCACGCAAACCCCTCGACCGCATTGCGTCGTAGGCAAACAGCACCTCTTCGACAGAGCCCATGCCGGTGCCGATCGACACCATCAGCCGTCGCGTGTCAACCTCCGGAGCCCCGGCGTTCCGCCAGGCCCGCCGGCCGACGACCGTCGCCATCCGTTGCAGGTAGGACATCCGACGGAGTTCGACCTTGTTGAGTTCGCTTTCGAAGTCCTCGAGCAGGTGTCCGCCGATACGGACGGGCAGGTCGTATTCCTCGATGAACGGGTCCTCGAGTGTGCGAATGCCCGACTGACCGTCGAGAAGCTTCTTCCAGGTGTTTTCAGCGTCGGTGGCGAGCGCGGTCGTCATGGCCATGCCAGTGACGACCACGCTCGGCAGCCCGTTTCCCGTTGTCAGCTGTGCCATCGGTGCGGTCGGGTCCTTCCTCAGCCTTAGTACCGTCCGAAGGCGAGCGCAACGTTGTGCCCGCCGAAACCGAACGAGTTGTTGATCGCGTACTGGAAATCGCCGTAGCGCGGTTCGCCGGCAACGACATCCAGTTCGATCTCCGGATCGGGAGTCTCGTAGTTCAGCGTGGGTGGGATTACCCCGTCCCGCAGAGACAACACCGTGAGAATCGACTCAAGAGCGCCCACCGCACCGATGGAGTGGCCCAGTGCGGACTTCGGTGCGTACACCGCCGCGTGTTCCACACCGGCGACCCGGATGGCGCTGGCCTCGGCAAGATCGCCGATGGACGTCGACGTGGCGTGGGCGTTGACGTGGCTGATGTCCGAAGGGGACAGGCCCGCCAGTTCCATCGCCCGGGTCATCGCCCGGCCGGCACGCAGACCGTCCGGTGCCGGCGCCACCATGTGGTAGGCGTCCGAGGTGATGCCCGCACCCAACAGTCGGGCCAGCGGCTTGGCGCCGCGGGCCTTGGCGTGCTCCTCGGTCTCGATGATCATCATCGCGCCGGCTTCGCCGAAGACGAAGCCGTCCCGGTCCTTGTCGAACGGCCGCGAGGCCGCCGCCGGGTCGTCATTGCGGGTCGACATTGCGCGCATCATCGAGAACGCCGCTATGGGCAGCGCCTCGATCATGCCCTCGACGCCGCCGCAGACGGCGATGTCGGCGTCACCCATGACGATCTGACGCCAGGCGTGGGCGATGGCTTCCGACCCCGACGAGCAGGCCGACACCGGGGTGACCACCCCGGCGCGGGCGCCCAGATCGAGGCCGACAACCGCGGCCGCACCGTTGGGCATGATCATCTGCACGGCCAGCGGCGACACTTTGCGGATGCCGCCCTCGTTCATCGTGTCGTAGGTCTCGACGATCTTCTCGCCGCCGCCGAGACCGGTGCCGATCACCACGGAGAAGCGGTCCGGATCGACCTCGGGGGCGCCGGCGGCGTCCCACATCCTCCTGCCGAGGAACTTCGACATCCGCTGGACATACGACATGCGCCGTAGGTCGAGGCGGCCCATGTGGTCGTCAACCGGATCGACCAGGTGGCCGCCGATCCGCACCGGCAGATCCCACTTGGTGACGAAGTCGTCCTCGAGGACCTGGATTCCGCTCTCCCCGGCCAGCAGGCCCTTCCAGGTCGAGTCGATATCAGCGCCGAGTGCCGTGGTCGCCTCAACAGCGGTGACCACGACGTTCGGGAAACCCCCGTTGGCGGTTGAAGGCTTCGGGGGGGATCCAGCGGAAGACACCGTCACGACTCCGAAGTGAACTTCTCGCGCAGGGCTGCGGCGGCCTCGGGGTTCTCTTCTTCCAGTTTCTGGATGTAGGAGACGACGTCACCGACGGTGCGCAGGCCGGCCAGGTCCTCGTCGGGGATCTTCACGCCGTACTTGTCCTCGGTCTGCACAGCGATCTCGACCATCGACAGCGAGTCGATGTCCAGATCGTCGACGAAGGACTTCTCCGGGGTGACCTCGGACGGTTCGATACCGGTGACCTCTTCGATGATCTCGGCGAGACCGGCGATGATTTCTGACTGACTGGCGCCCACTATGTGGATCCCTTCACTTGTGTTTTCCTGAATTGGATTGTGCTGCTTGACGATCCATCTATTGGGTTGTCCTGGCGGGTTGGCCTAGAGGCCGGCCACCCCGTCCAGATCTGCGGGTGTCTTGACTGCGTGCGTCGCGACGCCCCGAAGTTCTCGTTTGGCGATACCGGTCAGTGCGCCCGCTGGCGGGAACTCGATGATCGCGCTGGTGTTGAGCTTGCGCATGGTCTCGGTGCACAGGTCCCAGCGCACCGGTCGGGTCAGTTGGGCGACGAGTTTTTCCATCGCGTCGGCCGCCGATGTCACGGGCTGCCCATCGAAGTTGGACAGCAGCGTGGTGGTGGGGTCGGCTGCGCTGACCTGCTCGGCCGCGGCGGCGTAACCGTCCAGGGCCGAAGCCATGTAGTGGGTGTGGAACGCCCCCGCAGTGGCGAGTTGGCGGACCCTGGCCTTGGCCGGCGGGTCCTCGGCCAGCTTCTCCAGCGCCGAGACCGAACCGGCGGCCACGATCTGGCCGGCCGCATTGCGATTCGCCGGCACCAGTTCCAGGGCCTCCAGGCGGGCCAGCACTTCGGCTTCGTCGCCGCCCAGTACCGCGGACATGCCGGTCGGTTCCAGGGCGCACGCCTTGGCCATCTCGGCGCCACGAACGGCGGCGAGCCTGACCGCATCGTCGGGCGTGATGACCCCGGCGATGGCATAGGCCGCGATTTCACCGACCGAGTGTCCGGCTACGACGGTCTGCGTGGGCAGCCCGCGCCTGGCCAGTTCGTCATAGGCCAGCAGGGTGGTTGCCACGACGAGCGGTTGGGTCACGGCGGTGTCGGTGATTTCCTCGGCGGTGGCGCTTGTCCCCAGCTGGGCCAGATCCAGCCCGCTGATCTGAGACCAGGCGGCCAGTCGGTCGGCGGCGCCGGGCAGTTCCAGCCACTCGGCGAGCATGCCGGGGGTCTGGGAACCCTGTCCGGGTGCGAGCAAGGCAATCACATCTCTAAGAGAACACTGTGAACGCACATTTTCAGGGTGTAAGAGATTATGAACCTTGTCTTAGGTTTTTGTAGTAACCCTACAAAAGTGCCCTCGTCTGCGACGTCAGCGATACCGAACTGCGACTTAGTTGTCGCGGCCCAAGCCGACCAGCGGTGGCGTGAGCTGCCCTGCTGAAATGTTTGCACTGCTCTGAGCTCTGTCGGCCGGGGCCGCCGGGTAACCCAGCCGGCCGACCGTGGTAGCAACCCGCAGAACGTAGGCGTCCCGTGGCACGGTGGGATCGCGCCCGGTGAAATCGGTGATCCGCTTGAGGCGGTAACGGACGGTATTTGGATGAACGAACAGTTTCCGGGCGCACGCCTCGATGGCGCCGCCGCTGTCGAGGTAAGCGTCGAGGGTTTCCGACAAAACGGGTCCGGCGGCGGCCAGTGGGCGGGTCACATCGTTGTAGAGCGCCGCGACCGCCGAGGTGTCCCCGATCAGGGCGCGCTCCGGCAATAGTTCGCGCGCCGCGACCGGCCGTGGCGCCCCCGTCCAGCCGGTCACCGCGTTCATCCCGGCGATCGCCTCACTGGCGCTGAGGTAGGCCGCGGTCAGCATCGGCGCGGTGGGGCCGATGACGACCGGGCCCTCGGAGAACGCCTTCAGTAGGTCTTTGAAGAAGCGATCAGTGGGCGACAGCGGCCCGGAGATGATCGCGATCAGCCAGGTCCCATGGACGTCGGCAAGCGCCCCCCGGTCGTAGCGCACGGCGATTTCGCGGACATCCTCACCGGCCAGTTCCTCGCGATCGGGCGGCGGCGTACCGACTACCACCGTGGCCGGGGCGGTGGTGTCCCAGTTCAGTGCCGCTGCCCTGGACAGCAGTTCGGGGCCGGTGTCACCACGGACCACGGCGTCGACCACGCTGGCCTCCATCCGGCTGTCCCAGGACCCGCGCGCCTCGGCGGCATCGGCGTAGGCGCTGGCAGCCGCGAACGCGAGGTCGCGGCTATAGCGCAGGATGGCGACGGTCAGTGCCGTCACCTGCTGCGCGTTTCGGGCCACCATCGGCACGACTTCCTCGAAGTACTCCATGGTCACCCGCACCATGTCGACGGTCTGGGCCAGTGCGATTTTGCGGGTGAGGTCCTGGGGTACCAGTTCGAAGGCCTGTGCGGTGTAACCGACCTGACTGGCGGGGTTGCGGATCCATTCGGCGAAATTGACCACCGCGGCCTGAACCACAAGTTGCACGCTGGCCCGTTGGGAGGCTTCCAGCCCGGCGAAGAACGGCAGCCGTTTCTCCATCGCATGCACGGCCTCGGTGGCCAGGCGCCCCGAGCGCCCCTTGAGCCGCCGCAGGGTGGAATCCGGGATGTCGTCGAGCAGTTCGAGCGGCGAACGACGCTCCTCCAGATGCGGACTTTCTACGAGCGGGTTGTCCGGCATAGCTAAAAGCTACGCCATTTTTTGGCCGGAACCGCTAAACGGCCGCCCCCCGGTGGATGGCGTTATGCCACGCCCGGATCGGATGTCTGCTCGGGGGCGGCCATCACGTCGTCGATCTGGTATTCCCGGGCCGCAGAGACGGCCACCGACGGGTCGACTTCGCCGTCCCGGGCCAGCGCCTCGAGCACCGCCACCACGACTGACTCCGCGTCGGTGTTGAAGTAACGGCGGGCCGCCGGCCGGGTATCGGAGAAGCCGAACCCGTCGGTGCCCAGCGTGAGGTAGGTGCCCGGCACCCATTGCCGGATCTGATCGGGCACCGCCCGCATCCAGTCCGACACCGCCACCACCGGGCCGGTCGTCCTGGCGAGCATCTCGGTGACGAACGGGGTTCGGACCTGTCGGTCGGGATGGCGTAGGCGTTCCCTCTCGATGGCCAGGCCGTCGCGGTGCAGTTCGTTCCAACTGGTCACCGACCACACATCGGCGGCGACGTCCCAACGCTGCGCGAGCATCTCGGCGGCCCGCAACGCCTCGGGCATCGAAACGCCCGAGGCCAGGATCTGCGCGGTGCTGCTGCGCTTTTCGGAGGCCGCCCGGAACCGGTACATCCCGCGCAGCAATTGCTCGACGTCGAGGTTCTCCGGTTCAGCCGGCTGCACGTAGGGCTCGTTGTAGATGGTGATGTAGAAGAAGATGTTCTCCGGGTTCTCCCCGAACATCCGGGCCAGTCCGCTTTCCACGATGTAGGCGACTTCGTAGCCGAACGCCGGGTCGTAGGCCACCACGGCCGGGTTGGTCGAGGCCAGCAACTGGGAGTGGCCGTCGGCGTGCTGGAGGCCCTCGCCGGTCAGGGTGGTCCGTCCGGCTGTGGCACCCAGCACGAATCCGCGGGCCATCTGGTCGGCGGCAGCCCAGAAGCTGTCGCCGGTGCGCTGGAAACCGAACATCGAGTAGAAGATGTACACCGGAATCATCGGCTCGTTATGCGTGGAGTACGACGTGCCGACCGCGGCGAACGAGGCGCAGGAGCCGGCCTCGTTGATGCCCTCGTGCAGGATCTGGCCGGTCGGGCTCTCTTTGTAAGCCAGCATCAGCTGCGCATCGACGGCGGTGTACAGCTGACCGAGGCGGTTGTAGATCTTCAGCGTCGGGAACCACGAGTCCATCCCGAAGGTCCGGGCCTCGTCGGGGATGATCGGCACGATCCGCTTGCCCACCGCGTTTTCGCCGGTCTCCCGAAGTAGTTCCTTGAAGACGCGGACGGTCGCCATCGTGGTGGCCACCTGCTGGGTGCCGGAGCCGCCCTTGAGTGGCTTGTACACGTCCCGCGACGGCAGGGTCAGCGCCTTGGAGGTGTTGCGCCGGTTCGGCAGGAATCCGCCGAGGGCGGTTCGCCGGTCCAGCAGGTAGCGGATCTCCGGTGATTCCGGGCCGGGGTGATAGTACGGCGGCAGGTAGGGGTTCTCCTCGAGCTGGGCATCGGTGATCGGGATGCGGATAGCGTCGCGGAAGTCTTTGAGGTCTTGTAGCGCAAGCTTTTTCATCTGGTGGGTGGCGTTGCGGCCCTGGAAGTGTGCGCCCAGGGTGTAGCCCTTGATGGTCTTGGCGAGGATCACCGTGGGCTGGCCCTTGTGTTCCATCGCTGCCCGGTACGCGGCGTAGACCTTGCGGTAGTCGTGGCCGCCGCGCTTGAGGTTCCAGATGTCGGCGTCGGAGATGTTGTTCACGAGTGCTTTGGTGCGGGGGTCGCGGCCGAAGAAGTGCTCGCGGACGTAGGTGCCGTTGTTGGCGCGGTAGGTCTGGTAGTCGCCATCGGGGGTGGTGTTCATCAGATTGACCAGCGCGCCGTCCTTGTCGGCGTGCAGCAGGGCGTCCCACTCCCGGCCCCACACCACCTTGATGACGTTCCAGCCGGCACCCCGGAAGAAGGACTCCAGTTCCTGAATGATCTTGCCGTTACCGCGCACCGGGCCGTCGAGGCGTTGCAGATTGCAGTTCACGACGAAGGTGAGATTGTCCAGCGCCTCGTTGGCGGCGATCTGGATCTGCCCGCGGCTTTCCGGTTCGTCCATCTCGCCGTCGCCGAGGAAGGCCCAGACGTGCTGGTCGGAGGTGTCCTTGATGCCGCGGTCGTGCATGTAGTGGTTGAACCGGGCCTGGAAGATGGCGTTCATCGGACCCAGGCCCATCGACACCGTCGGGAATTCCCAGAAGTCGGGCATCAACCGGGGGTGCGGATATGACGGCAGGCCGCCGCCCGGGTGGCTGTGCTCCTGACGGAAGCCGTCGAGTTTGTCCTCGGTGAGCCGGCCTTCCATGAACGCACGGGCGTAGATACCGGGGGAGGCGTGGCCCTGGATGAACACCTGATCCCCACCGCCGGGGTGTGACTTGCCGCGGAAGAAATGGTTGAAGCCGACCTCGTACAACGCGGCCGAGGAGGCATAGGTGGAGATGTGCCCGCCGACGCCGACGCCGGGCCGCTGGGCGCGGTGCACCATGATCGCGGCGTTCCACCGGATCCAGCGACGATAGCGCCGCTCGACGTCCTCGTCGCCGGGGAACCAGGGTTCCAACTCGGTGGGAATGGTGTTGACGTAATCTGTCGAGGTCAGAGCCGGTATCGCCACCCGTTGCTCGCCGGCGCGCTCGAGTAGCCGCAACATCAGATAGCGCGCCCTGGCCGGGCCCGAGCGGGCCAGCAGATCGTCGAACGACTCCAGCCACTCCGAGGTTTCCTCGGCGTCGATGTCGGGCAGGTACGACGCGACGCCCTCGCGGATGACCCGAACCCGATCGGATTCATGTGGGCCGCCGGAGCTTTGAGTCGGTTGATCGCGGGTGAACTGGGTGGTCATTCCGCTCCTCGCTGGCTGGGCAGATCTTTAGATTGGGGCGAGACCTATCGTGCCGCACTTGCGGCATTGGCGGCGCAGAGTGGGCGCAGGAAGCGAAATTGGCGCCGAACGTCAATCCGACCGCTGACCCGGTAACGTCTGCACCCGTGCTGAGCGGGAACGCGCGCCGAGCGCGCATCGCCGGGCTACTGGTGGGCGGGGCCGCCGCGGTGTGCATGGCGGCGGTGGGTTGCACCGCGGTCACCGAGGGGGATCCCATGGCCAACGCCGGCGACGCCCCGGCCTACCGCACCTCGATGTCGGCGTCGTCCTCGCAGTCGGCCGCCAGTTCCAGCGCCCGAGAATCACAACGCCAGGCATCGATGACCACTCGGGCCGTTCACACCACCTGCGAGACGTTATCGACCACCAGTGCCGACGCCATCGACGCGGTCAACGTCTATGTGAGCGCCTTCAACGAGGAGGGCGGTAACACGTCCGCCGCCGAGGGGCCGGCCGTCGATTCGCTCAACCAGAGCGCGGATGCGGTGGAACGAAGCATCAGCGACATCGTCCCCGCCGAGGTCGAAGATGCGTTCATGGAATGGGTCGACGGTGCCCGTACCACCGCCGATGCGATCACCAGGAAAGCCGACCCGTCGGAGTTCAACCAGGTCATCGACGATCTCAACGCCGCAAGGTCCGATGTTCTGCGACTTTGTGACGCCACTTATTAGAAACCGGTGGCGGCGTGCGACGATAGTCGCACCAAAGCCGGTATCACGGCAAGCCGGATCACGACAGGGAGGTTGCGAGGGTGGTCGCCGCGGATGACAGCGGGCGTAACTGGGCTCAGAGGCTGGGCATCCACCACGATCAGGTCGTCCAGGAGTTGGGCTGGGACGACGACTCCGACGACGACATTCGGGCCGAAGTCGAGGACGCCTGCGGTAGCGACCTCCTCGACGAGGATGCCGACGAGGTCGTCGACGTGGTGCTGCTGTGGTGGCGCGACGCGGACGGGGACCTGGTGGACCGGCTGATGGACGCCATCGCCCCCCTCGCCGAGGACGGGGTCATCTGGGTGCTGACGCCCAAGACCGGCAAACCCGGCCATGTGTTGCCGGCGGAGATCGCCGAAGCGGCCCCCACCGCGGGCTTGATGCAGACGTCGTCGGCCAACCTCGGTGATTGGATCGGCAGCCGGTTGGTGCAACCGAAATCCAAAGCAGCTGGGAGGCATTCATGACACTGGCAGTCGGCGCGGAGGCGCCTGATTTCACCCTCAAAGACCAAAATGGCCAGCCGGTCACCCTCAGTGACTTCCGCGGCAAGAAGAACGTGCTGCTGGTGTTCTTCCCGTTGGCCTTCACCGGCATCTGCCAGGGCGAGCTCGACGAGTTGCGCGACAACCTACCCAGCTACGACAACGACGACACTGCCGCTCTGGCGATCTCGGTGGGCCCATCGCCAACCCACAAGATCTGGGCAACGGAGAGCGGGTTCACCTTCCCGGTGCTGTCGGATTTCTGGCCGCACGGTGAAGTGGCGCAGGCCTACGGCGTGTTCAACTCCGACGCCGGCTTCGCCAACCGCGGCACCTTCGTGATCGACCGCTCCGGGGTGGTCCGGTTCGCCGAGTGCAACCAGCCCGGTGAGGCCCGCGACCAATCGGTGTGGACCGAGGCGCTGGCGGCCCTGAAGGCCTGAGCGCCGGACTTTTTAATTCTGCGCGGGCAGCGGTAACCTGCCCGGGCACGGGCGTCTAACACTCCCGTGGCACGGGCGTGTAGCTCAGTGGTAGAGCTCTGGTTTTACACACCAGCGGTCGG
>CAXNJA010000055.1:0-16078 GCA_964202555.1 Mycobacterium sp.
TCGAGCAGATCCGCCACGCCGCGGCCGTGTATTGCGCTGATCGGGTGCGGCTGCCCCATACCCAAGGACCACAGCGCGGCCGCGTCGGCCTCGCCCTTCTCGTTGTCGACCTTGTTGGCAGCCAGGAAGACCGGCTTGCCCGAACGCCGCAAAATGCGCGCGGCGGCCTCATCGCCGGACGTGGCGCCAACCAGTGCGTCGACCACCAGAACCACCGCGTCGGCTGTCTGCATCGCCACAGACGCCTGCTCGGCAACCAGTTGTTGCAATCCCTTGGCGTCCGGCTCCCAGCCCCCGGTGTCCTGCACGACGAACCGTCGACCGTTCCACGACGCGTCGTAGGACACCCGGTCACGCGTGACGCCCGGAAGGTCCTGCACGACGGCTTCACGGCGGCCCAAGACCCGGTTGACCAACGTGGACTTTCCGACGTTGGGCCGCCCGACGATCGCCACCACCGGCGGCGGGGCGCTCACATCTTCGGTTTGGTCGGTGAGCTGCTCGTCACCGAACTCCCACTCGCTCTCGTCCGACCAGGTTCCGTCGTCTGTCACCGCATCGTCTGTCACCGCACCGCCCCCGTCCGCTCCTTGACCAGATCACGCAGATGGGCAATGACCTCGGCTTGTGTCATGTCGCTGGTGTCGACGATGAGCGCGTCCTCGGCGGGGCGCAGCGGGGAGACCGCACGGGTGGAGTCCAGGTGATCACGACGACGCACATCAGACAGGACCGTTTCATAGTCGTCGGCCAGTCCGGCGGCGACGTTCTGATCGTTACGGCGGCGGGCCCGGGTTTCCGCCGAAGCGGTCAGGAAAATCTTGACATCGGCACCAGGCAGTACGACCGTACCGATATCTCGACCCTCAACGACCACGCTGTCGGCACCCTCGGCCGATTCACGCTGGAGTTGCACCAGGCGCGCCCGCACCGCCGGGACCGCCGCCACCGCAGACACCGCGCGGGTCACCTCGTCACTGCGGATCTGCACCGACACGTCCTCGCCGTCGAGGTAGGTCTGTTCCACCTGCGGATCGAAGCCCACCGACAGCGGCACCTCTGCTGCCACGGCAATCGCCTCCGAGTCACGCAGATCGACGCCGGCCCGCAGCATGGCCAGCGTCACGATCCGGTACATCGCCCCCGTATCGACGTAACGTGCGCCTAGCGCTTGCGCCAAACCCCTTGACACACTTGACTTTCCGGTGCCAGCAGGTCCGTCGATCGCAATCACTACGCTGCTCACAGTCCGACCGCCTTGTAAAGCTCGCCAACCTCTTTGCCGGTCAACACCCGGATACTGCCGGGCCGCTGCTCCCCCAAGCTGACCGTGCCGATGTCGGTGCGTACCAGCGCCTGCACCGGAAAACCGACCGCATCCAGCATCCGACGGACGATGTGCTTGCGGCCCTCGTGCAAGGTCACCCGCACCAGGGTCTTGCCCGGAACTGCGTCGACAACGGCGAAGTCATCCACGCTCACCGGACCGTCCTCAAGCTCAACCCCGGAACGCAGGGTCTTGCCCAGACCTCGCGGCACCGATCCGGCCACTGTGGCCAGGTAGGTTTTCGGAACCTCGAACGACGGGTGCATCAGCCGATGCGCCAGTTCGCCATCGTTGGTCAGCAACAACAGGCCCTCGGTGTCGGCGTCGAGCCGGCCGACATGGAACAGCTTCCGATTACCGCGGACCCGGTGCTCGATAAGGTCCCCGATACACGGCCGGCCTCGATCATCGGACATCGTGGAGTGCATGCCGAAGGGCTTGTTGACTGCCAGATACACCATCGTGTCGTCCAGGACGATCCGGCTGCCGTCGACGCGGATGTCGGCGGTGTCCGGGTCGACCCGGGTGCCGAGTTCGGTCACGATGCGGCCGTCCACTTCCACCCGGCCGTCGGTGATCATCCGCTCGGCGACACGCCTGGAGGCAATCCCGGCCTGGGACAGCACTTTCTGCAACCGCACGCCTTCGGGGTCAGACACCGGACTCAACCATCGGAGGTGTCGACGTCGAAGGCGACCGGGGTTTGGGGCTGCGAGTGCCCCGCCAGCTTCGCGAAACGCGGCTCGCTGTCCAGATTTTCGCTCAAGTCGTCGATCACATCGACATCCGGCAGCAGCGGGGCGATGTCGGGCAGATCGGCAAGCGAGGACAATCCGAGCCGCTCCAAAAACAATTCGGTGGTGGAAAACGTCGTCGCCCCGGTATCGGAATCGGTGCCCGCCTCGATAATCAGGCCCCGCGCCACCAGCGTCCGAATCACGGCGTCCACATTCACGCCGCGCACCGCGCTCACCCTCGCCCTGGTGACCGGTTGGCGGTAGGCCACCACGGCCAACGTCTCCAGCGCCGCACGGGTCAACTTGGAGCGCGCTCCGTCCATCAACAGCCGCTCGACATAGGGTGCATACCGGGCTCGGGTGTACATCCGCCAGCCACCGCCGGCCTCGCGCAGGTCTATGCCGCTCTGCCGGGCGTTGAGATCGGCAGCCATCCCCTGCAGTATCTCGGTGATCCGGTGAACCGGCTGCTCGGTCGCCGAACCCAGCGCCTCGGCGGTGACCGGGGTGTCCACCACTAGCAGTAAGGCTTCCAGCACCCGGGCCAGTTCGTCGTCGTCGACATCATCGACGTGGACGGTCTCGACCTCGGAATCCTCGGCGTTTTCCCCGGCCTGATCCCCGGCCTGTTCCTGGCCAGCTTCTACGGTCATTGCTCTTCCCACTCGGCTCTCACCAGCTCTTCGTTCGTCAAACGGTTTCCAGTCCACGAAACCTGCAGCACGCCAAGCGGTTCTAACTGCTCGAATGCTACCGCGCGAGCCCGATAGAGCTCGAGCAGCGCCAAGAAGCGTCCGACGATCTGGATCGGCTCCGCGCAGTCGGCGACGAGATCGGAGAACGACGCCCAGTGCCCCATTCCGCGGCGCTCGAGGAACTCCATCAACCGCTCCGCCTGTTCAGGCACCGACACCCGCACCGCGTGCAGGTGATCGGTGCCCACGGTGGGGACCGGTCGCGGGGTGAACGCCGAGGCGGCGATTTCCGCGAAGGTCATCGGGTCCACACCCAGCATCACTTCGGGAAGCAGGTCGGCGAAACGGTCTTCCAAGGCCACCGAGCGGGGGTAGCTGCGCAGTGCTGCGGCCTCCAGTTCGGCGAACATCTCGGCCACGTGCTTGAACGCCCGGTACTGCAGCAGGCGGGCGAACAGCAGGTCGCGCACCTCCAGCAGGGCCAGATCCTCGGCGTCCTCCACCTCCGCGGCCGGCAACAGCCGCGCCGCCTTGAGGTCCAGCAGCGTGGCGGCGATCACCAGGAAGGTGGTTGTCTCATCGAGGGCCAGCTCGCGGCCGATATCGCGGGTGTAGGCGATGAATTCGTCGGTCACTTCGTGCAGCGCAACCTCGGTGACATCCAGGCGGCGGGCGAAGATCAGCTGCAACAGCAGGTCGAACGGACCCTCGAAGTTGGTCAGCCGAACCCGGAAGCCCTTTTCGGGCTCCTGATTGACGACGGATTCCGTGGTCACTTGCCGAAGCGGTCGATGACCTCGCGAGCCAACGCGCGGTATGCCAGCGCACCAGTCGATTTCGGGGCCCACGTGGTGATCGGCTCACCGGCCACGCTGGTCTCCGGGAAGCGGACGGTGCGAGTGATGACGGTATCGAAGACGAGGTCGTTGAAGCGTTCCAACACCCGGGCCATCACCTCTCGGGCGTTGACGGTGCGGGTGTCGAAACGGGTGACCAGGATGCCGCTGATGGCCAGTTTCGGGTTCAACCGATCCCGCACCTTATCCACGGTGTCGGTGAGCAGCGCCAAACCCCGCAGCGAGAAGAACTCGCATTCGGTGGGGATCAGGACGCCATCGGAGCAGGCAAGCGCGTTCACGGTCAGCAGGCCCAGCGACGGCTGGCAATCGATCAGCACGTAGTCATAGCGGTCGAGCACCGGACGCAGCGCCCGTCCCAGCGTCTGCTCCCGGCCCACCTCGTTGACCAACTGGATCTCTGCGGCGGACAAGTCGATGTTGCTGGGAATCAGGTCCAGGCCCTCGACCCGGGTGTGAATCAGCACATCCTCGATCGGGACCCGCGGTTCGATCATCAGGTTGTGCACGGTATTGGCCAACTCGTAGTGCGGCACGCCCAGACCCGCCGACAGCGCCCCCTGTGGATCGAGGTCGACCAGCAGCACGCGGCGGCCGTATTCGGCGAGCGCCGCACCGAGGTTGATCGTGGAGGTGGTCTTGCCGACGCCACCTTTCTGATTGCACATGGAGATCACCACAGCCGGACCATGGCTGGTCAGCGGCTGCGGGGTGGGGATCGCCCGGGGCGGTCGACCGGTCAGGCCGATCGGGGCGTCGTCGTGCTGGTCGGTCACGCCCCAACTCCTAAACCGGCACCCCGGGTCGGGCGAACCGGCGGCGTGGCGAACATCGGCGCAAAGTCTATCCATGGCGGCTGGCCTACTGTGGGCGCATGGCCGTTAACGACCGCTTTCCCTTCCTACGCTGGTCGTTTTGGAGGTTGGCGGTCGGGCTGCCGAGCATACTGCGCACCGGCCAGGTGGGCGACGGACGCGAGGCGGCCGTGGTGCAGTACGTGCTCAGCCACGCCCGGGCCGGGGACCTCGACGACGTGATCGCCACCATCGACCGGTTTGCCCGCCAGGAGTCGATACTGATCAACGTCGGCGACGAAAAGGGCCTCTTGCTCGACGCGGCCGTGCGGCGGTCAGTGCAGAATTCCGCGGCCGGGCTTGCCCTCGAACTGGGCACTTACTGCGGCTACGGGGCCTTGCGAATCGCCCGGGCAGCGCCCCGGACCCGGGTGTACTCGGTGGAGATGACGGCCGCCAACGCCGACAACGCCCGCCGTATCTGGGCTCATGCCGGGGTCGCCGACCGGGTGACCTGTGTGGTGGGCACCATCGGTGACGGCGGGCGGACCCTGGACGCCCTGTCCGGTCACGGCTTCGGCCCCGACTCGCTGGATCTGCTGTTCATCGACCACGACAAGAACGCCTACCTGCCCGACCTGCTCAGCATCCTCGGGCGCAACTGGCTGCACCGGGACAGCGTGGTGGTGGCCGACAACGTGCTGTTCCCCGGCTCCCCCAAGTACCGCGCCTACATGCGGCGCAGCCAGGAATTCGACACCGTCGAGCACCGGACCCATGCCGAATACACCAAGATTCCCGATCTGGTTCTGGAGTCGACATACCGGGGCTAGACCGGGGCTAGATACCGCGCCTGGATAACGCTAGGCCCGGGGGTGGGCGCCGGCCCACACCTCGCGCAGCGCGTTGACCGTCACCAGTGTGTAGATCTGGGTGGTCGTCACCGATGCGTGCCCGAGCAGCTCTTGGACCACCCGCACGTCGGCGCCGCCGTCGAGCAGGTGGGTGGCAAACGAGTGCCGCAGGGTGTGCGGGGATACCGCCGCGCTGATTCCGGCCCGTTCCGCAGCGTCCTGCAGTACCTGCCAGGCGCTTTGCCGGGACAGCCGGCCACCGCGGGCGTTGAGGAAGATGGCCGGCCCCCCGCGGCCGCGCCGCGCTAGGTCCGGTCGGCCGCGCACCAGGTAGGCATCGAGCGCGGCGATAGCCGGCCGGCCGACCGGAACCAGGCGCTGCTTGCCGCCCTTGCCCCGCAACAGCACCGACCGGGCCTGGGTGTCGATGTCGTCGACGTCGAGGCCGACGGCCTCGGAGATCCGAGCGCCGGTGGAGTACAGCATTTCCAGCAGCGCCCGGTTGCGCAGGGTCAGCGGACCGTCGTTGGCGTCGTCGCCGCCCGCGCCCTCCAGCAGTGCCAGCACCTCATCAAGAGCGAGGCTCTTGGGTAGCCGGCGGGCCGGCGTGGGCGGCTTGACTGCACGCGCCACATCGACCTCGATCACTCCCTCCGCCGCGGCGAAGCGGTGCAGACCTCGCACCGCGATCACGGCTCGGGCTGCCGACACCGCCGACAACGCGCTGGCCCCGGTGTCCGGATCGCCCTTGCGTAGTTCCACCAGGAAGTCACTGACGTCGGCCTCGGTGACGTCACGCAGGTCGACGATGCCGCGCCTCACCAGATGCTCGACGTAGCGCCGCAGGTCCCGCCGGTAGGAGGTGATGGTGTTGACGGCCACCCCGCGCTCGATGGTGAGGTGGTCGAGGTAGCCCTGAATCTGGCCATCCAGCGCCGCTCGGAGGGCAGGAGCGGAGCGACCGGGGAGATCGGAAGCGAAGGTCGTCACGCACTCTCCTTGCGGGCGGCGAACGCCGAGGGCCGGTCCGGCCAGGGCGCCGTCAGCGGCCGGGTCGGTTTGCCGTCGACGATGACGGCGTGCGCAGCCAGCACCCCGGCGGCGGCGGTGGCATTGATGATCTCTCCGGCGAGCACCTGATCCACGGCTTGACCTAACCCCACCCAATGCACGGTGAGATCGGCTTCCTCATGGTCGGCCGCCGGCCGACCGACGTGGGCCAGCCCACGTGCCAGATACACCCGCACCGACTCGTCGCAGAATCCCGGCGAGGAGGCGACGTCGACCAGCACCCGCCATTCCCGAGCCACCAGACCGGTCTCTTCTCGTAACTCCCGCGCCGCTGCTGAGGCCGGGTCCTCCCCCGGCTCATCGAGCAGTCCGGCCGGCAGCTCCCACAGCCGCCGCCCCAGCGAGTGCCGGTACTGGTAGATCAGGGCCAGGTTCTCGTCGTCGTCGACGGCCGCCACAGCCACCGCGCCGTAATGCTCCACCACCTCGCGGGTCGCGGTCACACCACCGGGCATCCGCACCTCGTCGGTGCGCAACGCGATGATTCCACCGCGAAAGACCGTATCGCTGGCGACCGTCTCGAATTCGTGGTCACCCACGAGCATGGTCCGCCAGCGGCTGCACGGCGCCGGTTGAACCGTCCGGATGCTGGTTGCCGTTCGCGTGGTGCTCGGGGATCTCGACCGGCAACCGCTCGGCTGCCTTGTAGTCGATCGCCGCGCTGATGAAGGCGGCGAACAGCGGATGCGGACGGGTCGGCCGGCTTTTGAGTTCCGGGTGCGCCTGGGTGCCGACCAGGAAGGGATGCACCTCGGCGGGGTATTCGACGAACTCGACAAGATGCCCGTCCGGTGAGGTGCCGGAGAATCGGAGTCCGCTCTCCGTGATTCGGTCCCGGTAGGAGTTGTTCACCTCGTAGCGGTGCCGGTGGCGTTCAGACACGGTGGTGGACTGATAAGCCTGGGCGACAACCGAACCCGGCTGCAGGACCGCGGGGTAAGCGCCCAGTCGCATGGTGCCGCCGAGATCGGCCTGTCCGGCGACGGCGTCTTGCTGATCGGCCATGGTGGAGATCACCGGATCCGGTGTGGCGGGGTCGAATTCAGCCGAGTTGGCGTGCGTCAATCCCACCGAGCGGGCAGCTTCGATGACGATGCACTGCAAACCCAGACACAGGCCCAGCAGCGGCAGACCACGGTGCCGGGCGTAGCGGATGGCGCCGATCTTGCCCTCGATGCCCCGGATACCGAACCCGCCGGGAATGAGCACCGCATGCACCTCGTCCAGCACCGATGCGGCGCCGGCGTCGGTCTCGCAGTCGTCGGAGGCCACCCAGCGCATCTCCACCTTGGCCCGGTGCGCGAACCCGCCCGCACGCAGCGCCTCGGTGACCGAGAGATAGGCGTCGGAGAGATCGATGTATTTGCCCACCAACGCAATTCGCACCGTCTCCTGCGGGTCGTGCACGCGCCGCAACAGGTCATCCCAGGTGGTCCAATCCACATCCCGGAACGGCAGGTTGAGCCTGCGCACCACGTAGGCGTCCAGTTCCTCACGGTGCAGAACCTTGGGAATGTCGTAGATGGAGCGTGCATCCGGGGTGGAGATCACACCGTCGATATCCACGTCGCACATCAGCGCGATCTTGTCCTTCAGCGGCTCCGGGACATCGCGGTCGCACCGCAGGATCAGCGCGTCCGGGGTGATACCGATGCTGCGCAGCGCAGCCACCGAATGCTGGGTGGGTTTGGTTTTCAACTCCCCCGACGGCGCCAGGTACGGCACCAGCGAGACGTGCAGGAAAAAGCAGTTCTCCCGGCCCACCTCGTGGCGGACCTGGCGGGCGGCTTCCAGGAACGGCTGCGACTCGATGTCGCCGACGGTGCCGCCGATCTCGGTGATCACGACGTCGGGGCGCTTGCCGGCGGCGTCGGGTTGGGCCATCGCCAGGATGCGGTTCTTGATCTCGTCGGTGATGTGCGGGATCACCTGAACGGTGTCACCGAGATACTCGCCGCGGCGTTCCTTGGCGATGACCGTCGAATACACCTGGCCGGTGGTGACATTGGCCGAACCGGACAGGTCCCGGTCGAGGAAACGTTCGTAGTGGCCGACGTCGAGATCGGTCTCGGCGCCATCCTCGGTGACGAACACCTCGCCGTGCTGGAACGGGTTCATCGTGCCGGGATCGACGTTGAGGTATGGATCGAGTTTCTGCATGGTGACCTGCAGGCCCCGGGAGATGAGCAACTGGCCGAGGCTGCTGGCGGTGAGGCCCTTACCGAGCGAGGACACCACCCCACCGGTCACGAAGAGATGCTTGGTGGCGGCCTGTGGGTGCTTGCGCAATGCGGGCAAAAGCGGCCTCCGTGACGACGGCGCAGGACTTTGTTTGTACCAGGCGGGACGATACTGAAGCAGCGCCGAAACGTCTGGTTGGGGCCTGCCGACCCACGGAAATTCACCCTAACACCGACACCGCCAACCCCGCGCGGACACACCGGCGTTGGCTACCGCACTGTCACCGAGGCTGCTCCGGCCCCAACCCCGTACTTCCCGGGCGACCCGCCGCCGATCAGGCTCTGCAACGCGAGCACGGTGGTGATCCGGCCTGACTCGGCACCGATGTCGTCTACCGTGGTCATCGCCCGAGTCATCCCGGCGTCGTCGCGGGCTACCGCCAGTGCTGCGACGCCGGTGGCCGACCCGTCCCGGCCGGCCAGCACGACGCCCGCACCGTGCGGTGCCAGCGCTGCAGTGAACCGTGCCACATTGACGCCCTGGTTGCCGGCGTCGTCGGGCACCGCACCTCCGGTGACGACGACGGCGGTGTTGGCTGCCCGCACTCGGTCGCGGTATGCCAGGAACCCGGTGTCGCTCAGGGCCGCCAGGACGGTGTCCCGCGCGCCGTCGTTGACCGGTGCGATTTTCGGGTCCCGATTGATGAGCAGAGCAATGCCGAGCAGGTCCCCCGCCTGCGAACTGGGATCGGTCAGAGCGGTATTGAGCCGCACACCGGCCGGCACGATCGGGGAGTTGACCACCGAGCGCAACTTCTCCGCGGAATTGCCGTCCACGAACTCGTCGGTCAGACTGACCGTGCCAGTGATCGCACCGCCGGACTGACCAACAAGCCGGGCCACCGCATCAACGTCGGCGTCCTGGGCGTCGGGGGCACGGAAAAGCACCACCGACTTACCGGCCAACACATCACGAACGATCCGGTCGGACATCCGCGCGTCGAATTGGTCTGCAGCCGAGAGCTTTTGACTGAGGGCCTTATTCTCGTCGCTGAGCACATCGATCCGGGCGTGCAGGGTGCCGTTATCGCCGCGCAAGCCCGACACCGTAGGCCCCGACAACAACCGCGCACCCAGAACCACACCAAGTGCCAGCGCAAGAAACACCGCCGACAGCCAGAAGACGCGGCGCCGCGCCGACCTCACGTTAAGTCACCCAGTTCTGCAACCACAGCGAGAAACGCTGCCAGTAGTTGGTCATCCAGTCGACGATTGCGGTGTCCGCTTGCGACACCCACAGCGCGGCGATCACGGCGAGCAGCACCGCGAGCACCAGCAGTGCGATTGCGCCACCGGAGATATGGCTGCGATAGAGCGTCGCAACGGCTTTGGCATCGACCAGTTTCTCGCCCACCTTCAGCCGGGTCAGGAAGGTCGAGGGATTGCTCTGGGCGCGGGTGCGGTCGAAGAAGTCCTCGATGTTCGCCGACTGGCCGGCGGTGACGATCAGCGAGGCCCCATGATGCTCGACGAGCAGCAACGCCAAGTCCGCCGCCGAACCCGCGGCCGGGAACGTCATCGCACCGATACCAAGGTCCTGGATCCGCTCCAGACCCCCGGCATGGCCGTCGGCATCGGCCGGCAGCACCACCTGAGCGCCGCAGCGCAGAACCTCGGCGCTCATCTGCTCGGGGTTGCCGACGATGAGTTGCGGCCGGAAGCCGCCGGACCGCAGGATGTCCGCGCCGGCGCCCACACCGACCAGCACCGGCTGGTACTCCTTGATGAACGGCTTGAGGGCCTTGAGATCCTCGGCGGCGTCCGGGCCGTCGGCGACCACCACGACGTGCCGGCGGTAGACGTCGACGTCGATGTCGGGGATTCCGATTCCGTCGATCAGCAGCGGGCTTTCACTGCGTATGAACTCGATGGTGTTACCGGCGAAGGCCTCCAGATGATGAACGAGACCGACTTTGGCGTCATGCATCAGGTCGGCGACCTCTTCATCGGTGCGCTCGACGCCGTGGGCCAGCCTGCGGTCCCCGGAGTACACCCCGCTGTCGTGCAGCCGGATCTTGGCGCCGTCCTTGATCTTCTTGAAGACCTCCGGACCGGCGTTGTCGATCAGCGTGATGTTGTTGGCCAGCAGCACCTCGGGCCCGAGGTTGGGGTAGCGGCCGGAGATCGACGGCGAGGCGTTGACCACCCCGACCACACCGGCGTCGACCAGCGCATCGGCGGTCACCCGATCGAGGTCCAGAATGTCGAGCACAGCGATGTCACCGGGGCCGACCCGCCGCAACAGTCGGTCGATGTCACGGTCGACCCGGGCGGCCCCGACGATGCCCGGACGTGCAGAGGATCTCGAAAGAAGGGCTGACATCTTCATGGCAGCGATTGTGTCGGCGGCTGGTGGTAACGCGGTGTAGGCGCGCCGTAACAGCAGCCCCATAAGTTTCTTTCTGTCACATCAGTAACAGGGTTTGAGGGTCGGTGCGGACGGTTCCGACAGTCTCAGGAGCCCGGTAGCGGACCCCGGTCGGACTGCGCGGCCGCGAGCAGTTCGCGGGCGTGCGCGCGGCCGGTATCGGACTCGCCGAGCCCGGCCAACATCCGAGCCAATTCGCCCACCCGTTGCTCGTCATCGAGGCGGCGCACCTCGCTGGAGGCTCCGCTGCTGTCCACGACGAGATGAGTGTCGGCGTAGGCGGCGACCTGCGGCAGGTGGGTCACGACGATGACCTGCCGACTGGCCGCGAGTCGGGACAACCGCCGCCCGATCTGCACCGCTGCGCGGCCGCCGACCCCGGCATCGACTTCGTCGAAGACCATGGTGGTGCCCTCCGCCGAGGCGGCCAGCACCACTTCCAGCGCCAGCATCACCCGCGACAATTCACCGCCGGAAGCGCTCTTGTGCAGCGGCAACAGGTCGGTGCCGCGGTGCGCGGTGAAGCCGAATTCGACCAGGTCGATGCCCTCCGAGCCGGCATGGACGACCTCCCCGGACGGCAGTCGCAGTGGGGCGGCGTCGTCGGCCCGCGCCGAGATAGCGGTGATGCTGATGGCGAAGCCGGCGTCGGACATCGCCAGGCCGGCCAACTCCTCGGTCACTGCGCGGGCCAACCCTTCGGCCGCCCGGTTCCGCAATGTCGTCAGTTCGGCCGCGGCACCAGCCACCCGACCGGCAAGCTCGTCGACCCGGCGGGCCAACCCCGCCAGCGCTTCCTCGGAGACGTCCAACTGCGCAAGGCTGTCCCGGGACTCTGCCGCCCAGCTCAGCACACCGTCGATGTCGGCGGCATACTTGCGGGTCAGGCTGCGCAGTTCGGCCTGTCGGGAGAGCCTGGACTCCAGGGCGCTGGCGTCGGCGGGTAGATCGGCCAGGAACCCGCCGAGTTCACCGGCGACGTCGCCCAGCACTCTGAGCGCCTCGGCAAGCCGACCACCCAGAGCGCCCAGCGCGGTATCGGCGCTGGACTCCAGCATCGCGCAGGCACGCGCGAGAACTGCTATTGCGGAACGGTTTTCGGCTTCGGTGTCATCGGACCCGGACAGTGCCGCCCTGGCAGCGGCGGCCGCCTCTCGCACCGCATCGAGTTCGGAGAGCCGGCGGATTTCGGCGACCAGGACCTCGTCTTCACCCGGTGCCGGATCGATGCGGTCGATCTCAGCGAGCGCGAACTTCAACCGGTCAGCCTCCTGCGCCATCTCCCGGGCGCGGTTGGTCCGGTCAACCAGGTCGCGACGGGCCACCAGCCATTCGTCGCGCAGTTTCCGGTAGCGCTCCAGCAGCACCGCCGCGTCGGCGAAGCGGTCCAGGGCGGCGCGCTGCTCCTCCGGCCGCATCAGCCGCAATTGGTCGTTTTGGCCATGCAAGGCCAGCAGTCCGGTCGTGAACGTGGTCAGCGTCTTGGCGGGGACGCTGCGCCCACCCAGGTAGGCCCGCGACGGACCGTCCCGGCTGACTGAACGCAGGGCTATCACGCTGCCGTCGTCATCGCGGTCCGCGCCTGAGGACTCCAGGATCTCGCTGATCTGCGCAGCGGTGACGGGGTCGAGATCGTCGGTGCTGAAACGCCCCTCGACCACCGCCCGTGCCGCACCCGAGCGGACCCGGGTGGCATCCGCGCGGGCGCCGCCGAGTAAGTGCAATCCGGTCACCACCATGGTCTTGCCGGTGCCGGTCTCGCCGGTCAGGACGGTCAGACCGCGGTCGAACTCAGCGGTGGCCGAACTGATCGCGCCCAGCGACTCGATCCGGATCTCTGACAACATGTTCGCGGGCCGGGACCTACTGCTCGCGCCAACTGGTGACCGGCAGCCGGAACTTACGCACCAGCCGGTCGGTGAACGGGGCGCTGTCCAGTCGAACCCACTTCAGTGGGGTCTGGCACTTCGTCACCTGGATACGCCCGCCGGCGGGCACGGGGGCCTCCCGGCGGCCGTCGCAGAGCACCAGTGCCTCGGAGTTGTCCGGTTCGATGTCGACGGTGATCACCGCGTTCGGGTTGGTGACCATGGGCCGGGCGAACAGGGCGTGGGCGTTGTTAGGCACCACGATGATGGCTTCAAGATCCGGCCACACCACCGGACCGCCGGAGGAGAAGGCGTAGGCGGTGGAACCGGTGGGACTGGAGACAAGCACACCGTCGCAGCCGAACGCCGACACCGGACGCCCGTCGATGGCCACCACGACGCCGAGAACTCCCTGGTGGGAACCCTTCTCCAGGCTGGCCTCGTTGAGCGCCCAACCTCGGGAGAGCACTTCGCCGTCGAGGCTGACGACTACGTCGAGGGTCATCCGGTCCTCGATGCGGTAGTCGCGGGCGATGACGTGCTCGAGGATGGCATCGATGGCTTCGGCCTCCGCCTCGGCAAGAAAGCCGATGCGGCCGAGATTGACGCCCAGCACCGGGATTTGGGCGTTGCGGGCCAACTCCGCGGCGCGCAGAAAGGTCCCGTCGCCGCCGAGCACCAGGACCAGTTCGCAGCCCTCGGCGGCGCATTCGTCGCTGCCTGCCAGTTCGATGTCGGCGCCGGTGGCACGCAGGTCCTCGGGGTCCAGGTCCAGCGCGCCGCGGTCGACGGCATCGCGGGACAGCACCCGCAAGCGGATACCCTTCTCCCCCAATGCCTTAGCGACGCGCCGGGCGGTTTCATTGGCTTCGTTGCGGCCGGGATGCACGATCAGCAGGACGGTGCGGACCTCGCCGGTGGCGTTCACTGCGGACCCTCCGCGACGGCTCGGCGCACCGCGGCCTCCAGGTCAGGGCCGGTCAGGGCGTTGGGTGTGTCAGCGTTGGGTGTGTCAGCCCGCAGCCACAGGAAGTACTCGACATTGCCGGACGGGCCGGGCAGGGGGCTGGCCGTAGCCGCCAGGGTGTGCCAGTCGAGTTCGGCGGCGCGGCGAGCCACTGCCAGCACCGCCGCGGACCGAAGATCGGGGTCGGTGACGACCCCGCCGGCGCCGACCTGGCTTCTGCCGACCTCGAATTGCGGCTTCACCATGGGAACGATATCGGCGTGCGGCCCGGCGCATGCGGTGAGTGCAGGCAACACGGTGGACAACGATATGAACGAGAGGTCCGCGACGACGAGGTCTACCGCCCCGCCGATCGACTCAGCTGTCAGTTCCCGGACGTTGGTGCGCTCAACGACGGTAACTCGCGGGTCGGAGCGCAACGACCAGGCCAGCTGGCCGTATCCCACATCCACCGCGACCACCTCGCCCGCGCCGCGGTCGATGAGCACTTCGGTGAAACCTCCGGTCGACGCTCCGGCGTCCAACGCGCGGCGGCCTCGCACCTCGATGCCGAACGCCTCCAGCGCGCCGATGAGTTTGTGTGCGCCCCGGGACACCCAGCTACGTTCGGCGGGCCCTTCGACGGCGATCCGTGCGGTCAGTGCAACCGCGGTCGCCGGCTTGGCCGCCGGCATCCCGTCGACGGTGACCCGGCCCGCCCCGATCAGCTCGGCGGCCTGCTGCCGGGAACGCGCAAGACCCCGGCGGACCAGCTCGGCGTCGACCCGGGCACGCCGCGTCATGGGCGCACTCAGCCCTTCTCGACCGATTCCAGTGCGTCGACCAGAATCTGGTGCGCTTGCTCGAGGCGACGTCCCGCCGCGTCGATGGCACCGGAGTCGTCGACGACGCCGGCGTCTGCGGCTTCCTCGCCGGCCCCGGGGTCGATGCGGGGCAGATCGGCCAGCACGGCGTCGACCTGGGCCCGGATCGCTTGAGGATCGGTGTTCATATCGGCGCTCACGCTAGCTGATCGGGCTCGGGGAGCAGCGACCAGCGTTGCAGGGCCGCCCGCGCGGTGTCGTCGCCGGCTCGCACCACCAGTTCGGTCTCGGCATCCCAGACGGCGCGGGCGGTGGCGCGGACCACCGATAAACCGTCCTCGCCGGGGTCCTCGCCGGTCGCTGCGACGGTCACCGCGTCAGTCCCGACTTCGGTCTTCCACGCCGGATGGGCGCCGATGGCCAGGGTTTCGGCGTCGTCGAGCAGACAGCGCAGGTCCAGGCCGATGTAGGTGGGGCGCTCATCAGGCCGGGCGTGCACGGCATCGCAGGCGGTGCTGACTCCGGTGAGAACCATCAGGCTCGGCAGTCCGGCGGCATTGCCGCCGGCGATGTCGGTATCCAGGCGATCGCCGACCACCAGGGGGCTGCCGAAGTCGCCTCGGGCAAGCGCGTCATGCATCAGACCGGGCGCCGGCTTGCCGGCCACCAAGGGCTCGAGCCCGGTGGCGGCCCGCAATGCAGCGACCAGTGATCCGTTGCCGGGCAGCAGACCTCGTTCGGTTGGCAGGGTGGCATCCAGATTGGATGTCACCCACAGGGCGCCGGACCGGATGGCCAGTGCCGCCTCGGCCAACTCCGGCCATCCGATGGTCATCGACAACCCCTGCACCACCGCGACCGGTTCCTCGGCGAACAGTCGTACCGGTTGCAGGCCGACGGCGGCGACTTCGCCGGCCAACGCGTCGGTACCTACGACGAGCACCCGCGAACCAGCCGGAATCCGCTGCGCCAACACCCGTGCGGCGCTTTGGGCGCTGGTCACGACGTCCTGCGCGGTGGCGGTGAAACCGAGTTCAGCCAGGTGGGTGGCGACCTCGATCGCCGATCGGGTGGCGTTGTTGGTGACATACAGCGCACGGCCGTCGAGCGCATCGAGGGTCTCGACCGCTCCGACCGTCGGGGCGTGCCCCCTGAACAACGTGCCGTCGAGGTCCAGCAGGTAGCAATCGTGTTGGTGGGCAAGCGATGTCATAGGCCCAGTTCGTCGATTCGATCCTCGGCGTCGGTGACACCGTCAAGATCGGCGGCCGCCGAGTGCAAAAACCACTGCATCGCTTCCTCGGGGCGCCCCAGGGCCAGCAGTGTCTCGGCGTAGGCGTAGAACAGCCGCGCCGGGGTGGAACCGGTGCGGGTGGGATCCAGCGGCGGCGAGGTCAACAACGCCACGGCCTGGTCCAGGTTGCCGAGGTCGGCGCGAGCGCCGGCGGCGACGATCCGCATCTCGTCGGCGTCGTCGCCGGACAGTTGGGCGGCTTC
>CAXNJA010000056.1:0-15156 GCA_964202555.1 Mycobacterium sp.
CCGATGGTGCGCACCTTGATGGCGCTGCTCGCGGCGACGGTCCTGCTCGGCACCGGCGTCGCCTGGGGCTCGGTGCGCAACTTCGAGAGCGGCATCTTCCACTTCACCACCGCCCTGCTGGGCGGCCGGGAGTCCGGCGATGACGGCGCCACCGACATCCTGCTGGTGGGCATGGACAGCCGCACCGATGCACATGGAAACCCGCTCACCGAGCAGGAACTGGCCCAATTGCACGCCGGCGACGAGACCGCAACCAACACCGACACCATCATCTTGGTCCGCATCCCGCACAACGGACGCTCGGCCACCGCGATCTCGATACCGCGGGACTCCTACGTCGCCGCACCCGGGTTGGGCAAGACCAAGATCAACGGCGTATACGGCCAGGTGAAGCTGGAACGGATGAAGGAACTCGTCGAAACTCAGGGCGAGGATCCCGCCGTAGCCGAACCGCAGGCCGTGGAGTCGGGCCGCAACTCGCTGATCAAGACCGTCACCGACCTCACCGGGGTGACGGTGGACCATTACGCCGAGATCGGTCTGCTCGGTTTCTCGCTCATCACCGACGCCCTCGGCGGCGTGCAAGTGTGCCTGGAAGCCCCGGTGAACGAACCCCTTTCCGGTGCCGACTTCCCGGCCGGCTGGCAGGAACTGGACGGGCCGCAGGCCCTGAGCTTCGTCCGGCAGCGCCAGAATCTGCCGCGCGGTGACCTCGATCGCGTGGTCCGCCAGCAGGTGGTGATGGCCTCCCTGGCCCACCAGGTGATCTCCGGGAAAACCCTGAGCAGCCCGGCGACGATGCACCGACTGCAGGACGCCATCCAGCGCTCGGTGGTGATCTCCTCGGGCTGGGATGTGATGGATTTCCTCAAGCAGTTGCAGCGCCTGGCGGCGGGCAACGTCGCCTTCGCCACCATCCCGGTGCTGGCCGAGAACGGCTGGAGCGACGATGGCGCCCAGTCGGTGGTGACGGTCGAGCCCGCGGCTGTTCAGGAGTGGGTGAAAGGCCTGCTCGATGACCAGGATGCAGGCCAGACCGCCAAAGTCACCTACTCCCGTGACCAGACAGTCGTCGACGTGATCAACGACACCGACATCAACGGCCTCGCCGGCGCGGTGTCGGAACGGTTGACGGCGGTCGGCTTCGTCGGCGGTGCGATCGGCAACAACGATAAGACGAAGGTCACCGAGAGTCGGGTTCTGGCGGCCACCGCCGACGATCTCGGTGCCGAGGCGGTCGCCACGGAACTCGGCGGCCTGCCGGTCACTCCCGACCCGGCGATCCCGGCCGGGACGGTACGGGTGGTGCTCGCCGAGGACTACCAGGGCCCCGGCTCGGGTCTGGACGGGACGCTGCCCACGGCCGGCACCGTGCAGGACGCCGCCGCCGAAGCCGCTCCGAGCGGTGTGCCGCCCTCGCCGGTGATCACCGCGGGGCCGGATGACCCCCGGTGTGTCAACTGACGGCCGTGCCCACGCTGACCGACGCTCTGCTTGATCCGCTGCTGGCCCCGGACGCCAATCCGATGGGCCCACGGATCACCTATTACGACGACGCGACCGGCGAGCGCATCGAGTTGTCCACCGTGACGCTGGCGAACTGGGCGGCCAAGACGGCCAATCTGCTGCGCGATGAACTGGGCGCCGGACCCGGCAGCCGGGTGGCGGTGCTGCTGCCGGCGCACTGGCAGAGCGCGGCGGTGCTGCTCGGCGTGTGGTGGATCGGTGCGGAGGTTGTGCTGGGCGAACGCCCGGCGGATCTGGCGGCGGATCTGGCGCTGTGCACCCGCGATCTGCTGGACGACGCCGATGCCGCCGCGGCCGGCGGAGAGGTGGCCGTGCTGTCGCTGGACCCGTTCGGCAAGCCGGCGCCGGATCTGCCGATCGGGGTGACGGACTATGCGACGGCGGTGCGGGTGCACGGCGACCAGGCGATCCCGGCACAGGCGCCCGGGCCGGCGCTGGACGGCCGCACCGTGCAGGAGACTCTCACGCAAGCGCGACGCAGCGCCGAACTGCAGGGACTGACTGCCGGTGACCGGGTGATCTCCGACCGGCCATGGTCGACCCCGCAGGACATTGTCGACAACCTGCTGGCCGTACTCGCCGCCGGGGCATCGCTGGTGCAGGTCGCCAATCCGGACCCCGGCCTGATGGACCGGCGCCGAGCGACCGAAAAAGTCACTCGCAGACTGTGACAGTGCCTGGAGCGGCTGCCCGCTAAGCCGGCGGGGCCGGCGGTGCGGGCGGGGCCGGGGGTGCCGGCGGCACCGGGGCGGCGACCGGAGCCGGCGCCGGAGCGGCTGGATTCCAGATCGCCGGATCTTCGGCCGGGAAGGTCGGGCAGGTCGCCGCGATCTTGTTGGCTTGCGGATCCGCGACGGTGAACAGCGTGACGAAGTCCGGGAAGCGGCCGGCCAACTGGTTCGCGATGGCTTGGCGCTGCGGCGGCGGAGCCTGCAGCAGCGTGTTCATGTGGTAGATGATGCCGCCCTGCACCCACCGGGGCTGGGCGTTGAACCGGCCGGTCAATGCGCCGTAGGTCACCGGGTCGGCGACCCGGGTGGCAGCCATGATCTGGTCCAGCGAGCAGGTGGTGGTCACCATGGACGGCGCCAGGTTGCTCTCGGCGGCGGCGACCGCCGGGAAACCGAGGGCACCGACGGCCAGCGCGCCGACCGCGATCGCGGCACCCGAGAGCAGGCGAAGATCAGACATGGGGCGAACCTCTTTCGGAACGGGTGATTTAGGCGGCCGGAGCCGGGGCGGCAGGCGCAGCCGGAGCAGCCGGAGCAGCCGGAGCAGCAGGCGCAACAGGCGCAACAGGCGCAGCCGGGGCAGCAGGCGCGGCCGGGGCCACGGGCGCAGCCACCGGAGCGGGGGCCGGAGCCGAGGGGTTCCACACCGCCGCATCCTCAGCCGGGAACGTCGGGCACTTGGCCGCGATCTCGTTGGCCTGCGGCTCGGCGGCGGTGAACAGCGATACGTACTGCGGGAAGATGCCGACCAGCGTGTTCACCTCTGCCTGACGCTCTTGCGGCGGCTTGGCCAGCAGCAGATTCATGTGGTAGACGATGCCGCCCTGCACCCATCGCGGCTCGGTGATGTACTTGCCCACCAGTTCGCCGTAGGTGATCGGATCCACCACTTTGGTGGCGGCCATGATCTGGTCCAGCGTGCAGGTGGTGTTGAGCATGGACGGCGGCACGGTGTTGTCAGCCGCGGCGACCGCGGCCGATCCCAGGGAGCCGACGATGAAGGCGCCGGTCAGAGCTGCGGTACCGAAGAAACGGGCAGAAGTCATGAAACTGCAACTTAGCCGAGATGACCGGCAAGGTGGAAATCGTCGGCTCTCTAGGCTCACGGTCATGGCCGACAACCAACGCCCGCCCCTGGACGTCGACGGTGTACGCCGCGACCTGGTCGGCCCGGACCGGGCGGTGCGCCGCCTGGACCTCGTGGACACCACCGGCTCCACCAACGCCGACCTGCTGGCCCGGCACGCCGCAGGCGAGGGCATCGCCGGCGTCGTGCTGGTCGCCGAACACCAGACCGCAGGTCGGGGCCGCCAGGGTCGCCGCTGGTCCACTCCGGCGCGCTCCCAGATCGCGCTGTCACTCGGGGTCGACACAACCGGCCTGCAACCCGCGGCCTGGGGCTGGCTGCCGTTGCTGACCGGCGTGGCCGTGGTGGACGCCGTGCACGCGACAACCGGACTGCAGCCGGGCTTGAAGTGGCCCAACGACATTCTGATCGGCGAACGCAAACTCGGCGGGGTCCTCGCCGAGATGGCCGCCCCGCTGATCGTGGTGGGCCTGGGCCTGAACGTCACCCTCACCGCCCCGGAATTAGACGAGGCGGCCCCCGACGCCAACGCGACCTCGCTGCTGATGCTGGGGTCGACGATGCTGGACCGCAGCGCACTGTTGGGCAGCGTCCTGGCCGAGTTGACCGCACGCATCGACCGCTGGAAAACCTTCGGCGGCGCCGACCCCTCCCTCGTCGGGGACTACCGCAGGCACAGCCTCACCCTCGGCACGCGGGTCCGCGCCCTGATGCCAGGTGACCGCGAAATCGTCGGCGTGGCAACCGATATCGGCGACCTCGGCCAGCTTCACATCGATACCGGCGCAGAAACAGTCGCGGTGTCCGCAGGTGACGTCACCCACCTGCGGCCCGAGTAAGACCGCGAGTCAGGTCAGGTCCCATTCGACCGACTTCTCCTCGGGCTTCGTTCCTCGGCCCGCATCGTCGTCGGTCAGCGCAGCAGCGCGCGCGACATCACCACGCGCTGAATCTGGTTGGTGCCCTCGTAGATCTGGGTGATCTTGGCGTCGCGCATCATCCGCTCGACCGGGTAGTCGACGGTGTAGCCGGCCCCGCCGAACAACTGCACCGCGTCGGTGGTGACCTCCATCGCGACGTCGGAGGCGAAGCACTTCGACGCCGCGGAGATGAAGCCCAGGTCAGGCTCGCCACGTTCGGCGCGCGCCGCCGCCGAGTAGACCATCAGCCGGGCGGCCTCCACCTTCATCGCCATGTCGGCGAGCATGAACTGGATGCCCTGGTTGTCGGCGACCGGGCGGCCGAACTGCTTGCGGTCCTTGGTGTATTCGATCGCGGCGTCCAGCGCGCCCTGCGCGATGCCGACCGCCTGCGCACCGATGGTCGGACGGGTGTGGTCCAGGGTGGCCAGCGCGGTCTTGAAGCCGGTGCCGGGCTCGCCGATGATCCGGTCGCCGGGGACGCGGCAGTTCTCGAAGTACAACTCGGTGGTCGGTGAGCCCTTGATCCCCAGCTTGCGTTCCTTGGGACCGACGATGAAGCCCTCGTCGTCCTCGTGGACCATGAACGCCGAGATGCCGTTGGCACCCTTATCCGGGTCGCTGACCGCCATCACGGTATACCAGGCGGACTTGCCGCCGTTGGTGATCCAGCACTTGGAGCCGTTGAGGATCCAGTCGTCGCCGTCGGCCTTGGCGCGAGTCCGCATGGCCGCGGCGTCGCTGCCGGCCTCCCGCTCAGACAGCGCGTAGGAGGCCATCTTCCCGTCGGCGATCTCCGGCAGAACCTGCTTCTTCAGGGCGTCGGAGCCCCGCAGGATCAGCCCCATGGTGCCCAGCTTGTTGACCGCGGGGATCAGCGACGCCGACGCGTCGACGCGGGCGACTTCCTCGATCACGATGCACGCCGCCACCGAATCCGCGCCCTGCCCGCCGTACTCCTCCGGCACATGCACGGCGTTGAAGCCCGAGGCGTTGAACGCATCGAGAGCCTCCTGCGGAAAGCGCGCTTCCTCATCAACCGCGCCCGCATAGGGCGCGACCTCTTTTTCGCACAGCGCCCGGATTGCAGTTCGGAGCTCCTCATGCTCCTCGGGCAACCGGAACACATCGAACGAAGGGTCACCAGCCATGACTGTCTCCTCGGGTCTGAAGGGTCTTAGCGGGAACTTTACCGCCGAACTCACTCTCCCAGTAAACGCTCCCTGAGCGCACGGTCCTTAGCCAGCACCTCCGCCTCGAGATTCGCCTGGAAACTCTGCACCCGGACCCGCAACGCAGGGTCGGCAGACGCCAGGATGCGCACCGCCAGCAGGCCCGCGTTGCGGGCGCCGCCGATCGAGACCGTGGCGACCGGAACCCCGGCCGGCATCTGCACGATCGACAGCAGCGAATCCAGGCCGTCCAGCTTGGCCAGCGGCACCGGGACGCCGATCACCGGCAGCGGGGTGGCCGAGGCCACCATGCCGGGCAGGTGCGCGGCCCCGCCGGCACCGGCGATGATCACCTCGATACCGCGGTCGGCCGCCCCGCGGGAGTAGTCCAGCATCCGGCCGGGCGTCCGGTGCGCCGAGACCACGCCGACCTCGAACGGGATATCGAACTCGGCCAGCGCCTCGGCGGCGGCCTGCATCACCGGCCAGTCGCTGTCGCTGCCCATGATCACCGCGACCCGTGGCTCAGTCATGTCCGTCCCATCCATCCGTCCACTCGGCGTGCGAGAGCCAGTGCGCCGCCTGCTCGGCGCGCTCCCGCACGACTGCAACATCTTCCCCGACGACGTTGACGTGACCGATCTTGCGGCCCGGACGTTCCTGCTTGCCGTAGAGGTGCACGTGCGCGTCGGGGATGCGCCCGAAGAGGTGGTGCAGCCTCTCGTCCATGCCCATCGCCGGCGGCTGGGCCGCACCGAGGACGTTGGCCATCACCGTCACCGGTGCCACCGCCCGGGTGTCACCGAGCGGGTAGTCCAGCACCGCACGCAGGTGCTGCTCGAACTGGCTGGTGACCGAACCGTTCATGGTCCAGTGCCCGGAGTTGTGCGGCCGCATCGCCAATTCGTTGATCACCAGGTGGCCGTCGCTGTGCTCGAATAGCTCGACGGCCAGCACCCCCACCACACCGAGCTCGTCGGCGATCCGCAGTCCCAATTGTTCGGCTTGCGCACCGAGCTGATCCGGAAGTCCGGGAGCGGGCGCCAGCACGGTCACGCAGATCCCTTGCCGCTGAACGGTTTCCACCACCGGCCAGGCAGCTCCCTGGCCGTGCGGCGAACGGGCCACCAGCACCGCCAGTTCGCGGCGCATCGGCACCCGCTCCTCGGCGAGCACCCCGACACCGTCGGCCAGGTAACCCGCGACCGCCTCGCGGGCCGCGGCGAGATCATCGGCGAGGACCACCCCGCGGCCGTCGTAGCCGCCGCGGATGGTCTTGATCACGATCGCCTCGCCCACTTCTTGCGCGAAGGCATCGACGTCGGCAAGGGCCGTTACCGCGGCGAACCGCGGCACCGGTGCTCCCATTTCGGACAACCGCCGCCGCATCGCCAGCTTGTCCTGGGCGAACACCAGCGCCTCGGGGCCCGGCAGCACCGTCACTCCCTCGGCGACCAAGGTGTGCAGCAACTCGGTGGGGACGTGCTCGTGGTCGAAGGTCAGCGCGGCAGCGCCGGCGGCGGCGCGGCGCAGCGCATCGATGTCGGTATGCGAGCCGATCACCACGTCGGGACTCACCTGCGCGGCCGGATCGTCCGGATGCACCGCCAGCACCCGCAGCGTCTGGCCGAGCGGGATCGCAGCCTGGTGGCTCATCCTGGCCAACTGGCCGCCGCCCACCATCGCCACCACAGGTTCGTTCGGCACGAGCCCTATGGTGGCATGCCGCCGCCGACCCCGTCGGAGCCCCGCTGAACTGCGACGCTACTGAGGCGGCTGCCAATTTCCGTAGAATCGACCACTATGTCCTTCGCTGACGCCACGATCGCCCGGCTCCCCGGCCCGATCCGGCCCTTCGCCGAGCGGCATCACGAGCTGATCAAGTTCGCAATCGTCGGCGCCACCACCTTCGTCATCGACTCGGCGATCTTCTTCACGCTCAAGCTCACAATCCTCGAGCCCAAGCCGGTCACCGCCAAGGTGATCGCCGGAATCGTGGCGGTGATCGCCTCCTACATCCTCAACCGCGAGTGGAGCTTCCGCGACCGCGGTGGCCGCGAACGCCACCATGAGGCGCTGCTGTTCTTCGGAGTCAGCGCGGTGGGCGTGATCCTGGCGATGGTCCCGCTGTGGTTCTCCCGCTACGTGCTGCATCTGCAGACTCCGCACGTGTCGCTGACGATCGAGAACATCTCCGACTTCCTGGCGGCCTACCTCATCGGCAACCTGATGCAGATGGCGTTCCGGTTCTGGGCGTTCCGACGCTGGGTGTTCCCCGACCAGTTGGGTGACGACCCGGACCGGGCGCTGGAATCGACCTTGACAGCCGGCGGCATCGCCGAGGCACTGGAGGACGAAATCGAGGCTCGCGAGACCCGGCGCGCAGTGGTGACGGAGCTACGCCGTCCCCGCACCCCCCCGGCGACCTAATACCGCTCGTCGGCCCAGCCCTCCGGGCCGTCGATCACCTCGTGGTAGAGCAGTGAATGCACGTACTCGACCTGCGGAATGTCGTTGAACTCCAACGGGTCCTGCGAGGCGGACTCGATCACCAGGGTTCCCGCACGCACCATCCGGTCGACGATGCCGTGCCGGAATTCCACGCTGTTGATCCGGGCCAGTGGGATGTCGATGCCGGCCCGGGTGAGCAGACCGTGCCGATACATCACCCGCCGGTCGGTGATCACGAAGTGCGTTGTCTTCCAAGCCAGGATGGGACGCAGGGACAACCAGATGACCAGCATCAACCAGACCCCGCCGATCACGCCCGCGACCACCTGCCGGGTGCGCGGATCCCAGTCGGTGCGGCTGACCACCGCGGCGCCGAACGACGCCGCCGCGGTGCAGATCAACAGCGCGAGCACCGGCCAGACCAGCCGCTTCCAATGCGGGTGGCGGTGCAACACGACCCGCTCGTCGGTCGCCAATACACCCTTCGGATAGCCCATATGTGTTCTCCTACCACATGGGCGAAACACCGTTGTACGACGCCTATCAGCGTTTCCTGGCCAATCCCGGCACTCCGTTCTGCACACCCGGCCACAAGCGCAACCCCGACCTGATCGATGAGTTCCTCGCACTCGACGTGCCGCACTACCTCGGGGTGGAGAACCGGCGGGTGTCGACCCGCCGCCTGGCGACGGCCGAGCGGCTGGCCGGAGAGTTGTGGGGCGCGGATTGGTGCGGCTTCTCGGTGCAGGGTTCATCGCACGGCAACGAGGCGATCTGTCTGTCGCTGGGCAAGCCCGGCGACAAGGTCATCGTCGCCCGCACGATTCACAAGTCGTTGTTCTTCGGTCTGGTGCTGGCCGGGCTGGTCCCGGTCTGGGTCCGGCCGAACATCGACGCCCAGACCGGACTGACGGCCGGCATGCCGGTGGACCGGGTCGCCGCGGCACTGCAGGCCCACCCCGACGCGAAGGCCGTCATGCTGGTGGAACCCAGCTATGTCGGGGGCGTGTCCGACGTGGCCGCGCACGCCGCATTGGCCCACGCCCACGGCATCCCGCTGGCCGTCGACGCCGCCTGGGGTGCCCATCTGGGATTCCATCCGGACCTGCCGCCGCACGCCATCGGTGCCGGCGCGGACATCTTGGTGACCAGCATCCACAAACAGGTCACCGGATTCACCCAGTCCTCCATGGTGCTGGCCCAAGGCGAACGCATCGACCTCGAACGGCTGGAAGCGGCGTTCGAGGGCCTGCACACCACCAGTCCATCGGGGGCGATTTTCGCCAGCATCGACCTGACCCGCGAGTTGCTCGCCGAACGCGGCGCCGAACTGCTCGGCCAGGCAATCCGGCTGTCGCACGAAGCCCGGGCCCGGTTCCGCTCGGTTCCGGGCCTCGGCGTCGTCGGCCTCGAGATCGCCGAGCGCTCGCCGGCCCTGTTCATGCACGACCCCACCAAGATCGTGCTGTCACTGGCCGGAACAGGGGCCGACGGGCAGGTCGTCGCCGATGCCCTCGAGCAGCGGGGGCTGCAGTTGGAGTTCGCCGACCGTGACACCTTCGCGCCCGTCATCACGATGGGCGACACCGAGGAGACGGTGGACTTCCTGGTCACCGAGATCATCGCCGCCATCGAGGCGCACCGCGGCGAACCGCGGGAGTTGATTCCGATCACCGCGTGGACGCTGGAACCGGATACCGCGATGAGCCCTCGCGAGGCGTTCTTCGCCGACCATGAGCGGGTTCGGGCCGCAGACGCCGTCGGGCGGATCGCCGCTGAGACCGCCGCGCCGTACCCGCCGGGCGTTCCCGCGTTGGCGCCCGGCGAGCGCATCCACGCCACGACGCTGGCGGCGCTGCAGGCCGAGGCCCGCAGCGGCACCCGGATCGCCTACTGCGGGGACCCGATGCTGGAAACGGTGCTCGTCGTCCGCGAGTAGGTGACCGAGCCTGAGCCGGACGCGGCTACCATCGTCACCCATGACGAGCGTTACCGAACCGAACATCCACGCGGATATTCATACGACGGCCGGCAAGCTGGCCGACCTGCGCAAGCGCGCCGAGGATACGTTGCATCCGGTCGGCGAGGCCGCCGTGGAGAAGACCCACGCCAAGGGCAAGCTGACCGCCCGGGAGCGGATCCTGGCGCTGCTGGACGATGATTCCTTCGTCGAACTCGACGCCCTGGCGCGGCACCGCTCCACCAACTTCAACATGCAGGAGAACCGTCCGGTCGGCGACGGCGTCGTCACCGGCTACGGCACCATCGACGGCCGCGAGGTGTGCATCTTCAGCCAGGACGCCATGGTGTTCGGCGGCAGCCTCGGCGAGGTCTACGGCGAGAAGATCGTCAAGGTCCAGGAGTTGGCCCTCAAGAGCGGCCGGCCGCTGATCGGCATCAACGACGGCGCCGGCGCGCGCATCCAGGAGGGTGTGGTCTCCCTCGGGCTCTACAGCCGGATCTTCCACAACAACATCAAGGCGTCCGGGGCGATCCCGCAGATATCACTGATCATGGGCGCAGCCGCGGGCGGGCACGTCTACTCCCCCGCGCTGACCGACTTCGTGATCATGGTCGACCAGACCAGCCAGATGTTCATCACCGGACCTGACGTCATCAAGACCGTCACCGGCGAAGACGTCACCATGGAGGAACTCGGCGGCGCGCACACCCATATGGGCAAGTCCGGCACTGCGCACTATGTTGCCTCCGGCGAACAGGACGCCTTCGAGTTCGTCCGCGACCTGTTGAGCTTCCTGCCGCCCAACTCCGCCGCCGAGCCGCCGCGCTACCCCGCGCCGCCGCATCCCGGCGCCATCGAGGACAACCTCACCGACGAGGACCTCGAACTGGACACGTTGATCCCGGACTCACCGAATCAGCCGTATGACATGCACGAGGTGATCACCCGGATCCTCGATGACGACGAGTTCCTGGAGATCCAGGACGGTTACGCGCAGAACATCATCGTCGGGTTCGGCCGCATCGACGGCCGGCCGGTCGGGATCGTGGCAAACCAGCCAACTCAATTCGCCGGTTGCCTGGACATCAACGCCTCGGAGAAGGCAGCCCGCTTCATCCGGACCTGCGACTGCTTCAACATCCCGATCGTGATGCTGGTGGACGTTCCCGGCTTCCTGCCCGGCACCGAGCAGGAGTACAACGGCATCATCCGGCGCGGCGCGAAGCTGCTCTACGCCTACGGCGAGGCCACCGTCGCCAAGATCACCGTCATCACCCGCAAGGCCTACGGCGGGGCCTATTGCGTGATGGGTTCCAAGGACATGGGCTGCGACGTCAACGTCGCCTGGCCGACCGCCCAGATCGCGGTGATGGGAGCTTCCGGCGCAGTCGGCTTCGTGTACCGCAAGCAACTCAACGACGCGGCCCGCAACGGGGAGGACGTCGAGGGCCTTCGGCTGGAGTTGCAGCGCGACTATGAGGACACCCTGGTCAACCCGTACATCGCCGCCGAGCGCGGATTCGTCGACGCGGTGATCCCGCCGTCGCACACCCGCGGTTACATCGCGACCTCGTTGCGGCTGCTGGAGCGCAAGATCGTCCAGATCCCGCCCAAGAAGCACGGCAACATCCCGCTGTAAAGGAGATCTCTTGAGGCATGAAGACATCACCGAAGTCAGCGACCCCCATCAGCTGACGATCGACTCCGCTGGGGACTCCGCGGGGGACTCTTCCGGGCACCCCGCCCTCGAGATCCGGGTGCTCAAGGGCCAGCCCACCGACGCCGAACTGGCCGCGGTGGTGACCGTGCTGGCGGCCGCGGCCGGCGGGACGTCGGCGCCCGGTCCGCAGGAACTGAACCTGTGGGGGCATCCGGTGGACAAGCTGCGCTACCCCTTCTGCAGCTTCCAGATCGTGTCCCTTAAGGACCGGACCCATATGCGCCGATGATCAGGCTGTCCGCCTGGGGCAGCCGATGACCCGGGTCGTCCTGGGCTCTGCGTCGGCCGGCCGCCTGCGGGTGCTGCGCAGCGCCGGCATCGACCCGTTGGTCGCGGTGTCCGGGGTGGACGAGGACGCCGCGATCGCCAGGCTCGGCGCCGACGCCAGCCCGGCGGAGGTGGTGAGCGAATTAGCGGGAGCCAAGGCCGACGCCGTGCGCCGGGTCCTCGACGCCGCCGTCGCCGCCGACTGCGTGGTGATCGGCTGCGATTCAATGCTCTATCTCGATGGCCAACTGTGCGGCAAGCCCGGCACGCCCGAAGAGGCGCACCGGCGATGGCAGGCGATGGCCGGCCGCGACGGCCGGCTGTTCACCGGGCACTGCGTGCTGCGCCTGCAGAGCGGCGACGTGGTGGCCTCGGCGAGGGCCGCGGAGGTGACCACGGTGCGGTTCGGGGTGCCCACCGAGGCCGAACTGCAGGCCTATATCGGCAGTGGCGAACCCCTCGGCGTGGCGGGCGCGTTCACCCTCGACGGGCTCGGTGGCTGGTTCATCGACGGCATCGACGGCGATCCGTCCAACGTGGTGGGGTTGGGCCTGGCCGTCACCCGTCGACTGTTGGAGTCGGTGGGGTGTGAGATCGGCGAGCTTTGGCGGGCGAATCCGACCGGAGGATCGGTAGGCTCTGGACGTGCCCGTACCTCCTGATCCCAGCCCCGCCCTGAAGGACTACGCCCACCCGGAGCGGCTCGTCACCGGCGACTGGCTGTCCGAACACCTCGGCGCCCCCGGCCTGGTCGTGGTGGAGTCCGATGAAGACGTGCTGCTCTACGACGTCGGGCACATCCCCGGTGCAGTGAAGATCGACTGGCACACCGATCTCAATGACCCGCAGGTGCGGGACTACATCGACGGCGCACAGTTCGCCGATCTGATGAATCGCAAAGGCATCTCCCGCGACGACACCGTGGTGATCTACGGCGACAAGAGCAACTGGTGGGCGGCCTACGCACTGTGGGTGTTCACCCTGTTCGGTCATCCCGATGTCCGGTTGCTCAACGGCGGACGCGACCTGTGGCTGGCCGAGGGCCGCGACACCACCCTGGACGTTCCGGAGAAAACCACCACGGACTATCCGGTGGTGAAACGCGACGACGGGCCGATCCGGGCCTACCGCGATGACGTAATGAGCGTGCTGGGGAAATCCACCCTCATCGATGTGCGTTCCCCGCAGGAATACACCGGGGAGCGCACCCACATGCCGGACTATCCAGAAGAGGGGGCGCTGCGCGGCGGGCACATCCCCACCGCGATCTCAGTGCCGTGGGCCAAGGCCGCCGACGAGGCCGGGCGGTTCCGCAGCCGCGCCGAACTGGACGAGATCTACTCCTTCGTGAGACCCAACGGCAACACCATCGCCTACTGCCGGATCGGTGAGCGGTCCAGCCACACCTGGTTCGTGCTGACCCATCTGCTGGGCATCCCCGGGGTGCGCAACTATGACGGATCCTGGACGGAATGGGGCAACGCCGTGCGGGTGCCCGTCGCCACCGGTGAGGAACCCGGATCACCGTGAGCCCCATGCCCGGGCCGCTGGCCGAAGTGGTGTCGGAGTTCGCCGAGGTCAACGGGCAGGACAAGCTGAAACTGCTGCTGGAATTCGCCGACGAGCTGCCCCCGCTGCCAGCCGACCTCGAAGAGGCGGCGATGGAGCCGGTGCCGGAGTGCCAGTCGCCGTTGTTCCTGCATGTCGATGCCGAAGACCGCGAGCGGGTGCGGCTCTACTTCAGCGCCCCCGCAGAGGCGCCGACCACTCGCGGGTTCGCGTCGATCCTGGCCACCGGACTGGACGGTCAGTCCGTTGACACGATCCTGGCGGTGCCCGACGACTTCTACGCCGAACTCGGCCTGGCCAAGCTCATCAGCCCGCTGCGCCTGCGCGGCATGTCGGCGATGCTGACTCGGATCAAGCGCCGGTTGCGCTAGAACGGCGGCGGGTCGGCCGCCCAGCCTCGTTTAGTCCGCGTTCCCATTGGATGCGGGCAGCGCGTTCGGCGGCACGGGTGCGACGACGGGTGGGCATCATCAGTGTCCGGCCCGGGCCGGACACTGAATCTTGGCGCGCCTGCCGCTCCTGAAGGATGATGTCCGCGGTGGCCAGGTCCGACTGCGGGAAGAACAGCGCCCCGCTGGGCGTAGTGGTGTAGCGCCGCCCCGATGGAGAGATCCATACGATTGTGCCGTCGCTGTATTGCTCTTCGCCCCAACCCTTTTGGCCCTTTTGGCCCATCCAGAAGGTTTTCACAAGATGGTGGGCACGGCAGAGTAACGCCAGATTGGAAGGGTGGGTGGGTCCGCCCTGCTGCCAGGGCACGGTGTGGTCGATGTCGCAGTATTCGGCGGGTTTATCGCAACCGGGGAAGCGGCAGTGCAGGTCTCGGCAGCGGATGAATTCGGCTAGGGCCGTCGAGGGCCGGTAGCGCGCTTCGGGGCAGCGCAGGGCCGCGGGGTCCAGGGGACGCAGCCTGGCGCTTGTGGCGTACTGGCGAAGCATGGCCGGCGGCACGGTTCCGTAGCCGGGCAGATAGCCGGGTTTGTCGCTGTCGCCGGTCAACGCTGCCGACTCGGCCAGGATGTGGATCACCACCGAGGCGGCCGCAGTGGCATCGGCGGCGGGGCAGGCCGGGGCGCCGCACTGGCAGGGGAGGGTTTGGGTGGTCCCCCCGGTCAGCCCCACCAGCGCATCGGCGCGGCGCTGGCCTTTGGTGCGCGGGTCACCTGGGCAGACGGCGTCGGCGAGTTGATCGAGGGTCTTCTCCAGGGCAGCGGCGTCGGGGGCGCGCAGCGCACCCCAGAACTCGACCATGCCGTGGTGGGCCTGGCCGAATCCGATGTGGCGCTCCTCGGAGGCGCTGCGGGCCCGGCGCAGCGCGGCCGGATCCAGGGCGGCGACCCAGGAGTCGACCAACTCGGCTAACCGTTTGCCCGACAGGCGATTCCAGTGGACAGCCCCGTCAGCTAGCGCGGCGTCGATCCGGACCAGAATGTCGGGGTCGGTGATCAGCCCGGTGCGAAACACCGCCGCGGCGATCACCCGGAAGTCGACCGTTCCGGCGGCGAACACCGCCCCCAGTCGCGGTAGCCGTTCGAGCAACTCGACACCGTAGTTCATCTGCACGGAGGCGCGACCGCGGCTGATGCCCAACTCCGCGCCAACCTCGGCAGCGACCGCCTCCCAGTTGTCGATGCACCACTGGAAGCGATCGTCGGCCTCGACTGCCGACATCCGCACCTGACACAACCGACCCGCCGCCATCAACCGTCGCGCCACAGCGACCCGCTCATCACGCTGAGCGGCCGCCAT
>CAXNJA010000057.1:0-14998 GCA_964202555.1 Mycobacterium sp.
CGATGCAGGTCGGCTAGCCGGACCCGGCCCTCATGCTGAGTCCGCTCGGCGATCAGCAATCGGATCGAATTGGTGCCGCAGTCGATGGCGGCGACCCGCTCTGGGTTCATGTCCACTCCTGTCGTGCCAGGATTCCGGCCATCGCCGGCTCCTCGGCCAGCATGGCCAGTGCTTCATCTCCGAACGGGTTGACCCCGCGGCCCGCGGCGAGCGCGTGCGCGATCAGCACGTGCAGGCATTTGACCCGGTCCGGCATTCCGCCTCCGGAGAAGCTGGTGCCCAGCGCTTCGACGGCGTCACGTTCAGCCAGATACGACTCGTGGGCGCGGCGATAAGCGGCCGCCAATTCCGCGTCGTGGCTGAGCCTTTCGGTCATCTCGCGCATCACGCCCTCGGATTCAAGCCGGCTTGCCGCGGCGGTCAGCGCCGGATGGGTCAGGTAATACAGGGTCGGGAACGGTGTGCCGTCGGCCAGGCGGGGTGCGGTCTTCACCACGGCGGGCTCGCCGTTGGGACAGCGGTAGGCGATGTCCAACACCCCGCGCGGCTCGCGGCCGAGTTGGCGTGCCACCGCCTCGAGGTCGGCGGGATCAACCACCGGGCGGCGGAGGTGGCGGGGGTGGCGGCGGGGGCGGCGGGCCGGACGGCTGAGCCGGGGCGGGCAGGCCGGGGGGCTCCGATTTCGCCGGGGCCGGCGGGCCGTGCGGGGTGTCGGCGATGGTGTGCCACAACGCGGTGTACCAGGGGTCGGCGCTGGGCCCCGAGGCTTTGTTCTGCGGCCCGGTCTCCTGCTCGAGCACCGTCCCCGGCGGCAGCTGAACCTGATAGGGAATGTCGCCCGGTTTAACGAAACCGAGCCGCTCGCGTGCTTGCGCGGCGATGAACACCGGGTCGGCGAGTTTGGCTTTCTGGCCTTCCAATTCGGAGATCTGCGTGCGCAGCGCGGCCTCGCTGGCCGCGAGTTGGTTCATCTCGGTGCGCTGCGCGAAGAAAGTGCGCACCGGCCCGGCGATGGTCAACGTCAGCACGCACACCACGGCGGCCAGGATGGCCGCGCGGCGGGCGGTGAAACCGAGCCGCTGCTCGTCCTGCTGCTGCACCGAGGCGGTGATCACCTGCCGGATGGGCTCGGTGATGCTGCGGCCCACGGACTCGGCCCGGTCCCGCAGCCCAGTCGGCCGCGAGTCAGCCGGGGCTATCCGCGCCGGACGGGAACGACCGCGCCCGGACGCGCCCGGACGGGATGCCGGCGCCCGCCGCTTTGGATCGGACCGTTTACCTTCTGCCACGTCTGCATTCTGCCAACACCGGCGGCTACTCCGTTGCGCCGAACCGCGGGAAGGCCAAATCACCGGCGTAGCGGGCCGCGTCACCGAGCGCCTCTTCGATTCGCATGAGCTGGTTGTATTTGGCAACCCGTTCGCTTCGGGCCGGCGCGCCGGTCTTGATCTGGCCGCTGCCGACCGCGACCGCGAGGTCGGCGATGGTGGTGTCCTCGGTCTCGCCGCTGCGGTGGCTCATCATGGTGCGGTAGCCGCTGTTGTGCGCCAGTGCCACGGCGTCCAGCGTCTCGGTCAGGGTTCCGATCTGATTGACCTTGACCAGCAGCGCGTTCGCCGCACCGCGCTCGATGCCCTCTTCGAGCCGCTCCGGATTGGTGACGAACAGGTCGTCGCCGACGATCTGCACCCGGTCGCCGATGGCGGTGGTCAGGTCCACCCAGCCCTGCCAGTCGTCCTGGTCCAGCGGATCCTCGATGGAGACCAGCGGGTAGGCGTCGATCAATCCGACGTAAATCTCGCCGAGTTGCGCAGAGTCGAGGGTCTGCTTCTCATAGCTGTATCCGGTTCCCTTGGTGAAGAATTCGGTGGCCGCGACGTCCAGCGCCAGCGCCACATCAGTGCCCGGCTTGAAGCCGGCGGACTCGATCGCCGAGCAGATCAGATCGAGGGCGGCCCGGGTACCGGCCACGTCCGGGGCGAATCCGCCCTCGTCGCCCAAGCCGGTGGCCAGACCCTGTTTCTTCAGCACCGCCTTCAGCGCGTGGTAGACCTCCGCACCCCAGCGCACCGCCTCCCGGAAGTCGGGGGCACCGATCGGGGCCACCATGAACTCCTGCACGTCCACCCCGGTGTCGGCATGCGCGCCGCCGTTGAGGATGTTGAACATCGGGACCGGCAGGATGTGGGCGTTGGGTCCGCCGAGATAGCGGAACAGTGGCAGCCCCGCGGACTCGGCGGCCGCCTTGGCCACAGCCAGCGACACCCCGAGGATCGCGTTGGCGCCCAGTCGGCCCTTGCCGGGGGTGCCGTCGAGATCGACCAGGGCCTGGTCGACCAGGCGCTGATCGTCGGCGGACAGCCCGATCACCGCCGGGGCGATCTCGTCGAGCACACCCTCGACGGCCTTCTGCACACCTTTGCCGCCGTAGCGGGCTCCGCCGTCACGAAGCTCGACCGCTTCATGTTCGCCGGTGGAGGCACCGGACGGGACGGCTGCGCGGGCCAGGGTGCCGTCGATGAGCGCCACTTCGACCTCGACGGTCGGATTGCCGCGCGAGTCGAGGATTTCGCGGGCGGCGACCTGCTCGATGATGGGCACGGGGTTCTCCTTGCTGGTGGGTCTGAAAAGCCGGGAAAAGCACTGCCGGTCAGCGTAGATGGTTTGGGCCGTCACCGGGCCGCGTTAGAGGGGATGGCCGGCGGCGTAGGCGGTGGCCCAGTCGCGGACCGCTCGCGCGTACACCTCGGAGTTGTTGTAGGCGCGCAACGCCTTCATCCAGCCACGGGGGGTGGACATGTCTTTACCGCGGTAACACAGGTATCCCGCGGCTGCCAAGGCGGCGTCATCGACGTTGTCCGGACTAATGGCGCCGTCGCGGTTGCCGTCAACGCCGTAGAGCCGCCAGGTCTCCGGAATGAACTGCATCGGGCCCATCGCCCGCGCGTAGACCGGATCGCCGTCCAGCGCGGCCTCGGAGTCGATGATCTCCAGGTTGCCGTTGGTGCCGTCCAGACGAACACCCCGGATGGGCGGGCGGACGTCGCCGTTGGGGGCGATCGATGCACCGCGGTGGGTGCCGTGGCGACTCTCCACCATCCCGATGCCGGCCAGTGTGGTCCACGCCAGGTGGCAGCCGGGGTTCTCCACTTCGGCCACCCGCGTGGCGTAGCCGTAGGCCTCCATGGCCTCAACGGGTATTCCCAGCGCGGGTGCCCGTTGCTCGGCCCAACCCCGCAACTGAGCGGCCGGCCTGCCGGGCAGCTGGGTGTCGATGACCGGCACCGGATCACCGGCCGGCGGCGGGACGCCTGCTGGGATCGGCGGGCCGGTCGGCAGGGAACAACTAGAGGTCCCGAGCATCGCCGCAGCCGCCAGGGCCAGGGCGGCGCGCACGCCGCGCGACCCAAGCCGAGCAGACAACACGACACTCCTCCACCCACCCGCGTTTGACACCTACATCGTCCCACGGTCGAGACCGCGTCAGCCGTTGCGAATCGAACCGAATCCGACATCGGTCACGGCGGCGTGGCGGGGAGTTACGAAGATTCCTGTTCGGGCCAATACACCACCGAGCGCGGTAGTCCGCTGGGGTCGTAGTAGATCCGCTCGGGCCAGTGCGCGCGCCAATCTCCCACCGTCACAGATCCGCCGGCCTCAGGGCTGCCCGTCCGGGCCGCAGCGATCGCCTGCTCAGCGAGGCGGACGTCCTCCATGAACTGCAACACGATCGCGCGCAATGCGTTCTCCGCGTCCCCACCGGCAATCACCGACACCGCGGTCATCTCAGCAGGGATCCGGTCGGCGGGCAGTCCGGCGGCGGTGACCCGGTCGATCACCTTCTGCGTCAAGGCCAACGCCGGCTGGGCCGTCGGCAGACCGTCCACGCAGGAGGATCGTCCGCCCTTGCTCTTACTTTCCAGGGCCTTGCGCTGCTCCCATTGGGCCAGTTGGTCTTCGAGGGTGACCTGCTGGCCGGCCAGTACCGCGGGCACCCGGTTACCCAGCTTGCGCACCAGGGCGTCGGCGACATCGTCGATGCCGAAGGGGTTTTCCGACGCGTCCTCGGCGATGCGGGCGTGGAACAAGACCTGCAGCAGTACGTCGCCGAGTTCGTCGCGCATTTCCTCGGCGTTGCCGCCGCGGACCGCGTCGAAGAGTTCGTAGGTTTCCTCCAGCAGGTAGCGATGCAGCGAGTCGTGGGTCTGTTCGCTTTCCCACGGTCCCGCCGTCCGCAGCCGGTCCATGATTTCGACCGCGTCGACCAGACGCTCACCGGCGCGGCGATCGGGGACGATCAACCGCTCGCCGACCGCCAGTCGGGCCTTGACGGCCGGGTGCTCGGGGTCTGAGGACAACAGCACCGGCGCATCGGGCCCGACCAGTGCAGACCGGGCCGAGGGCAGTGACCACTGGATCCTGATCGGCATTTCCTCGGTGTACTGGGTGTCTTGACCGAGCAACTCAACCGCCTCGACCGGCACCAGCGTGGGCCGCCGCGCGTCGACCAGGATGACCGTCATCGCGCTATCCCCTTCCAGCGGTTGTGAAGCTGGTTATATCAACGTCGCCCTGTGGCCGGCCATCAAGGGCCAGCAAAAGGTCCGCCACCATCTGCACGACATCAAGATCGCGGATGCGAGCAGCGCCCACCCCGGCGCCGGCCCGCGGGATCGGCACCTGCACCGTCGAGGTCGTCGCCCGGTAGTTCGCCGCCGGGTAGATCCGCTTGAGCCGCACTTGCGCGGAGTCCGGCAGGGTCAGTGGCGCGACGCGCAGCGTGGTGGCCGAGGCCGCCCCGACTTCGGTCACCCCGTACTGCCGACACAGCAGCCGCAGCCGCGCCACCGCGACCAGTCGCTGCGCGGGTTCGGGCAGCGGCCCGTAACGGTCGACGAGTTCGTCGACCACCGCGGCGATGGCCGCCTCGTCAGCCGCGCCGGCCAGTCTGCGGTAGGCCTCCAGACGCAGCCGGTCGCTGCCGATGTAGTCCGGCGGCAGGTGAGCGTCGACCGGAAGGTCGATGCGGACGTCCTTGGTCTCTTCGGCGGTGGGAACGGGCTTTCCGCCTGATGCCGCTTCCAAGGCCGCTCGGTAGGCCTCCACGGCCTCCCCGACCAGCCGCACGTACAGGTCGAAGCCCACCCCGGCGACGTGTCCGGATTGCTCGGCGCCCAGAACGTTGCCGGCACCGCGAATCTCCAAGTCCTTCATCGCAACTGCCATCCCGGCCCCCAACTCGTTGTTCTGCGCGATGGTGGCCAGCCGGTCGTGGGCGGTCTCGGTCAGCGGCGTATCGCGCGGGTAGAGGAAGTAGGCGTAGCCGCGCTCCCGGCTACGGCCCACCCGTCCGCGGAGCTGATGCAACTGGGACAGCCCGAAGGTGTCGGCGCGTTCCACGATGAGGGTGTTGGCGTTGGAGATGTCCAGTCCGGTCTCCACGATCGTGGTGCACACCAGGATGTCGAAGTCGCGGTTCCAGAACCCCTGCACGGTCTGCTCGAGCAGTTCCTCGGGCATCTGGCCGTGCGCCACCGCCACCCGTGCCTCGGGCACCAGTTCGCGGACCCTGGCAGCAGCGCCGTCGATGCTGCTGACCCGGTTGTGGACGTAGAACGCCTGCCCGTCGCGCAGCAACTCCCGCCGCAGTGCCGCGGCGACTTGTTTGTCGTCATGCGGGCCGACGTAGGTCAGCACCGGGAAGCGTTCCTCGGGCGGGGTGAGGATGGTCGACATCTCCCGGATGCCGGCCAGGCTCATCTCCAGCGTGCGCGGGATCGGGGTTGCGCTCATGGTCAGCACGTCGACGTGGGTGCGCAGGCTCTTGATGTGTTCCTTGTGCTCGACGCCGAAGCGCTGTTCCTCATCGACCACCACCAGACCCAGGTCCTTCCACCGCACCGCGGTCTGCAGCAGACGATGGGTGCCGATGACGATGTCGACGCTGCCGTCGGCCATCCCGTCGAGGACCTTGCGGGATTCGCCGCCGTCGGTGAACCGGGACAGACCCTTGACCGTCACCGGGAAGCCCGCCATCCGTTCGGTGAAGGTCTGCAGATGTTGGTCGGCCAGCAGCGTTGTGGGTACCAGCACAGCGACCTGCTTGCCGTCCTGCACCGCCTTGAACGCCGCACGAACGGCGATCTCGGTCTTGCCGTACCCGACGTCGCCGCAGATCACCCGGTCCATCGGCACCGGCTTTTCCATATCGGCCTTGACCTCGCCGATGGCGGTCAACTGGTCGACGGTCTCGGTGAACCCGAAGGCGTCCTCCATCTCGGCTTGCCACGGGGTGTCGGGGGCGAAGGCGTGGCCGGGGGCGGCTTGGCGCTTGGCGTAGAGCGCGACGAGTTCACCGGCGATCTCTCGAACTGCTTTGCGCGCCTTTGTTTTTGTGTTGGCCCAGTCACTGCCGCCGAGCTTGCTCAGAGCGGGCTGTTCACCGCCGACGTAGCGGGACAGCTGATCCAGGGAGTCCATCGGGACGAACAACTTGTCGGCCTGCTGGCCCCGCTTGCTGGATGCGTACTCCAGCACCAGGTACTCCCGTCGCGCCCCGCCGACGGTGCGCTCGACCATCTCGACGAACCTGCCGATGCCGTGCTGATCGTGCACCACCAGGTCACCGGCGGTCAGGGCCAGCGGGTCCACGGTGTTGCGGCGGCGGGCGGCCATCCGCTTGCCGTCCGGACCCGTGGCGCGATTTCCGGTCAGATCGGTCTCGGTGATGATGACCAGGTTCGCGCCCGGGATCACGATCCCCGTATGCAGTGGACCCTTGAGGACACCGACGACGCCGGGTTTGGGCGGCTGCCCCGGTTCGAGCAGCGCAGCCGGGGTGTCGTGTTCACCAAGTTGCTCGACCACCCGGTGGGCGGTGCCGATCCCCGGCGCGACGACCGCGGCCAGGCCGCCGGTGCGCGCGTGGGCGCGCAGCATCGCGAAGATCTCCTCGACACTGGACTGCTGACCCCGTGCTGACGGTGCTGCCCGGACATCGAGTTCGACCGCCCCCGGCGAGGACAACTGGCCCACCGTCCACCACGGATGGCCACCGGCGATCGCCGCAGTGCGCACCTCGTCGAGTTCACTGAAACCGGAGCCGCCGAGCGCTTCGACGTCGATGGGCGCCTCGCCCCCGATCGCGGCCACCGACCAGGAGGCTTCCAGGAACTCGCGGCCCGTCTTGATCAGATCGCCGGCGCGGGTGCGGACCTTCTCCGGATCGCACACCAACAGCGGCGTTCCGGCCGGCAGGTGATCGACGAGAGAGCCGAGTGGCTCCGAGCGCAGCACCGGCTGCAACGCCTCCATGCCGTCGACCGGGATGCCCTCGGCCAGTTTGGCCAGCATTTCGCCGACGCTACCGGAGATCCGGTCGCCCTCCCTCGGCGCGCCCTTCCCCAATTGGGCTGCACGGGAACGGACTTCGTCGGTGAGCAGGAGCTCCCGGCACGGCACGGCGACCACCGCGCTGGGCTCCAACTCGGGGATCGACCGCTGATCGGCGACGGAGAACATCCGCATCTCGGTGACCTCGTCGCCCCAGAACTCAACCCGCACCGGATGCTCGGCGGTCGGCGGGAACAGATCGAGGATGCCGCCGCGCACCGCGAACTCCCCGCGCCGGGCGACCATGTCGACCCGGGTGTAGGCCAGTTCCGCCAGCCGCGCCACCACAGCGTCAAAGTCCCGCTCGGCGCCGACCTGCAGGACCACCGGCTCGACCTCGGCGACGTCGGCGGCCATCGGCTGCAGCAGCGAGCGCACCGTGGTGACCACCACCCGCAACGGCGGGCCCAGCATCGCGTCCTCGGGCCGGGCCAATCGGCGCAGCAGCAGCAGCCGGGCTCCCACGGTATCCACACCGGGCGAGAGCCGCTCATGCGGCAAGGTCTCCCAGGACGCGAACAGCGCCGCCGCCTCGCCGTACACCCCGCGCAGTTCGGCAGTCAGGTCGTCGGCCTGGCGGCCGGTGGCAGTGATCACCATCAGCGGCCCACCGGTAGCCAGCGCACACGCAACGAACAACTGCGCGCTCGCCGGGCCGACCAGCGCAAGCTCGGCGGGCCGGGCAGCAGCCCGCGCGGTGAGGTCGCTGAACTGCGGTGCGGCGAGCGCGGCGTCGACCAGCGCGGCCAGCGGGGTCTGAACCTGGTGGCGCCCCGTCATGATCGCAACAGTCTAGGCCCAGCCATAGAAACCGTTGCGCGCGGCCAGGTTTCGGCGGCGATCACTCGCCCTGCAGCCGAGGGTCGGGCTCCAGACCGGTCAGGCCGTTCCACATCAGGTTCACCAGGTGGGCGGCGACGACCTCCTTCTTGGGTTCACGCGCGTCCAGCCACCACTGCGCGGTCATCGACACCGAACCCACCAGAGCCTGGGCGTAGAGCGGAGCTAACTCCGGATCCAGGCCGCGACGGGAGAAGTCGCCGGCCAGGATCGAGGCGACCTGCCCGACGGCGTCGTTGAACAGCGTGGAGTAGGTGCCCGGACTCAATGATTGCGGCGAGTCCCGGATCAGCACCCGGTAGCCGTCGGTGCGCTCCTCGATGTAGGTCAGCAGCGCCAAGGTGACCGCTTCGACGCGCGGCCGGTATTGGTTGTTGGTCAGCGAGGCGGTGACGCCGTCGAGCAGTGCGGACATCTCCCGGTCGACCACGACCGCGTAGAGACCCTCCTTACCGCCGAAGTGTTCGTAGACCACCGGCTTGGAGACCCCCGCGCGGGCGGCGACCTCCTCGACCGAGGTGGCTTCGTAGCCGCGTTCGGCAAAGAGAGTCCGGGCGATGTCGATCAGTTGGTGGCGTCGTTCGCCGCCGGTCATCCGGGCACGCGGCGGGCGCGGCGGGCCCTGCGGTGCTGCCACGGCGATCAGCCTAGCGAGTGGACTAAAGTCTCTGACGGGTAATTCGCCGTGGTGTAATTGGCAGCACCTCTGATTTTGGTTCAGATAGTTCAGGTTCGAGTCCTGGCGGCGAAGCGCAGTTCTTTACCGCGACTGTGCGGATTTAGACGCTGTCGCAGCGTGTCGCGCACCATTCCGCACACTGGAGGCCGGACATGACAACAACAAAGGATTCCGCCGTTCTGGTGTTGGCAGCCGGCGCCGGAACCCGGATGCGCTCGGACACTCCCAAGGTGCTGCACACCCTCGGTGGGCGAAGCATGTTGTCCCACGCCTTGCACGCCATCACCAAGGTCGCCCCGCAGCACCTGGTTGCGGTGTTGGGCAAGGACCGCGAGCGGATCGCCCCGGTGGTCGGCGAACTGGCGACCCAACTGGGCCGGCCGATCGAGATCGCCGTGCAGGAGCAGCAATTGGGCACCGGCCACGCGGCGCTGTGCGGGCTCGCGGCCCTGCCGGAGGACTTCGACGGGACGGTGGTCATCACCTCCGGCGACATTCCCCTGCTCGATGCCGACACCCTGGCCGATCTCATCGCCGGCCATTCCAGCGAGCCGGCCGCCGTGACCGTGCTGACCACGACGGTGCCCGACGCCCGCGGCTACGGCCGCATCCTGCGCACCCAGGACGGTGAGGTGATCGCGATCGTCGAGGAGACCGACGCCACCCCGCAGCAGCGGGCCATCCGGGAGATCAACGCCGGCGTCTACGCCTTCGACATCGCCGCGCTGCGCTCGGCGCTGAGCCGGTTGTCCTCCGACAACGCCCAGCACGAGCTGTATCTGACCGACGCCATCTCGATCGTGCGGGCGGACGGCCAAGTGGTGCACGCCAAGCATGTCGAGGACTCCGCACTGGTCGCAGGCGTCAACGACCGGGTGCAACTAGCCGACCTCGGGGCCGAACTGAACCGCCGGGTGGTGGCCACCCACCAGCGCGCCGGCGTCACAGTGACCGACCCGGCGACGACCTGGATCGACGTCGAGGTGACGATCGGTCGCGACACGGTGATCGCCCCCGGCACCCAACTGCTCGGTGTCACCCGCATCGGCAGCCACTGCCGGATCGGGCCGGACACCACGCTGACCGACACCCAAGTGGGCGACCGGGCTTCGGTGATACGCACCCATGGCGCCCAAGCCATCGTCGGCGACGGCGCGGAGGTGGGTCCGTTCAGCTATCTGCGGCCCGGCACCCGGCTGGGGGCCGACGGCAAGTTGGGGGCGTTCGTGGAGACCAAGAACGCCTCCATCGGCACCGGGACCAAGGTTCCGCATCTGACCTATGTCGGAGACGCCGACATCGGCGAGTACAGCAACATCGGCGCCTCCAGCGTCTTTGTCAACTACGACGGGGAGAACAAGAGCCGCACCACCATCGGCTCCCACGTCCGCACCGGTAGCGACACCATGTTCGTGGCTCCGGTGCAGGTCGGCGACGGCGCCTACACCGGCGCCGGGACGGTGCTGCGCGAGGATGTGCCACCCGGTGCGCTGGCCGTCTCGGCCGGCACGCAGCGCAACATCGAGGACTGGGTGCTGCACAACCGCGCCGACAGCGACTCCGCCAAGGCCGCGGCGGCGGCCAAGGCCAAGCCGCCCGCCCCCCGGATCGACCCCGATCAGGGCTGAAAGCAGCCACACCCCGTACGATGACCGCGTATCGAACCCCGACGTGAGGCAACGCAGTGGGCACCGATTGGATCGACAACCGCAAGAACCTGATGCTCTTCTCGGGCCGGGCGCATCCGGAACTGGCCGAGCAGGTCGCCAAGGAACTCGACGTTGAGGTCACCGCGACGACGGCTCGCGACTTCGCCAACGGTGAGATCTTCGTTCGCTTCGACGAATCGGTGCGCGGCTGCGACGCGTTCGTGCTGCAGTCCAATCCTGCGCCGCTGAACACCTGGTTGATGGAACAACTGCTGATGATCGACGCGCTCAAGCGGGGCAGCGCCAAGCGGATCACCGCGATCCTGCCGTTCTATCCCTATGCCCGCCAGGACAAGAAGCACCGCGGCCGCGAGCCGATCTCGGCGCGCCTGGTGGCCGATCTGCTCAAGACCGCCGGCGCCGACCGGATCGTCTCGGTCGACCTGCACACCGATCAGATCCAGGGCTTCTTCGACGGACCGGTCGACCACATGCGGGCCCAACCGCTGCTGACCGGCTACATCAGAGACAACTACGCCGGCGAGGACATCTGCGTGGTGTCCCCGGACTCCGGCCGGGTACGGGTGGCCGAGAAGTGGGCCGACGCACTGGGCGGCACTCCGCTGGCCTTCATCCACAAGACCCGCGACCCGCGGGTGCCCAACCAGGTGGTGTCCAACCGGGTGGTCGGTGAAGTCGAGGGCAAGACCTGCGTGCTGACCGACGACATGATCGACACCGGCGGCACCATCGCCGGCGCAGTGAAACTGCTGCGCGAGGACGGCGCCAAGGACGTCATCATCGCCGCCACCCACGGCGTGCTCTCGGATCCAGCTGCCGAACGGTTGGCCTCCTGCGGCGCCCGCGAGGTGATCGTCACCAACACCCTGCCGATCGAAGACGCCAAGCGATTCCCGCAACTGACGGTCCTGTCGATCGCCCCGCTGTTGGCCAGCACCATCCATGCGGTGTTTGAGAACGGCTCAGTGACAGGTCTTTTCGACGGAGATGCATAGAGGAGATGCGTAGAACCGCCGCCGCGGCACTAGTGACCGCGGTGCTGACCACGGTCGGCTGCAGTGCGCATACCGCGGACTACTCCAGTGTGTGGACATCGAGCCCCGTCGTGACCACGACGGCCCCGCCGACGTCGCCGACCCCGATCGCCCAATACCTGTCCAGCGTCGGGGTCACCGGCGAGCAGGTGGCCCTGGGCAAGCTCACCGACCTGACCGTGACGCTGCCCCGCCCACCCGGCTGGACCACGTACGCCAACCCGAACTTCTCCCCCGGCACCGAGGCCATCGCCAAGAACAACACCTACCCGACCGCGATGGTCATGGTGTTCAAACTCGACGGCAACTTCGACATCCCGGCCGCCCTCGAGCACGCCGACGACGACGCCGAGTTGTCCAAGAACTTCAACCGGCTGAACTACTCGAACGCCGACTTCGCCGGGTTTCCGTCGGTGATGATCGAGGGCAGCTACGACCACAGCCAGACGCGGTTGCACACCTACAACCGAATCGTCTTCCCGGTGACCTCAAAGTTCGACCGCTACCTGGTGCAGTTCACCGTCACCACGCTGGCCGGCCAAGCCGCTGCACAAGCGCCGGACGTCGAGAAGGTCATCGGGGGTTTCTCAGTCGCGGTGAAGTAGGTTTGCGGCCATGCCCAGTTTTTCCAACGACGGGGACGCCGTCGTTCTCCCGTCGTTTGCCGGCCGGACCGCGATCGTCACCGGCGCCAACAGCGGACTGGGCCTGGTGACTGCCCGCGAACTGTCCCGCGCCGGCGCCCGGGTCATCCTGGCCTGCCGCAACGTCGACAAGGGCAACGCTGCGGCCGCGGGCATGACCGGCGATGTGCAGGTGCGCAGGCTCGACCTGCAGGACCTCGCGTCAGTCCGGGAATTCGCTGACAGCATCGGCCTGGTGGACGTCCTGATCAACAACGCCGGCATCATGGCGGTGCCGTACTCGATCACCGTCGACGGCTTCGAGAGCCAGATCGGCACCAACCACCTCGGCCACTTCGCTTTGACCAACCTGCTGCTGCCCAAGCTGACCGACCGTGTGGTCACGGTGTCCTCGCTGATGCACTGGACCGGCCGAATCAGCCTCAAGGACCTCAACTGGAAGGCCCGGCCCTACTCGGCGTGGCTGGCCTACGGCCAGTCCAAGCTGGCCAACCTGCTGTTCACCAGCGAGTTGCAGCGCCGCCTGACCGCGGCGGGCTCGGCGATCAAGGCCCATGCCGCCCATCCGGGGTACTCGGCCACCAACCTGCAAGGACATACCGGCAACCCGATCGGCACCCCGGTGTGGCTGGCGGCCAACAAACTGTTCGGGGCCAGCGCGGAGTACGGCGCCAACCCGACGCTCTATGCGGCCTGCCGGGACCTGCCGCCGAACAGCTTCGTAGGACCCAAATTCGGCGCTCGCGGCCCGATCGGTGTGGTGGGCCGCAGCCCACTGGCCCGCGACGACAAGACCGCCAGGGCGCTGTGGCAGCTGTCCGAGCAGCTCACCGAAACCGAATTTCCGCGGTAGCGCGGCGACCGAATTTCCGCTGCAGGGCAGCGGTCGGCTACCCTGGTGACCGCGTCACGGCGAGGGCGGCTCCGGCCGCCGTTATCGACGAGGCTTTTCCCAAGCCCTGCCTCCGTCGTGCGGTAAGACCCCCGGAAGGTAAGGAGCATCTCAGATGGCCAAAGGCGCCAGCACCAACAAACTCGTGGTCGAGGTCCGGACCCGGACCGGTAAGGGCGCCTCGCGCCAGGCCCGTCGCGAGGGCAAGTTCCCCGCGGTCCTGTACGGCCACGGAGCAGATCCGCAGCACCTGGCCCTCAACGCCCGCGACTTCGCTGCGGTGCTGCGCAACTCGGGCACCAACGCCGTGCTGAGCCTGGACATCAACGGCACCGAGCAGTTGGCGCTCACCAAGGCACTGTCCATCCACCCCATCAAGCGCAGCATCACCCATGCCGACCTGATCATCGTCAAGCGCGGCGAGAAGGTCACCGTCGAGGTGCCGGTGAACCTGGAAGGCGATGCGGCCTCCGGAACCCTGGTGACCCAGGACGCCACCACCATCGAGATCGAGGCCGAAGCGCTGTCCATCCCGGAAGGTCTCACGGTGTCGATCGAAGGGGCCGAGGAGGGCACCCAGATCCTGGCCGGCGATGTTTCGCTGCCGTCGGGTGTCACCCTGATCAGCGACCCGGAGATGCTGGTGGTCAACATCGTCGCCGCACCGTCCGCCGAGGAGATGGACGCCGAGGGCGGTGGCGAAGAGGCCACGGAACCCGCCGCGGAGGCCGGCGAGGACACGGGCGAGAGCGAGAGCGAAGCCGAAAAGGCCGAGTAAGCCCTCGTGGCCGAGCCACTGCTGGTTGTCGGCCTGGGCAACCCCGGACCGCAGTACGCCAAGACCCGGCACAATGTGGGGTTCATGGTGGCTGACGTGCTGGCCGCGCGGATCGGTGTGCCGTTCAAGGTGCACAAGAAATCCGGCGCCGAGGTGGCCACCGGCCGCCTGGGCGGGCGGTCCGTCGTCCTAGCCAAGCCGCGCTGCTACATGAACGAGTCCGGCCGGCAGATCGGGCCTTTGGCGAAGTTCTACTCCATCGCCCCGGGCGACGTCATCGTCATCCACGACGAACTCGACATCGACTTCAGCAAAGTCCGGCTCAAACTGGGCGGCGGCGAGGGCGGCCACAACGGATTACGTTCGGTTGCCAACGCGTTGGGCAGCAAGGATTTTCAGCGGGTACGGATCGGAATCGGCCGCCCGCCCGGACGCAAGGATCCCGCGGCGTTCGTGCTCGAACCGTTCAGCAGCACCGAACGCACCGAGGTGCCCACGCTGTGCGAACTCGCCGCCGACGCGACCGAACTGCTGGCCGAGGTCGGGTTGGAGCCGGCGCAGAATCAGGTGCACGCCTGGTAGTGCGCGTAAGGAACAACGCGTCCAGCCCCGGTTAGAGGACCGGCCGTCGCGCCGGGTTTACTGAGCTCAGCGTCGGCCACCCGGCATCCCCAGCCAGGGGAACACCGGAATGTTGGCGGGCGGGGCGAGAGTACCGGGACGGGCCTTGATCGACACGCTGCCGTTGGTCTGACAGATACTCTTGAAATCCGTTTGCTGGCAGGTCGGACGGGCACCGGCGACAGGAGCCGAAACCCCAGCCGCCACAACCAAACCCGCCAACAGCGCTGCCGTCGCGGCGCGACCGTTCATTGTCAGTTTCCCCTTTCGGGATGTAGCAGCACGACTTGACATCAGCTCGCCCACTTAGGGGCAGGCCGAAATGATGACCACGGCATCCGCGCCGAGGGGCGTGTTGTTGGCCGCCGCCCTGTTGATCGCGTCCTGACGGGCCGCATCCACCGTCGGACCGCCACCACCGGCCACCACACCCGCGGTGCTCGAACCC
>CAXNJA010000058.1:0-14640 GCA_964202555.1 Mycobacterium sp.
CAGAGCCTGAACAGCACGGCGACCTGGCTGGCGGTGGTGCTGGCCATTGCGGTGGCGGCCCCGCCGATTCTGGCCGTCGGGATGCCCTGGCTGTTCCTGCGGATCCGGTTCTTCCGTCGCAAGTGGACGGTCATCGCGTTGGCCCAGACCCCGGCCGGGGAACAGTTGTTGGCGCTTCGGGCACTGGCGAATCGGCCGCTACGACGGCTGACCGAGATCACTCCCGACCCTGTTGGGGCGTGGCGGCACCAGGACCCGGCGGCGGTCCGGGGGTTGGCCGCCCTGGAGTTGCGCTCAGCCGGCGTCGCCCGCGTCCGCCCCTCCCCCGCCCCACCGGTTTCGGCGCGGTAACGGCCGGGGGCGGGGCCGGGACGGCAACGGCTAGAGGATGGTGCCGGGGGTGTACGCGGCGGCATCGGGGTAGACGCTGACCAGTTCTTCGACGGCGGCGACCACCCGGTCGACCTGTGAACCGGCCGCCCCGGTGAACGACTGCTTGTCGGCCAGTGCGGCATCCAGGGCCGCCCGGTCCAACGGCAGCCGCGGGTCGGCGGCCAACCGGTCGAGCAGGTCGGGTTCAGCCCCGCGTTCCCGCATCGCCAGGGCCACTGCCACCGCATGCTCCTTGATGACCTCATGCGCGGCTTCACGTCCCATGCCGGACCGCACGGCGGCGATGAGCACCTTGGTGGTCGCCAGGAACGGCAGGTAGCGGTCAAGCTCACGTCCGATCACCGCCGGGTAGGCACCGAATTCGTCGAGCACCGTGAGGAATGTCTCGATCTGCCCGTCGATGGCGAAGAAGGCGTCCGGTAGCGCCACCCGGCGTACCACCGAGCAGAACACGTCGCCCTCATTCCATTGCGCCCCAGCCAATTCCGCCGCCATCGACGCATAACCGCGCAGTACCACCTGCAGACCGTTGACCCGCTCGCAGCTACGGGTGTTCATCTTGTGCGGCATGGCCGAGGATCCGACCTGCCCCTCGGCGAAGCCTTCGGTGACCAGTTCGTGGCCGGCCATCAACCGGATGGTGTGCGCCAGCGACGACGGCCCGGCACCCAACTGCACCAGCGCGGACAGCACGTCGTGGTCCAGCGACCGCGGGTACACCTGCCCGACGCTGTCGAGCACCGCGGTGACGCCCAGGAAACTCGCCACCCGCCGTTCCAACTCGGTCAACCGGTCGGTATCGCCGTCGAACAGGTCGAGCATGTCCTGGCCGGTTCCCATCGGGCCCTTGATTCCGCGCAGCGGATAGCGCTCGATCAACTCGCGGATCCGGGTCAGCGCGATCAGGGTTTCCTGGGCGGCGGAAGCGAATCGCTTGCCCAGCGTGGTGGCCTGGGCGGCGACGTTGTGGCTGCGCCCGGCCATCACCAGGTCGCGGTAGCCGGCAGCGTGTTCGGCTAACCGGGCGGCGACCGCCACTCCGTGGGCGTGCACCAGTTGCAGCGACTGGCGGATTTGGAGTTGCTCGACGTTCTCGGTGAGGTCGCGACTGGTCAGGCCCTTGTGCACCTGCTCGTGGCCGGCCAGGGCGTTGAACTCCTCGATGCGCGCCTTGACGTCGTGGCGCAGCACCCGCTCCCGGGCTGCGATCGAGCCCAGATCCACCTGCTCGAGCACCCGTTCGTAGTCGGGCAGCGCCGCCTCGGGGACAGCGACGCCCAGTTCACGCTGCGCCCGCAGCACGGCCAGCCACAGCCGGCGTTCGGCGATGATCTTGGCCTCCGGGGACCAGATCGCAACCATGTCGGCGCTGGCGTAACGACTGGCCAGGACATTTGGGATGGTCACGAGCAGAAAGTTTACGGTTCGGGCGGCGCTTACAGTTTCTCCCGTGCACTACCTCGGAGTCGACCTGGCTTGGGGCCAGCGCGGCCCGACCGGTGTGGCGGCCCTCGATGCGACGGGGGCGCTGTGCCACGTGGGCGTGGCCGGTAGCGACGACGACGTTCTCACCCAACTTGGCCCCTATGTCACCGGCGACTGCGTGGTGGCCATCGACGCGCCCCTGGTGGTGATCAATTCGAGTGGTAATCGGCCCTGCGAGGCGGCCCTGAACCGCGACTTCCGACGCTTCGACGCCGGAGCCCATCCGGCCAACACCGGCCTGGCCTGGTTCGCCGACGGCGGGCGGGGAGCGCGGTTGTGCGCACAGCTGCGCCTGGACCTCGACCCCCGCTCGACGGCGCGCCGTCGCGCTTTCGAGGTGTATCCGCATGCCGCCAGCGTCGTGCTGTTCGGCCTCGACAAGACCCTCAAGTACAAGCAGAAATCGGGCCGAGACTTCTCGGGCCTGCAGTCGGAATTGTTGCGGCTCATCGGATTTCTGGAGGAGTTGGAGTCAGCCACTCCGACACTTGAGGTCAGAACCGAAGCCTGGGATGCCCTCACGTCGGCGGTGCGGACGGCCAGCACCAAGGCGCAACTGCGCCGCGCGGAGGATCCGATCGACGCGGTGCTGTGCGCCTATATCGCCCGGTATGCCGCCCATCGGCCGGCCGACATCAGGGTGTACGGCGATACCGTCACCGGGTGCATCGTCACCCCGGCGCTGCGGTGATTTACGTCCACGCCTTTGAGGTGGCGGTCATGTCGCTGACTTGATGCAGGAACCGCCGGATGGTGGCCGGATTGCTGGGCCGCTGCCAGCCGAAGGTGGTCGGGCGCTGCAAGCGGTCATGCCAGAAGTGGCCGGGCTTGGACGGCGGGCGGGTGGCCACCAGCCAGACCGCGGTGTCGGCGCCGTCGGCGAGGTCGCGCAGCAGCGGCCTGGTGATCACCCGAAACCGTGGCAGGTATTCCGCCACGCCCGGGGTGTCGACCCACCCGGGGTGCATGCTCTCGACCTTGACGTCGGTGCGGGCCAGTCGGTGCGCCCACGCATCGGCGAGCACGACCTGCATGCGCTTTGTCCGCGCGTAGGTGCGCACCCCGTTGTAGTCCTGGGTGGATTCCAGGTCGTCGATCACCAGTGGGGTGCTGTACATCCCGCCCGAGGACACGAACACCACCGACGCGCCCCGGGCGGCCCGCAGCAGCGGCAGCAGACGTTCGGTCATCAGGTGCGGTCCCAGGATGTGGGTGGCCAACTGAAGCTCATGGTCTTGTGGGGTAACCAGGCGTTCCTTGGGCATCAGGCCGGCGTTGTGCACCAGGCCGTCCAGTGCCGGAACCCGGTTGCTGAAGTCGGTGGTCCAGTTCGCCACCGCATCGAGGTCGGAGACGTCGCACACCTCACCGACGACGTCGGCGCCGGGCACCTCCTCGCGGATGGCGGCGACGCATCGGCTGACCTTGTCGGGATTGCGGCCGAGCAGGTGCACGGTGGCACCGAGGCCGGCGAAGGCCCGGGCCATCTGCAGGCCGATTCCGGCGGTGGCGCCGGTGACGACGATCCGCTTGCCGACCATGGCGTCCGGGGCCGGGTCGGCAGGCCACCAGCGACGCCGCAGTCCGGAGCCGATCCGGGTGTAGCCGAGCACCAGCGCGCGATCCATCGCGCCGTCGATGAGCCCGGTCACCGGGCGGGTGACATCAGCCAGACCCATGTCAGATCCGTGGGTCGATGGGCGCCAGTACGTCAATCACGTCAACCAGAGTGGCACGAACGCTCACCCGCGGCCCATCCTGGTCGTCCACCAGGGCCGAAACCACCGCGCCGTCCACCGAATACAGCAGCGCCGTCATCATGTCGGGCCGGGCGCAGCGGCCCGACCGGGCCATCGCTTCGCCGACGGCCTCCACCCGTTGCTTAAGCAGTCGGCGTTCGACACCCCGCATCGACGGGTGCCGCGCGCAGGCGATGTAGCGCTCGTAGCGGGAGATCAACTCCTCCCGGTTCGGTTCGCCGGCCAGCAGGTCGATGAGCACATCCGCGGCAGCTTCGGCACCGCGGCGCCGCCGCGGCAAGGCTCTGACCCGATCACGCAATTGCGCCCCCTCAGTGGCGCTGAGGTATTCAACGGCCGTCTCGATCAACTCCTCCAACGACGAGAAGTAGTAGGTGGTCGACGCCAGTGGAAGACCGGCACGCTCAGCGACCGCGCGGTGGGTGACCGCTTCGAATCCAGCGTGGCACAACAATTCAGCGGCAGCGCAGATAAGTGCGAACCGCCGGCGCTCTCCCTTCGGCGTCACTGCTGCTGTCACCCCGGCCATGCTGCCAGCAGCACCCCGACCCCGATCGTGGATTGCCTGAATAGGTGGCCTAGTACCCCCCGCGCACCGGCGCGCCGGGGTGGCACGATGTCGTGGTGCCCGACCTGTCACGCCGCGCGGCGCTTCGCCTGAGTGCCGGGGCGGCGGGCGCCGCTGTATTCGGTGCGCAGGCCCGGTCGCCGATGGCGCGAGCCGACCAGTCGAGCATGGTGACCGGAAGCTTCATCTCCGCCGCGCGCGGCGGCATCCCGACCAACTGGGCGATCGCCCGCCCGCCCGGCCAGACCCGTGTCCTGCGTCCGCTGATCGCCCTGCACGGCAAGGACAGCAGCGCGGCGTCGGTGATGGCGGGCGGTGTCGAGCAGGGCCTGGCACAGGCGGCCACGGCGGGCCTTCCGCCGTTCGCGGTGGTCGCCGTCGATGGCGGCGGTAGTTACTGGCACCGGCGCGCCTCCGGGGAGGACGCCGGGGCGATGGTCAGCGATGAACTCATCCCCATGCTGGCGAACCAGCATGACCTGGACACCTCGCGAGTGGGTTTTCTGGGCTGGTCGATGGGCGGCTACGGCGCACTGCTGCTGGGCGCCCGACTGGGCCCGGCGCGCACCGCCGCTATCTGCGCGGTGAGCCCAGCGCTGTGGCTGTCCCCGGAAGCCGCCGCGCCGGGAGCTTTCGACAGCGCCGAGGACTTCGCGGCCAACACGGTGTTCGGCCTTCCGTCGCTGGGGTCGATCCCGTTACGGGTGGATTGCGGCACCGGCGACCCGTTCTACGCCGCCACCAAGCAGTTCGTCGCACAGCTACCCAACCCGCCGGCCGGCGGCTTCTCCCCCGGCGGGCATGACGCCGGCTATTGGAGTTCGCAACTGCCGGGTGAGATCGCCTGGCTGGCAACGCATCTCAGCGTGTGATGAAACCCCGGGCAAGCAGGTAATGGTCACCCAGCCGAGGTCACAGCGCGATTTTCCCCTTGACGGCGGCTAGCGCGATGTCGCTGCGGAAATGGCCGCCGGGTAAACCGATCCCGGCCAATCGGCGATACACGGCGTCGCGGGCGGCGGCCAGGTCGGTTCCGGTTGCGACCACCGACAGCACCCGTCCGCCGGCGGAGATGACCGACCCGTCCTCGCCGCGGGCGGTGCCGGCGTGCAGGATCCCTTCGCCGTCGCCTCCGGTGATCACATCACCGACACGAGGGCTACCGGGGTAGTTGTGCGCGGCCAGCACCACGGTGACGGCGCATCCGTCCTGCCACTGCAGGGCGGGGAAGTCGGCCAGCGCCCCGGTGGCAGTCGCGTACAGCAGCCCGCCCAGAGGTGACTCCAGCAGTGCCAGCACTGCCTGGGTCTCCGGATCGCCGAAGCGACAGTTGAATTCGACGACGGAGGGGCCGTCCGGTGTGATGGCCAGGCCGGCGTAGAGCAATCCGGAGAACGGGCAGCCGCGGCGGGCCAATTCGGCAGCGACCGGTTCAACGACATCACCAACGATGGCGGCGGTGACATGTTCAGGCAGCCACGGCAACGGGGCGTAGGCACCCATGCCGCCGGTGTTGGGGCCGGTGTCCCCGTCGCCGACTCGTTTGAAGTCCTGCGCGGGCAGCAGCGGCACCACGGTGACGCCGTCGACCAGACAGAACAGCGACACCTCGGGGCCCTCAAGAAAGGATTCCAGCAACACCGGACTGCCCGACTCCAAGACGTCGGTGGCGTGCCCGCGGGCGGCATCGCGGTCGGCGCTGACCACCACACCCTTGCCGGCGGCCAGTCCGTCATCCTTGACGACCCACGCGCGCTGGCCCGCGGGCGGCCCGAACCGGTCCAGGGCCGCGTCCAGACCGGCGGCATCGGAGACGGTCTCACTGGCTGCGGTGCGTACCCCGGCGGCGGCCATCACGTCTTTGGCGAAGGCCTTGGAGCCCTCGATGCGGGCAGCGTCCGCCGACGGGCCGAAGCAGGCGATCCCGGCCGCCCGTACGGCGTCGGCCACGCCACGGACCAGGGGCACCTCGGGGCCGATGACGACCAGGTCGGCGTCCAGGCGGGCGGCCAGAGCGGTGACCTGCTCCGGGGAGGTGACATCGACGTCGCACTGGGTGGCCACCGAAGCGGTCCCCGCGTTGCCCGGCGCTACCGCCAGGAAGTCGACGGCCGGGTCCTTGCGCAGCCCGAGCAGCAGGGCGTGTTCGCGGGCACCGGATCCGATCACGAGGACTCGCACGATCCCACACCCTAAAGTGTGCCGGCTGCCGGGTGTCGCGCGGTCAGCCCGAGGCCTTCTTGCGTCGGGCGATGACCTTCTCCACCACATTGTTGAACGTCGACCCGAGGGGGAAGCCCACGTAGTGGGTGATGAAGATGGCCATCTCCCGCAGTTCGGCTTCGGTCATCTCGGCGTTGCCCAGCGCGGCGTTCACCTGAATCTCGGCCAGATCAGGCAGTCCCAGCGCAGTTACCACCGAGAGCGTGACCAGCCTTTTGTCCCGCATGGACAACCCGGGTCTGCTCCAGATGTCGGCGAAGAGGTGATCGACGGTCAGCGCGAAGTAGTCCCCCGGTAGGTCGGGCATCTCCCAGCCGTAGACCTCTTTCATCTTGTCCAGGCCCTTGCGGCGCAGTTCATTCCCAGCCGAATCCATGGTCAGTCCTTTCCGTGCGGTACGCCGAGTCCGGCCGCCAACGTCCGCACTGCGATCTGCGCCAACGGCAAGTTGATGCCCACCGAGTCCCCCAGCGCCAGAGCCAGTTTCAGGTCCTTCTCGCCCAGTCCACGGGTGTGGGTGAAGGTGTCGTACAGCCAGTGCCCCGGGTCGACGTCGCCCATGTTGTCTCGGATCATGATGGCGCCGGGCCCACCGGTGAGTGCGTCGGTGTGCCGCACCACCCGGCCGAGGGCCTGCAGATCAATACCCGCCGCCTCGGCCAGCCGCATCGCCTCACACGCCGCCGCGAAGGCGGTGAAGGTCAGCATGTTTCGGGCCAGTTTCATGCGCGTTCCGGCACCCGGTTCGCCGGCGCGGATAACCAGTGACGCCCACTGTTTGAAAACCGGTTTGACGCGTTCGTACACCTCCCGTGGTGCACCCACCATGACGGCGAGTTCGCCCTTGTCGGCTGCTCCCCCTCCGCCGCTGACCGGGGCGTCGATCACCGCAATGCCCTGCGGGGCAAGCTGATCAGCCAATTCGGCCGCAGTGGAATCGGCGATGGTGGAGTGGATGGCGATCACGGTGCCCGGCGACGCATGGCGGGCCAGTTCGCCCACCACGTCGCGAACCTGCGCGTCGTCGAGCACCGTGATGCTGATCAGATCGGCCGCGGCGACGTCGGCGATGCTGGCCGCGACCTCCGCTCCGGCATCGGCGAACGGCGCTGAAGCCTCGGCGCGAACGTCATAGACGACCAGTCCACCGGCCCAGCCGACGAGTCGGCGGGCCATCGGGGCGCCCATACTGCCCAGCCCTATGTAGCCCAGGTGCGGTTGCGCGGTCGTCATCGAATGATCTGCCCGCCATCGACATTGAAAATCTGCCCGGTGATCCAGCGCGCGTCGTCAGACAGTAGGAACAGGCACATCCCGACCAGGTCCTCCGGCTGTCCCATGCGGCTGAGCGGGATACGCGAGACGATGTCGGCGACGATCTGCTGCGGGGTGGTGGTGCGGTTGGCTTCGGTGTCGATCGGTCCCGGCGCGATGGCATTGATCCGGATGTTCTGCCAGCCCAACTCCCGGGACAGTTGCTGGGTCAGGCTGTTGATACCGGCCTTGGCCAGCCCGTAGTAGTTGGCGTAGAGCCATGCGGCGGTGGAGGACTGGTTGACGATCGCACCGCCACCCCGCTCGGCCATCGTCTTGTAGACCGCACGTGTGCAGATCAGCGCACCGTCGAGGTTCACACTCATGAACTTCTTGTAGTAGCTCCAGTCGACGGTGAGCAGCATGTCCAACTTCATCCCACCGAAGATGGCGGCGTTGTTGATCAGATAGTCGATGCCGCCGAACTCGGCTGCCGTCCGGTCGGCCATCGCCGCGGCGGAGTCGGGGTCGGAGACGTCGACCGGGACGGCGATCGCGCGACCGCCGTCGGCGGTGATTCCGGCTACCACCCGGTCGGCGCCCTGCATGTTGATATCGGCGACCACCACGGCAGCACCCGCACGGGCCAACGCCTCGGCGTACGACTGGCCGATGCCGCCGCCCGCACCGGTGACGATGGCCACCTTGTCAGTGAATTGCATGTCTCTCCTTCACTCGACCGAACTCATATAGCGGTCGCAATCGCTTTGAGCTCGAGGTACTCCTCGAAGCCGGCGAGGCCCATCTCCCGGCCGACGCCGGACTGCTTGTATCCGCCGAAGGGCACATCCGCGGAGAACCACACACCACCGTTGACGTTGACTGTGCCCACCCGCAGTCGCGACGCCACCTTCTGCGCCCGCTCAGGATCGGCACTGAACACCGTCCCGGACAGTCCGTAGGGCGAGTCGTTGGCGATCCGCACGGCGTCATCGTCACCGTCGTGGGCGATGACGGTCAGCACCGGGCCGAAGATCTCCTCCCGGGCGACCCGGGCGTCGTTGGTGAGACCGACGATCACCGTGGGTTCGATGAAGAACCCGCGATCGGAGTCCGCCGGACGACCGCCACCGCAGGCGAACGTGCCACCTTCAGCGACCGCCAGGTCCAGATACGACTGAATGCGATCGCGTTGGCGGGCTGAAATCACTGGGCCACAGATGGTTCCGGGTTTGGTCGGATCGCCGGGTTTGAGCCCCAGCATGGTGGCGGCTGCCGCCGCGGCGGCTTCGTCGTAGTGGGCGCGGGGCACCACGAGACGGGTCGTGATCGCACACCCCTGCCCGGCGTGCACCGAGGCGGTGAAGGCCGCCATCGCACAGGCGGCCGCCAGATCGGCGTCATCGAGAACCAGGAACGCCGACTTCCCGCCGAGTTCGAGGAAGACCTTCTTGATCGTCGGGGCGCCGGCGGCCATCACCGCCCGCCCGGTAGCCGTCGAACCGGTGAAGGACACCATGTCGACCCGCGGATCGCTGCTGAGCATCGCACCGACCGCATGGTCATCGGAGGTGACGATGTTGAGCACTCCGGGTGGGATGTCGGTGTGCTCGGCAATCAGTTCACCGAGGATCGCTGCGCACCAGGGGGTGTCCGGTGCGGGCTTGAGCACGACGGTGTTCCCGGTGGCCAGTGCGGGTCCGATCTTGGCGAGGTTGATCTGGTGCGGGAAATTCCAGGGGGTGATGGCGGCGACGACGCCGACCGCTTCCCGGACCAGGGTGCGCCGGGTCTTGATTCCCATCGGGGCGGCGACGCCGAGATCGATTCGCCACGAGTAGTTCTCGGCAGTGGCGGCACTGAATTCCAGATCGGCGATCGGGCCCTCGAGTTGGGCAGCTGCGGTCAACATCCGGGGAGCGCCGACCTCGGCCATGGTGATCTCGCGCAGTTCCTCGATGTGATCGCCCATGGCGTCACGGAGTTGGCGGATGCATCGGACCCGCAGGGCGGTATCGGTCGACCAGTCGCCTGCGTCGAATGCCCTACGTGCGGCTGCGATGGCACGGTCGGTGTCGGTGAGGTCGGCGTTGGCGGCAGTGCCGAGCACCTCCTCGGTGGCCGGATTGATGTTCGGGTAGTGGCCCGCGCCGCCGGGGACGAGTTGCCCGTCAATGAACAGATCACTGCTGCGTCCGGCTGATATCGCCATCGCGACTCCCGCCCTGATTCCGTGGACACCTGTCCGGCAACTGATCGGCTGAACACTATCCGCAGCATCTGCGAGGGGGCAAGGGCACGTCGGCGGCCGGACCTTCCATGTGGCCTTCCACGTGCATGTTCGGTGTTGCATCTTGCACGCCCGCAGCACCCGGCACTACGTTGGACATGTGTCCAGGGATGCCGTGGCGACCGCCGCTCGTGACGGCGCCGAAGGCCGTCGGCCGCGGCAGGAGGAAACCTTCCGCAAGTTGGTGGGTGCGGCACTGGACACCCTGCGTGCCTCGTCGTACGCCGACCTGACGGTGCGGGCGGTCGCTGCCCGCGCCAACGTGGCGCCGGCAACGGCGTACACCTATGTGTCGTCGAAGAACCATCTGGTGGCCGAGGTGTACCTCGACCTCGTCAGTCAGGTGCCGTTCTTCACCGACGTCAACGACACCCGGCTGAGGCGGGTTCAGCAGGCCTTGCGCAACCTGGCCCTGGTCGTCGCCGACGAACCTGAGGTGGCCGCCGCGTGTACCACCGCCCTGCTGAGCAATGACGCCGCCGTCCGGGTGGTCCGCGACCGTATCGGGGCGGAGATTCACAAGCGGATCAAGTCCGCCCTGGGCCCCGACGGCGACCCCCGCACGGTGGCGGCGTGCGAGATGAGCTATTTCGGCGCGCTGGTGCAGGCCGGAAGTGGTGCATTCACCTATCGGCAGATCGCGGACCGGCTCGGCTACGTAGTCGGCTTGATCCTGGGAGGCGACGATGAGTGAGGTCGCACCCGTTCTGGACCCGTATGACTATCAGTTCCACGAGGACCCCTACCCGTACTACCGGCGGTTGCGCGATGAAGCGCCGCTGTACCGCAACGACGATCTGAATTTCTGGGCTCTCACCCGGCACGCGGACGTACATGCCGGATTCCGCAACAGCACCGCCCTGTCGAACAAACTCGGCGTCTCACTCGACCCGATCTCCCGCACGCCGGAGGCCTACCGGACGATGTCGTTCCTGGCGATGGACGACCCGGCGCACCTGCGGCTGCGCAGCCTGGTGTCGAAGGGGTTCACGCCCCGCCGGATCCGCGAGTTGGAGGGGCGGGTTCTTCAGCTCACCCGCGAGCATCTCGAAACTGCTCTGGACAGCGACTCCTTCGACTACATCACCGAATTCGCCGGCAAGCTGCCGATGGACGTCATCTCGGAGTTGGTGGGGGTGCCACCGGAGGACCGGCAACGTCTGCGTGTACTGGCCGATACGGTCATGCACCGCGAGGACGGCGTCACCGACGTGCCGCAGGCCGCTCTGGTGGCGGCGATGGAGCTGTTGACCTACTACGCCGACATGGTGCGGCAGCGGCGGCGAAACCCCACCGACGATCTCACCGGTGCGCTGCTGGAGGCTGAGATCGACGGCGACCGCCTGGCCGACGACGAGATCATGGCCTTCCTGTTCCTGATGGTGGTCGCCGGCAACGAGACGACCACCAAACTGCTTGGCAATGCCATGTATTGGGCGGGTGTCAATCCCGACCAGCTCAACGGTGTGCTTGACGACCATGCGTGCGTCCCGCTGTGGGTGGAGGAGACCCTGCGTTATGACACCTCAAGCCAGATCCTTGCCCGGGTGGTCGCCGAAGAGATCGAGTTCCACGGCACCACACTGCAACCCGGTGACACGCTGCTGCTGATGCCCGGCTCCGCCCACCGCGACGAGCGGGTCTTCACCGACCCCGATGAGTTCCGCATCGGCCGCGACATCGGCTCTAAACTGCTCAGCTTCGGCAGCGGCGCGCATTTCTGCCTCGGGGCTCATCTGGCCCGGATGGAGGCTCGCGTCGCACTGACCGAGCTGCTCACCCGCATCCGCGGCTACGAGGTGGACACCGCCGGGGCGGTGCGGGTGCATTCGAGCAGCGTGCGGGGATTCGCACACCTTCCGATCACCGTGACGAAAGCCTGATGCGCTGATGCCCCGTTTCGACCCGCACCCGGCGCGCCGGCCCACCCTCATCGCGGGTGCCTCATCGGGTATCGGTGCCGCAACCGCCGCCGAACTCGCCGCCCGCGGCTTCCCCGTAGCACTCGGTGCGCGGCGGGTGGACAAATGCGAGGAACTCGCCGCCCAGATCCGGGCTGACGGCGGCGAAGCGGTGGCGTTGCCTCTGGACGTCACCGACCCCGAGTCGGTGACGCAGTTCGTGCACCGCGCCACCGAGGAACTCGGCGACATCGAAGTCCTCGTCGCCGGTGCCGGCGACACCTTCTTGGGACGGATCTACGAGACCGGAACCGAGGAGTTCGCCTCCCAGATCCAGATCCACCTGATCGGCGCCAACCGGCTGGCCACCGCGGTGCTGCCCGGGATGGTGAAACGTCAACGGGGCGATGTGATTTTCATCGGCTCCGACGTGGCGCTGCGTCAGCGGCCCCACATGGGCGCTTACGGCGCCGCCAAGGCGGGGTTGGTCGCGATGGTGACCAACCTGCAGATGGAACTGGAAGGGACCGGTGTGCGCGCATCGGTCGTACACCCCGGGCCGACCCAGACGTCAATGGGCTGGAGCCTGCCGCCGGAGACCATCGCACCGGCGTTGGAGGACTGGGCCAAGTGGGGTCAGGCCCGGCATTCCTATTTCCTGCGGGCCGGCGATCTGGCCCGCGCAGTCGCCTTCGTCGCCGAGACCCCGCGTGGCGGGTTCGTCGTCTCGATGGAACTGCAACCCGAGGCGCCACTGTCGGATGCACCCAGGGAACGTCAGCAACTGAAGTATCCGGAGGGATCGTGACAAGTCGCACCGCCAAGGAAGTTCAACGGGTCTCCGGCGGTGAAACCGAGCACGGCCACCTCGAGGAGTTCCGCACCAACCCGATCGGCTTGATGCAGCGCGTTCGAGACGAATGCGGTGACGTCGGCTACTTCCAGTTGGCGGGCAAGAAGGTCATCCTGCTCACCGGCGAGGAGGTCAACGAATTCTTCTTCCGGGCCGCCGACGAGGACCTCGACCAAGCGCAGGCCTATCCCTTCATGACCCCGATCTTCGGCAAGGGGGTGGTGTTCGACGCCAGCCCCGAGCGTCGCAAGGAGATGCTGCACAACTCCGCCCTGCGCGGTGACCACATGAAAAGTCACGCCACCACCATCGAGCGCGAGGTGCGGCGGATGATCGAAAACTGGGGTGAGTCAGGGGAAATCGACCTGCTGGACTTCTTCGGCGAACTGACCATCTACACCTCGACCGCCTGTCTGATCGGACGCAAGTTCCGCGAGCAACTCGACTCCCGCTTCGCCGAGTACTACCACCTGCTCGAGCGCGGCACCGACCCGCTCTGCTACGTCGACCCGTACCTGCCGATCGAAAGCTTCCGCATCCGCGACGAAGCGCGCGGGAAGTTGGTCGGACTGGTGCAGGGAATCATGAACCAGCGCATCGCCGACCCGCCCGACGACAAAGCCAAGCGCGACATGCTCGACGTTCTGGTATCCATCAAGGACGACGAGGGCAACCTGCGGTTCTCCGCCGATGAGATCACCGGCATGTTCATCTCGCTGATGTTCGCCGGTCACCACACCAGCTCCGGAACCTCGGCGTGGACGCTCATCGAACTGATGCGCCACTCCGAGATCTACCACCAGGTGACCGCCGAACTCGATGACCTCTACGCCGACGGCCAGGAGGTGAGTTTCCATGCGCTGCGCCAGATCCCGAAGCTGGAAAACGTCATCAAGGAGACGCTGCGACTGCACCCGCCGCTGATCATCCTGATGCGAGTGGCTCAGGGGGAATTCGAGGTGCAGGGCTACCCGATCCACAAGGGTGACTTCGTCGCGGCCTCCCCCGCGGTGTCCAACCGGATCGCCGAGGACTTCCCCGACCCCGACGCCTTCGACCCGGACCGCTACAACAAGCCCCGCGAAGAGGATGTGCTGCACCGCTGGACCTGGATTCCTTTCGGGGCGGGCCGGCACCGCTGCGTAGGGGCCGCGTTCGGCACCATGCAGATCAAGGCGATCTTCTCAGTGCTGGTGCGCGAGTATGACTTCGAGATGACTCAGCCGTCGGAGAGCTACCGCAACGACCATTCGAAGATGGTCGTCCAACTCGCCCACCCGGCCACCGTCCGCTACCGCCGGCGCAAGGGGTGACCGTGGGCGGATATCGCGTCGAGGTGGACCTTGACCTCTGCCAGGGCCATGCCATGTGCGCCCTGGAGGCCCCCGACTACTTCCGGGTGCCCAAGCGCGGCACGGTCGAGATCCTCGACGACGAGCCGCCCGACGAGGCACGCACCGACATCGAACGGGCGGTCGAAAGCTGCCCTACCCGAGCACTTTTTATTGTCGAGAAGGAGAACTGATGGCTGCCCTTCCCCGCGAGCAATTGGAGGAGTTCGTCCAACGTTGGCTTGAGGTCAATAGGGAGGCCGAACGAAACGGTGACTGGACCCCACTGGCCCAGTTCTACGCCGACGACGCCACCTACGGCTGGAACATCGGGCCCAAAGAAGACGTGATGTGCGTCGGCAAGAACGAGATCCGCGATATCGCCCTGGGCCTTGAGATGGCCGGTCTGCAGGGCTGGACCTACCCCTACCAGCGGGTGCTGATCGACGAGAAGATCGGTGAGGTCGTCGGGTTCTGGAAGCAGGTCGCCACCGATGCCGATGGAAACAGCAAGGAGATCTACGGCATCGGCGGCAGTTGGTTCCGACTCAACGCCGGGCCGAATGGGGAGGCGCTCATCGA
>CAXNJA010000059.1:0-14537 GCA_964202555.1 Mycobacterium sp.
ATCGTGCTGCACGCCAAAGACCGCGGCTGCACCGCCCCCGGATGCGACGTTCCCGGCTACCTCACCCAAGTGCACCACGTCGACGAATGGGCCACCGGCGGACACACCAACATCGACACACTCACCTTCGCCTGCAAAGGCCACCACCCCCTCATCAGCCCCGGCGGCTGGACAACCCGCAAGCTCAAAGACGGCAGAACCCAATGGATCCCACCACCCCACCTGCCCCTCACCGCCGCCACCAACGACTACCACCACCCAGAACGGCTGCTACCCGACGGCGGCCTCGGCGACGGGCTTGACAGCAGCTAGGCGTCCACTCGCCTCGCACGACAACGTCCGGTCAGTCCCTGGGATGCGTCTCGTACATCCGCGCCGCGACGGCCACCGCCGACACCACCGTGATCGCCGCGGCGGTCCACACCGCGGCGCGCAACCCCCACAGGTCGGCGGCCACTCCCCCGACCACCGCGCCGACCGCGTATCCGCTGTCCCGCCACAGTCGGTACACCCCCACCGACCGGGCCCGCCACAGCGGGTGTGCGACGTCGCCGATCACCGCCAGCAGCGTCGGATAGACCATCGCCGTGCCGGCCCCGAGCAGCGCGCCCGCTGCCAGCCACCAGCCGAAACTCTGCCCGGTGGCGATCAGCGCCAAACCCACCGCCTGAGTGAGCATCCCGGCGGTGATCAGGTGTTTGCGGCCCCACCGGTCCGACAGCGCGCCGGTGAGGATCTGCGCTACCCCCCACACCGCGGGGTACACCGCAATCAGCAGACCAATCCGGTCGACGGCCAGTCCGGCACTGGCGAACAGCAGTGGGAACAGCCCCCACGACAGACCGAAATTGAGGTTGTTGACCAGCCCGGCCTGACTGGCCGAGGACAGCGCCGGCTCGGTGAAACTGGTGCGCACGAAGATGTCCCGATTGGACAGCGCCGCGTCGGTACCGGTGCCTGCCGGGTGACTGGCGGCTTCCAGCCGGGCGTAATCGCGGGTCTCCCGAACCAGCACCACCGACAGCGCAAGACCGATCAACGCGTAACTCAGCCCGAGCAGGAACGGCGCGGGCCGCAGCCCGTGGTTGGCGGCCAGATAGCCGGCCAGCCAGGCGGTGATCGCCACCGCGCCGTAGCCCGCCGCTTCGTTGAGACCCATCGCCAGGCCACGTTGGCGCGGGCCGACCAGGTCGATCTTCATCACCACCGTCGTCGACCACGTCAGGCCCTGATTGATACCCAGCAGCACGTTGGCCGCCACCACCCAGCCCCAGGACGGCGCCCAGATCAACATCAGCGGAACCGGAATGGCCAACAGCCACCCGGCGACCAGCACCGGTTTGCGGCCGAACCGATCCGACCAGGTGCCGGCCAGATAGTTGGTGATCGCCTTGGTGATTCCGAACGCCATGACGTAGGTCAGCAGGAATGTGTAGCCGGTCAGTCCGAAGACCTCAGTGGCCAACAGCGGCAGGACCGTCTGTTCCTGGCCCACCATGCCGCCCACCAGAGCGTTGACCGCGACCAGCAGGCTGAACTGAACGATGTTGGGCCGCAACCCCAGTCGCGGTTCAGTGGCCGTCACCGGCGCGCGAACACCGGCGCGCGCTCCGGGCGTATTCCGACGCCGATGATCCGCGCCGGTATCACCGTCAGCCAGGGCAGCCTCCGCAGCACCTGCACGAAGACGGCCGGCGGTTTGCCATCGGCGCCGCGGAAGACCGGCACCACCAGTCGGCGGTGCAGGAAACGCTGCAACCCTTGGGTGATCGTGGTCGGCGGCAGTCGGCGGCGGCGCACCGCGGCGAGGTCGGCATCGGTCACCGTGCGACGGCGCAGGGGTTCTGCCAACAGGGTGGCGGCCCCCACCGCGTCCTGGACCGCGAGGTTGATTCCCACCCCACCCATCGGAGACATCGCGTGGGCGGCGTCCCCGATGCACAGCAGGCCGCCGGTGTGCCAGCGCTTGAGTCGGTTGACCTTGACGTCGAGCAGTTTCACGTCATCCCAGGACGACAGCCCGGAGGTGTCCGCCTCCGGCATCAGGGCGGCGATCTCGGCACGGAACGATGCCAGCCCCCGGGCGCGCAACTGCTCGTCGCTGCCCTTGGGGATCAGGTAGCCGATCTGGAAGTAGCCCTCGCGCGGGATCACCACGGCCAGTTTCCCCGGCGCAGTGCGCGGCGCCAGCGAGTAGTCGGCGTTGACGTCCCGGGGTAGCCGGAACCACCACACGTCGAAGGGCACCGACCACTCTCGGACGGGCAGTCCGGACTCCCGTCGCACCGTCGAGGTACGGCCGTCGCAGGCGACAACCAGGTCGGCAAGCAACTCGCCGTCACCGGTGGGACTGCGGTATCGCACGCCGGTCACCGCGGGGCCGTTGCGAAGCAGGCCGGTCACCTCGTGGCGCATCCGCAACGTGAAGGTGGGTTCGGTCTGTGCAGCCTCGGCCAGCAGGTTGAGCAGATCCCACTGCGGGACCATCGCGATGAACGGATGCGGTTGGCGCAGCCGCCGGAGATCGACCAACGTCACCGCGCGGCCGTCCACGTCGACACCGAGGTGATCAATGCGGCTCTGCGGCAGCGCGGCGAACCGATCCCACAATCCAAGGTCGTCGAGCAACCGCAGCGTACTGGGATGCACGGTGTCACCGCGGAAGTCGCGCAGGAAATCGGCGTGCTTCTCCAGCAGCGTGACTTCGACGCCCGCCCGGGCGAGCAGCAAGCCCAGCACCATCCCGGCGGGACCGCCGCCGACGATCGCGCAGGTCGTCGTCTCAGCCATCACCTGAACCCTAAACCCCGACCCGCGAGCCGGTTGAACAGCGTCTGCACGGTGCAAAGGGGGCTGATGCCGATGTCGCCAAACCCCTTGGACACCGGGCCCGTTGGGCCTAGGTTTTGGGGTGTGCGACGAATTCTGCGCGGGTTAGCCCCGTCCATCCTCGCTGCCTTAACGGCCTCAGCGGTCGTGTGCGCGCCGACCGCCAATGCCGGCCTGATGCCCGGGCACTACAACGCCTGGATCGATGGCCGCTACGACTTCCACACCTGGATCTTCACCTTCACCTCGTGCAACCCGCCGGACAGTGTGGAATTCTGCGCCAACGTCTCGGCCAACCCGATGCCGATCGCCAAGGCCTTCCAGTGGTACGCCCAGGCCCACCAGTCGGGCGGCACCTACACCATGACCGTCGACGTCCCCGACGGACTGCGCTGCGGCAACGTCTATTACGGCCCGGTGATCCCGACCCACGACGTCTACACCTGGGATGCGGTGACGCTGACCGGCACCCTGCAGTCCACCTTCGCGGTCGGTTGCGACAACGCCCCGGGTGGCACCCGCACCTATCCGTTGCGGCTGGTGCGGCTCTGATTCACCCCGGGCTCATCCCGTCAACTGGGCCGTACGCATCATGATCAGTGCGGCGAACACCACGAGCAGTCCGACGGTGACCGCTGCTTGAACAGCGGTCCGTGTGGCGCGCGGCGGATAGACGTAAGCGGCGCCGACCAGCGCACCGGTGATCAGCCCGCCGATATGGCCTTGCCAGCTGATCCCGGGGATCGAGAACGTCAGCACCAGGTTGACCACAACAAGGCCGACCAGCCAGCGGACGTCGAGGTTGAGCCTTCTGGCGGCGACTATCGTCGCCGCGAACAATCCGAAGATCGCCCCGGAGGCGCCACCGGTTCCGGTCATCGGGGAGGAAAACAGGTAGACGACAACCGAACCGCCCAGTGCGCTCAACAGATACAGGCTGGCGAACCGCAGCCGTCCCAGATACCGCTCCAGCGGCGGCCCCAGAATGTAAAGCGCCCACATGTTGAACAGGATGTGCACGATCCCGTAGTGGATGAAGGCCGATGAAATCAGGCGGTAGTACTCCCCTGCCGCGACTGCACCCGGCAGGAGCGAGAATTTGTACTGCACCATCCGCGATGTCATCTGCATGACGAAGACCGCAATATTGGCCGCCAGCAGCGTGTAGGTGACGACGGGGACGCCCTGCCTGACGACCGCGCCGGCACCCGTCCGGACCGGCGGCACGCTTGCGGCGGCCACACTCACGCAGTCCACGCACTGATGCCCGACCGCCGCACTGCGCATGCAGTCCGGGCACACCGGCCGGCTGCATCGATTGCAACTCACGGAGGTCGGGCGGTCGGGATGGCGATAGCACGCGGGCGCCCCGGCAGGGGTCTGTGCTGGGTACGGCATGGTCATGGTTCCCGAGACGATACTGGCTGCGCCTCCGCAGCGGTTCACCCGCCAATGCACGCGCGCCTGCGGATCGCGTCTCTTTTCGTCGCTGGAAGCACCCGCACCGGGCTGTAGATGCTGTTCAGAGCGAGGAAACGAGGCGGGTAGAACTTCGCTGCAACGGATTCATGGGTCACAGGGGTATTCTCGCCCCTGAAATCGCTCCGATATACCCCGGAGGGGATCGATTTAATCGGCACTGAGCTGTTTCGATACTACTTCGGTTACCTCTCTGGCCGGGCCACTGATTCCGTAGTAGATTTCTCGTCAGGTTGAGCTCACAGCCATTCAGCAGCCATCGGCTGCACCCCCGGGGAATTTGCAACATTTGGGAGGCTCACATGCTCGTCGCCAACACTGCGGTTCCATTCGCAATCCCGCGTACGGCACCGGCCCCGGCTGCCCCCGAACCGGTTCGCGCGCGTGAACTCAGCGCAACCACCGTTCTGGTGGCCGCCTTCGGTGAGATCGACGCAGCCAGCGCCGGCAGGTTGTCCGAGTCCGTAGAACACCACCTCACCGGCTACCAACAGTTGGTCTTGGACCTCTCCCGGCTGGAGTTCTTCGGCACCGCCGGCTACTCCGTCCTGCATCGGGTGCACAGCCGGTGCGCCCGGGCCGGCGTGGACTGGGTGCTGGTACCGGGACCGGAAGTCCAGCGGCTAACGCGGGTCTGCGATCCCGACGGGCTGCTGCCGACCGCGCCCAACATCGTTTCGGCGGTCGCCGCCCTCGCGCGCAGCCACACCAGACGCGTCTGCTGAGACCCCCGGTTCCGGCCGGCTGCCATACTTCCCCTTGGACAGCCCAGGGGAAGAGGTCCGCCATATGACGACGCCCGGTCGGCAATTCAACTCTGCCGTCACCCGATTCTGGAGCTTCGCCGCGCCGGCCTACGACCTGCCCTTTCTGCAGCGGTGGGTCTACCGGCCCGCCCAGGACGAGGTGGTCACCAAGCTGCGCGCCGCGCGATCCCGCCGGATTGCCGACATCGCTTGCGGTACCGGCATTCTGACCGCCCGCCTCTGCAATGAGCTGCGCCCCGACGAGGTCTACGGGGTGGACATGTCCGACGGCATGCTCGAGCAGGCCAAGGCGCGTTCCTCGCGGGTGCGCTGGATGAAGGGCCCGGCCGAGCGACTGCCCTTCGAGGACGGCTCGCTGGACGCGGTGGTCACCACCTCGGCATTCCACTTCTTCGACCAGCCTGCGGCGATGCGGGAGTTCCACCGCGTCCTGGCCCCCGGCGGTCTGGCAGCGGTGGCCACGATCGTCCCGCCGCTCCCGAAAGCACTGGACCGGTTCGTGTCCAAGGACGCGGGCGTGCTGCACAGCCCGCGGCCGGCCGAGATGCGCACACTGTTCACCGATGCCGGGTTCACCGTCACCGACCAGCGGCGCGTCGACCGGCCGGTGTGGACCCGAATGGTGTCGGACCTGATCACCGTCGGAACCAAGGCCTGAAGGACCACGAATCAAATGGCTGTCCAACTGCTCGCCCCCAGCATCGAGGTCGGCCTGGTGACCACCAACCGTGACGCGATGGTCGGGTTCTACGAGGGCTTCCTCGGCCTGTCCCACCAAGCCGACCTGGACTTCCCCGGCGGCTCCATGAAGCGCTACGCCGTCGGCGCCAATGTGGTGCTCAAACTGGTCGGCTACGACGAACCGCCGTCGTCCCCGCAGACGCCCGGCGGGGGACGTGCCCAGGGCGGGATCCGCTACATCACGCTGATCGTCGCCGACGTCCGCGATGCCGCCAAGCAGGCCGCCGACGCCGGGCACCCGGTGGTCGAGGAACCCACCGCCTTTCCGGCGGTGCCCGGCATGGGGTGGTGCTTCGTGGCCGACCCGGACGGCAACTGGGTCGAACTGGTGGGGCCGGTCTAAGCGGATATGCCCGACGCTGTTCCGGCGCCCGTGACACCCACGACCGACGGCCGCATCAGGGTCCCGGCCGACCTCGACGCGGTCACCGACCGCGGTGCCGAGGACCCCGGCGGCCTCTCCCCCGCTGCGCTGGAACGGATCTGGGATTCCGTGCGGCACTGGTACGCCGCCGGGATGCAGCCCGCAATCCAGCTGTGCCTACGGCGCAACGGACGGGTGGTGCTCAACCGGGCCATCGGTCACGCCTGGGGTAACGGGCCCACCGATCCCCCGGACGCCGAGCGGATTCCCGTCACGGTCGGCACGCCGTTCTGCGTGTATTCGACGGCCAAGGCGATCACCAGCACGGTGGTGCACATGCTCGTCGAGCGCGGCGCGTTCTCCCTCGACGACCGGGTCTGCGACTACCTGCCGAGCTACACCGGTCACGGCAAGGAACGCACCACCATCCGGCACGTGATGACCCATAGCGCCGGGATCCCCTTCGCCACCGGCCCCCGGCCGGACCTGCGACGGATGAACGACAGCGACTACGCCCGTGAACGGCTCGGCGAACTCAAGCCGATCCACCGCCCCGGGCTGGTGCACATCTACCACGGCGTGACGTGGGGTCCGCTGGTCCGGGAGATCGTCTCAGCCGCCACCGGTCGTGACATCCGGGAGATCCTGGCGACCGAGATCCTCGACCCGCTCGGCTTCCGGTGGACCAACTATGGCGTCGCCGAGGCCGACGTGCCGTTGGTGGCACCGAGCCATGTGACCGGCAAGCCACTGCCCGCCCCGGTCGCCGCGGCGATGAAGGCCGCGCTGGGTGGTTCGATGCAGCAGGTCGTTCGGTTCTCGAACTCACCGATGTTCCTGACCAGCGTGGTGCCGTCGTCCAGCACGGTGTCCACCGCCGAGGAATTGTCGCGGTTCGCCGAGATGCTCTGCCGCGGTGGTGAACTCGACGGGGTGCGGGTGATGCGACCGGAGACCCTTCGGGCGGCGACCCGGGAATGCCGGCGGCTGCGCCCCGACATCGCGACCGGGCTGATGCCGATCCGGTGGGGCACCGGCTACATGCTGGGCTCTGCACGGTTCGGCCCGTTCGGCCGCGACGCCCCCGATGCGTTCGGCCATACCGGCCTGACGAATATCGCAATCTGGGCCGACCCGTCCCGGGATCTTGCGGTCGGCCTGGTCAGCAGCGGCAAACCGGGCCGCCATCCCGAAGCCGGGCGTTACTCCGCCGTGCTGGACCGGATCAACGCCGAGATCGCGCGGTCCTGAAGCCGATCTTCACAGGGCTGAATTGTCGGCTGGACGTCGATCCGGTTAGCGTGGCCGCATGGCTGAGTCGATGCTGCAGCAACAACTCAATGAGGTTCGCGCGCTGCTGCGGCGGGCCCGCGACCTGTTCGGCTCCAATCCCGTTGCGCCGCCTGCCGACATCCGCCCGCAGGCCGGCACCGAAAAATCCGGTTAGGTCGAACTGCCCCGATCTTCGAGCCGATGACCTGCCAGTGCAGCCTCGGCGCGGCTGAGATCGGCCGGCGTGGGCAACTCCGCGGACGGACTGCACCCGGAGTCAAGGATTTCGTGACGGATCTGCATGACGGCCTTCAGGTGCGACACGTCTGCCGCCCTCAGCACCGCCTCGGCCAGCGCCTGGCCGTCGGTGTCCCGCACCACTTCGGACAGGACCACGCTGTGCAGGTATCCGCCCCGGCTGGACCGGAACAGCACGTGGCCGCTGGGGTGGACCGCGTCGAACTGCGGATCCGCGTCGCTCACGCGCTCTCCCCCGATAGGCCCCGTAGTCGTTGTGCCGCCTCAATATCCTGACTGTCCCAGACATCGGCGGCCTCATTGAGCCGGTCGGCCATCTCAGCGTGGGCCGCGGCCTGCTGTTCGTAGCATGCGCGACGCTGATCCAGCAGTTCTGCTCCGGCGTCACGGAACTCTGCGAAGATCGGCCCGAGCGAGTCCAGGGTGGCCATCACTTCGCCGTGGCCGGCCGGTACGGCGCCGAGTTGCTCGGCGGTCCGCCGATGCTCGTGGGCGGCCTGCCGAAGCTCCCCGGGCACCACGTTGAGGTGCTCTGTCATTGCTCACTCCTGTCAGGACGGGGCCGTCTGCGCCGGCCCGATCGGTGCCGGGACTGCCGGCGGTTGGGGGTTGGTGGTGGTCGGGCCGGGGGGATGCTGCCAGCCTAGAAAGCCCGGCCCCACGACGTTGGCAATAGGCTGAATCTGGTTGTCCAGCAGAGTCGTTCCATTGCCGAGCGCCAGTGCGTGCCGGTCGGCCAGCACGCCGATGTCGCCTGGTGCCAGCATGGCGGCGTCCACCGGGGCGGCGACGGGGTAGCCCGGCGGCGGCAGGACGATGCCTTGCTGCCGGAAGGCTTCTGGGATCGGGGTTCCGGCGACGGCGGCGGTGATCGCGGCGGCGATCTGCGGGCTCGGCGCGCTGACCGTCTGCCCATCCGGTAGTTCCACCGCGTGGGGGTCCGCGGGTGCTGGCGCCTCGTCAGGCCCGACGTCCTCCACGGCGGCCCCCTCGGGATCGACGTCCTGCTCCGCACGGGGCGGCGGGTCGGTGTCGCGGTCTGGCGGTGGCTCATCGGTGCCGGGCTCAAAGTCGAAGTCCCGGGACAGGTCCGGGCGGCCAAAGTCAGGTAACGGCGGCAGCCCACCGCCACCGGATGGCGCAGTCCCTCCCCAGGCGGGGGCCGGTGTCATCGCGGGCGCCGTCATGGGGGGTGGGGCCATCGCCGGCGGCACCGGCATCGCCGCTGCGGGGATCGGTTGCGGTGGCAGGCTGCCGGTATCCCACGGCGGGCCGCCGACACCCAACAACGGGCCGCCGACATCCCATGGCGAGGCGCTCATGTCCGGCAGGTCGCCGAACTCCGGGGCAAGGGCCGGTTCGGGCTCCCGCGGACCCGTCGACACCGCCGGTTCGTCCGGTCGCGGGCGTTCATCGCCGGGTCCCCGCGACGTCGAAACCGACGGTGGTGGTTCTGATTCCGATTCCCGGACCTCCCCCGTTGCCGTCGGCGGGGCGGAGTCCGTTGTCGCAGAGGCATACAGCGATGCCAAAGCCGCCGCGAGGGCCGCTTTGGAGGTGGCGTCCAGATCCGCGGTGTCGACGACTGTTCTGATCTCGCGCAGTTTGCCGATCAGGAAGCGCTGGAACTCACGCGCCCCGGCCGGGGTGTCCAGATCGGTGCGGGACTGGACGGCCGCCTCGATCTCGCGCTGCAGCCGGTCAAGCTCGGCCGCGCCGGCGGCGTTGGCGGAGTGGGCGTTGAGCACCGCGGTGACGACTTGCAGATCCACCTGGGCGGCCGTGGACTTCTGATGCGCCAGAGCGGTTTCGGCCTCCCGGATGGCCTCGGCGGCCGCGCCCTCGTTCGCCCGGGGTGGTGGTGCGGCGGGCCCGGCGGCTGAGGTGAAGGCCTCCGGATGGGATGCGACGATTTTGGTGAGGACCGTCCCGAGGGCGGCCGGTGAGCTCAACGGGTTGCACGCCGACGCGATGTCCTCGCCGGACAGGCCGCTCTGCCAGGCATCGCGGTCGCCGGTGGCGGCACGGACGCGGTTTATCGCGTCGAGCAGATCTTGGTGGGTCGCCACCGCAGGCCTCTCATGCCGGTGACTCTAGGCAGTGCCGCGCAGGCGGACAATTCACCGCTGTGCATGGCCGATCAGCACTGGTAGCGGCCGGTAAGTTCCTTCAGAGCAACGGTTTTGGCGTCCGCGGCGGCCTTGGCGGAACTGATCACCTCGGTGATTTCCCGATTCCTGGCGACCAGTTGGCGGCCGACCTCCCGTGCCCCTGCGGCGCTGTCGTGCGATTGTTCGGTTGCGGCGGAATCGATCTCGGCGCTGATCACCTCTAGTCGGCGGATCGACTTGACCGCGATGGCGTGCGCGCCGGCCAGCGTCTCGGCCAGCGCACGATCAGCGTCGGCAAGGTCAGCGTCCCGGGCCGCCAACGCCCGTCGGGCCGCCGCAAGGGCGTCGGCGGAGTTACCTGCCTGCACCATGGCCCAGACGGTACCCACGGCCCGGGCACCGAACAACTCACCCCGGCCCAGGCGAGCGGCGTCAGACCGGACGTCGTATCGCGACGCTCGACCCCATCCGGCTGATCTGCACCGTCGACCCGGGTTGCGGGGCTTCCACGACGAGGTTGTTGCCGATCGCCATCTGAACGTGTCCGTTGTGCGGGAACACCAGATCCCCGGGCCGCACCTGCGACGGTGCGACCGGCGTCCCGTCCACGATCTGCTCATAGGTGGTCCGGCGCAGCGGCACTCCGGCCCGGGCGTACGCCCACTGGACCAGGCCCGAGCAGTCGAAGCGATCCGGCCCGGTGGCGCCCCAGACGTAGGGCCGGCCGAGGCGGCTCAGCGCGGCCCGCACCGCAACCTCGGCACGCCGATCGCCAGGGCGACGCCCGCCGCCCCGGTACCGCAATCCCCGCAGGTCGGCGCGGCGGCGCTGTGCACGGCGCCGCGCGGCCAGCACGTGCGCCCGCTGTGCCCGTAGCCGGGCAATCCTGCGGCGCAGCAACTCTCGGTCGGCAAGCGGGCTACCGGCGGTCCCGGCCTCGGCGCGGGCGGCCGCGAGTATCGCGGCGGTGTCGCGCTGCGCGAGGCGGTGGGCCTGATGGGCGCGGGCCACGATGCGGGCGAACTCGTCGTCGACGCCGCGGGCGGTGACCAAGTCGGCCGACCGAGAGGACGCGGCCTGCCGATGGGCGGCGGCAGTCATGCCGGTGTGGCCGGGGGAGTCCGGGGGAGAAGCCCGGCCGGCCGGGTGGCTGGCGGAGTAGCCGGGGGAGTAGCCGGGGGAACCGCCATCCAGGGGTCGGGGATCGGCGGCACCGCTGAACAGCGCGTGCGCACGGCTGAGGAGTTCCACTTCGTCGGTCATCAGGACTCGGCCTCGGCGAATGCCCGCACCCGCGGCAGTGCGCCCGGGGGGATCAGCCCCCTGTTGCGGATGTCCCACATCTCCTCGGCACTCACCCCGAGCAGGGCCGCGATCACCGCGTCGGGCAGGGCACTGCGTTCACATGCCCGATCAAAGCGGGCTCCGATACTGCCCGGCATCCGGGCCAGTAGTGCACCGCGGATGTTCTCGAGGGTCTTCAGGTGGGTCATCAGCCGGCCGGCGGACGGCGACCCGGCGTTGACAGCCACCCGCCAGGAATTCGCAGCGAGCATTTCAGCCTTCACGCACTGAGCGATCACGGTCAGAATATACGTCTCATATTCGTTTGATGTCTCCGCCGGCAAGCGGGCTATCAACGAATTCAGTGATTCCAGGTGCGCCTCGGCGTGCGCCTCCAGCACATCGGCGTCGTTGTGCCGGTTCACCACCACTGGTCCCGGCGCGCGGGGTAGGGCCGGCGCTGTCCCCGGGCCGGTCTGCAGTTGCCCCAGTTCGGCGTCCGGGTCGTCTGCCACCAGCAGGCGCGCATAGGTTCCCGGTGGCAGGCCCAGACCGTTTTCGACCTTCTGAACTGTGCCTTTGTGAGGTTTACGGGCTCCGCGTTCCAAGTAACTCAAGCCCATGATGCTCACCCCGGTGGCCGCGGCGAGGTCAGCCAGCGACCAGTCCCGAGATTCCCGCAGCGCCCGGATCGCGGCACCGGCCGCTTCGCGGCTCACCGTGGCGCTCCCAGCATGGCCGAATCGTACACAGCCCCCATTGCTTATACGTTTCTGTGTACGTTTTGATTGCGGAACGACGCGCATGCATATACGCTTCCGTCATCGAAACGCCGAAGAGGAGGCTCTGATGGACATCCGCCCGTGTTCGACCGACCCCGACCTGTGGTTCGGCTACGCCGACGACGACGCCAGCGACGGCGCCGCCAAAGCCCGCGTCTACGAACAGTCGGCGGCGAAGGCCCGCACCATCTGTTTACGCCGCTGCCCGCTGGCCCAACAGCGGCTCTGCGCCCAGCGGGCCGTCGACGGCGCCGAGGAGTACGGCGTCTGGGCCGGAGTCAAACTTCCCGGCGGCCAGTACCGCAAACGTCACCAGTTGGCCCACGCCCACACGGTGCTTCAGCAGATCGCCGATGGCGAGATCAACCCGCGGGAGCTTCCGGAGAGCGCGGAGTTGCTGACTCGCAGCGAACCCGGCGCCGAACCGGCCGCCGCCGTCGTACACATCGCCCTGGGACGGCGGCCCGCCGCCTGAGGTAACACGCCGCCCGGGCGGCATACCACCGCAGCGGCGGCGCGCAGGCAGACTGGACGAGTGCGCGCTGTGCTGGGCTTGGCCATTGCGGGTCTGCTGGCGCTGATCGTTGCCGCTGTGACCGGCAGCACGCCGCTGGCCGTGGTGGTGATCGCCTTGGCGGCTGCGGGCATCATTCAGTTGCTGCGGGATTGGCGGTATGAGCGAGGCTTGGCGCCTGTCGGAGTCGAAACCCAGCCGGTAGCGCCGCCAGGCGAACCCGCCTCGGCGCCGTCGGGGTTGATTCCCGACGACTTCACACCGGACATCTCCACCGACCCCGACGGCCCCTCGTCGGACGCCCGCGCCGACCAGGCGTGAGTTACGCTCCGGAGCGCACCAACTCCAGCGTGCCGAGCTCCCGGATCGCCCGGCTGCCGCGCTCCAGCATGGTCACCATCATGTCGTCGCCACGCTCGGTGGCGGCAGAGAACGCAAATCCCAACGTACTGATCAGCGGGATCTGCAGCATCCCGAAACGGTAATCCTGCCAACAGCTTTCGGCGTCGTAATCGGTTACCCCGTAGCCCGTCAGCGCCCGGTGGTAAGCCTCCACCAGGGCGTGTTCGTGCCGGGCACGTTCGGTGGGCTGCAGGCTGGTCCCGATGAAGTAGGCGAGGTCGCGAGCCGGCAGACCGACGGCCAGCGTCTGCCAGTCCACCACGGTCACCTCGCCGCGCTGGGCGTCGAACAGCAGGTTGTCGGCCCGATAGTCCCCGTGCAGGATGCTGAACCGATCGCCTGCACCCAACAGCCAGTCGGCGATCAGATCCGCCGCCTCCAGAACCGTCGCGCGATCCTCCTGGCTCAGCCGCGCGCCGATCTTCTCGATCGTCGTCGTGGCCGCCAGTCGGGTGATGTCGCCCAGACCGCGGGCGGTGGCCTCGTCCGGCTTGGGCATCACCGTTCCGTCGAACGACAGCCAGGCCGGGTCGCACCACCGCGGGCCGTGCAGGCCGGCCAGGGCGGTCACCGCCAGTTGCGCCTCGTCCGCAGAGCAGCCACGAATCTGGTCGCCCTGCCGCGCCGGCGCCATGTCGGCGAGCAGCAGCGCGAAGTCGGAATCCTCGTAGGCGCAGAAGTAGCAGCGGGGGAGCGGCACAGCGACGGTATCGGCCACGGCGGTGTAGAAGGCGTGCTCCGAGCGGTAACTGAGGGCGACCCGTTCGCGCACCGCCTGCTCCTGTGCCGGCAACTTGATGACGAAGGAGTCCGGCAGGTCGGCGGGAACCGCGTACTGAACAGCGATGCGGTAGGTGGCGCCGGTCTGCCCGGTTCCCACCGGGGTCACCGCCACAGCGTCGATGACGACCCGGTGCGCGTGCTCGCCGAGAACCCCGGTGAGCCACTCCGCGGTGACCTCATCGGGACCGGCCGGTATACCGCGATTGCCCATGGCGCGATTAGACCATCCCCGGGGCGCGGTGCGCGCCGCTACCATTACGCCATGGCGGCTCGCCGGTTCGTCGACCTGTCAGTGCCGTTGCAGGCCGGGATCGCCTCAGACCCGCCGGGCCACCTTCCCGAGATCGACTACTACGACCACCGGCAGACCGCGGCCGAGGTGGTGTCCTTCTTTCCCGGAGCCACGGTGAAGGATCTGCCCGACGGTGAGGGCTGGGCGATCGAACGAGTGCGGGTCACCACCCACAACGGAACTCATCTCGACGCGCCGTACCACTACGCCTCCACGATGGACGGGGGAAAGCGGGCCATCACCATCGACGAGGTCCCGCTGGACTGGTGCCTGCAGCCGGCGATCAAGCTGGACTTCCGGCACTTCCCGGACGGCTATGTGGTGTCGGCGGCCGACGTCGAGGCTGAGCTCGGCCGGATCGGGCACACTCTGAGCCCGTTGGAGATCGTGGTGGTAAACACCAGTGCCGGAACGCATTACGGTCAGCCTGACTACGTGAGCAAGGGCTGCGGGATAGGCCGGGAGGCCACTTTGTATCTGCTGGAGCGAGGGGTGCGGCTGACCGGGACCGACGCCTGGAGTTGGGACGCACCGTTCGGCTACACCGCGCAGCGGTACGCCCAGAGCCACGACGCGTCGATCATCTGGGAGGGCCACCGCGCCGGGCGCACGATCGGCTACTGCCACCTGGAGAAGTTGCACAACCTGGAGTCACTGCC
>CAXNJA010000060.1:0-14403 GCA_964202555.1 Mycobacterium sp.
GTGCCACCGAGGGCCTCGACGTGGATCTTGGCCACCTTCTCGTCGAGGTGCTTGGGCAGCCGGTAGACCTCGTTGTCGTACTCGTCGTTCTTGGTCCACAGCTCGATCTGGGCGATGACCTGGTTGGAGAAGCTGTTGCTCATCACGAACGACGGGTGGCCGGTGGCGTTGCCGAGGTTCAGCAGCCGGCCCTCGGACAGCACGATGATGGAGTGGCCGTCGGGGAAGACCCACTCATCGACCTGGGGCTTGATGTTGATTCGGCGGATCTTGGGATCGCGCTCGAGGCGCGCCATCTCGATCTCGTTGTCGAAGTGGCCGATGTTGCCCAGGATGGACTTGTCCTTCATCGCCCGCATGTGGTCGAGGGTGATGATGTCCTTGTTGCCGGTCGAGGTGATGACGATGTCGGCCCAGCCGATGGCCTGCTCGACGGTCTTGACCTCGAAGCCGTCCATCAGCGCCTGCAGGGCGTTGATCGGGTCGATCTCGGTGACCGCGACGCGGGCACCCTGGGCCTTGAGCGCCTCGGCGCAACCCTTGCCGACGTCGCCGTAGCCGCAGACCAGCGCGGCCTTGCCGCCGATGAGCACGTCGGTGCCGCGGTTGATGCCGTCGATGAGCGAGTGCCGGGTGCCGTACTTGTTGTCGAACTTGCTCTTGGTGACCGAGTCGTTGACGTTGATCGCCGGGAACGACAGTTCACCGGCGGCGGCGAACTGGTAGAGCCGCAGCACGCCGGTCGTGGTCTCCTCGGTGACGCCCTTCATTGCGTCGGCGATCCGGGTCCACTTGTGCGCGTCGGCCTCGAGGCTGTCCCGCAGCAGGTTCAGGAACACCTTGTATTCGTCGGAGTGGTCGTCCTCCTCGGGCGGGACCACACCGGCCTTCTCGAACTGCGCGCCGCGCAGCACCAGCATGGTGGCGTCCCCACCGTCGTCGAGGATCATGTTGGCCGGTTCGCCGGGCCAGGTGAGCATCTGCTCGGCCGCCCACCAGTACTCCTCGAGCGACTCGCCCTTCCAGGCGAAGATCGGAACGCCGAGGGGCTCCTCGGGGGTGCCGTTGGGGCCGACGACCGTCGCCGCGGCGGCGTGGTCCTGGGTGGAGAAGATGTTGCACGACGCCCAGCGCACCTCCGCCCCGAGTGCCACCAGGGTCTCGATCAGCACCGCGGTCTGCACGGTCATGTGCAGCGACCCGGAAATCCGGGCGCCTTTGAGCGGAAGCACGTCGGCGTATTCGCGGCGCAGCGCCATCAGGCCCGGCATCTCGTGCTCGGCCAGGCGGATCTCCTTGCGGCCGAACTCGGCCAGCGACAGGTCGGCGACCTTGAAGTCGATTCCGTTGCGGGTGTCTGAGGTCATGGTCAGGGCAGAAGACATGGCAGATACGTTAACCGGATCGAGTGGCAATCCCCGAATCGGGATCTGCGCCCGCACTCCCCGTGCGCGCCCCGGCCAGTCGCCGGCCGAGCACCGAATGCCGCCGGCCGTAGCACAGATAGACCACGATGCCGATCGCCATCCACACCGCAAAACGCACCCAGGTCAGCGCCGTCAGGTTCAGCATCAGCCACAGGCAGGCGGCGATGGACAGGATCGGCAGCACCGGGACGAACGGCACCCGGAAGCCGCGGTTCAGGTCGGGCCGGGTGCGCCGCAGGATGATCACCCCGGCGGAGACCAGGATGAAGGCGAACAGCGTTCCGACGTTGACCATCTCCTCGAGCTTGGACATCGGGAAGACGGTGGCCGCCACGGCGATCAGGATCGCGACGATCACGGTGATCCGGACCGGCCTGTCCTTGGAGTCGGTCTGCGCCAGTGCACGGGGCAGCAGTCCGTCGCGGGCCATCGCGAACATCACCCGCGAGAGCCCCAGGATCAGCACCATCACCACCGTGGTGAGACCCGCCAGTGCCCCGATGGAGATGATCTTGGCGGCCCAGTCGATTCCGTTGAGGGAGAACGCGGTGGCCAGGTTCGCCTTCCCGTCGGCGGTGTCGCGCAGTTCGGTGTAGCTGACCATGCCGGACAGCACGATCGATACCGCGACGTAGAGGACGGTGACGATGCCCAGCGACGCCAGGATGCCGCGGGCGACGTCGCGTTGGGGGTTCTTGGTCTCTTCGGCGGTGGTGGCGACCACGTCGAACCCGATGAAGGCGAAGAACACGATCGAGGCGCCGGCCAGCACGCCGTAGAAGCCGTAGTGGCTGCCGCCGCCACCGGTCAGCAGGGAGAACACCGACTGGTCGATGCCGGTGCCGGCGGCGCCCTCGCCGGTCTCGGTGGGCGGGATGAACGGGGAGAAGTTCTCCGCCTTGATGTAGAACGAACCGACAACCACCACCAGCAGCACAACGGCGACCTTGACGGCGGTGATGGCAGCGGAGAAGTGCGAGGACAGTTTGGTGCCCGCCGCCAGCAGGGTGGCCACCACAGTGACGATCAACAATGCGCCCCAGTCGAAGTCGAACGGGCCGAGATCCCATGTGCCACTGGCGAATCCGAACACCGTACCCAGATAGCTCGACCAGCCCTTGGCGACGACGGCAGCACCGACGGCGAACTCCAGGATCAGATCCCAGCCGATGATCCAGGCGACGAATTCGCCGAAGGTGGCGTAGGAGAAGGTGTAGGCGCTGCCCGCAACGGGCAGCGTGGAGGCGAACTCGGCGTAGCACAGGGCGGCCAGCCCGCAGGTGACCGCGGCGATCACGAAGGAGATCGACAACGCCGGGCCGGTGATGTTGCCGAAGGTGGTGGCGGTGACGGTGAAGATACCGGCGCCGACCACGACCGAGACCCCGAAGACGGTGAGGTCCCACCAGGTGAGGTCCTTGCGTAACCGGGTGGAGGGTTCGTCGGTATCGCGGATTGACTGTTCCACTGACTTGATGCGCGCGGTCATGGCGCGGGGGCGCGAAGACGGGCGGACATGCGGGCAGAGGCTACCCGTTCAGCGGCCGACGGTGGCCCGGAACAATCCGCTCGGCACCGAAGCCTCCACGCGGATGGGGCCGTCGTCGGCGGCCACCCACGCCGCCGCGCCCCGGTCCATCCGCACCTCACCGGACTTGGCCCGGGCTGTCACCGACCCGTCGATGCAGACCAGGATCTGCGGGCCGTCATGCCGTGACGGCGCGTCGACCTCGTGACCGAGGTCCTGGTCGTCGAGGGTCAGCACCGAGGCGGCGAATTCCGTCGCCGGGGTGTCGTAGATCAGTTCGATACCTTCGCGGTGGGTGCCCACCCGGGCGTCGGGTACCGGGTCGAAGTCGAGAACGCGCAGCAGTTCGGGCACATCGACGTGCTTGGGTGTCAGTCCGCCGCGAAGCACGTTGTCGGAGTTGGCCATTACCTCCATCCCCACCCCGTGCAGATAACTGTGCAGATTGCCCGCCGGCAGGAAGATGCCCTCGCCGGGCTTGAGGCTGATCCGGTTGAGCAGCAGCGCCGCCAGCACGCCGGCATCGCCCGGGTAGCGTTCGCCGAGTTCCAGGGTGGTCCGCGCTTCAGCACCGAATTCGGTTGCCCCGGAACGGAGATAGTTCACCGCGCCTTCCAGGACCGCCGGAATGAGGGCGTCGACGTCGGTTTGCGGAGCGGTGATCCAGGTGGTGAACAGCGCCCGCAAACCGGCCGCGTCGGACTGGTCGGCCAGCAGGGCGAGGTAGGGATCCAGGCCCGGCACCGCCAACGCCCGCATGAAGTCCACCGACTTGGCAGCCGGGCGGAACCCGGCAAGGGCGGCGAAGTCCGTCAGTGCGACCAGCAGTTCGGGTTTGTGGTTGCGGTCGCGGTAGTTGCGTACCGGGGCGTTCACCGGAACGCCGCGGCGATCCTCGCGCTCGAAGCCGTCGGCCGCCTGCCCGGCACTGGGGTGCGCCTGCAACGACAGCGGCTCATCGGCCGCCAGCACCTTCACCAGGAACGGCAACACATCGCCGAATCGCTGCCGCACCGAGGCGCCGAGTTCGCCGTCCGGGTCCTGGGCGATCACGTCGATCAGCGATCGTTCACCGTCAGGGCCGTCAATGTGGGCCGGATCGCCGGGATGGGCGCCGAGCCAGAGTTCGGCCTCGGGATGCGCCGTCGGTGCCGGGCGACCGGTGAACTCGGCGATGGCCGTGCGTGACCCCCACGCGTAGGTCCGGACGGTTCCGCGTAACAGTTGCACGAGCCTGCTATCCCCCTGCCAATCTCAGATAAACCGCTGCCATCTCAAGCCGCACCGCGAGGGTGGCCAACTGCTGGGCGGTACTGGAGTTGCTCTCCGGAACCGATCCCGCCTCGCCGACATCCTCGACTCCGACCAGATCCACGCCGTCCATCCCGGCGATCCGGGCGGCCAGCACGGGGCGCTCGGCGTCCAGGGTCAACGCCAGGACCCGGGGCCGGGTCGGCAGCGGGCCGTCGATCTCCTCATCGTGGAACAGCGAGTCCACCGGATCGGAGAATCCGGCGGCCGACCCGTGCCGCAACGCGGCCATGGCGTCGGCCAGACCGGCGCCGGCCACCGGGCGCCCGGCGATCCGCAGCAGCACCGCCACCGCGTGCCGGGCCAGTGCGACGGTGGCCTGGCCGTCGCCGGCCAGCACCACGGGACGGTTACGCATCCGCTCGGCCAGGGCTTTGGCCGGATTGGTGAACACCTCCCTGGACACGCTGTTACGCAGGGCCTCGGCGTCCAGTTCGTCGGCGATCGCCCCGAGGTTGGCGGTGTCCGCCGGCGCGGTGGCGGGGTCCACCGCCGCCAGCGTGGCCAGGCCGACGGCCAGGAAGCGGCACAGTCCGAATTCTTCGGGCACCCACAGTCGCGGAGCCAGCACCGCGGCCCGGCCGGCGGTGGCATCGCGCATCGGCCCCTCGTACGGGGTGGCGACCACCACCCGCGCGCCCCGGCGCACGGCGGTGGCGGCGGCCGACACCAGCACCGGGTCGCCCGGATCGTCGCCGGCGACGACCAACACATCCAGCGGGCCGATCCACGGCAGGGAATCGGCGGCCAGCACGAGTGGCTCGCCGGCGGTGGCACCGAGGGCGGCAGCGAGCATGGCGCCGGCGGAGACGGCCGGGCCGCGGCCGGCCAGCCAGATCACCGTTCTAGGCCGCTGCCCGCCGCTGATCTGGTCCAGGCCGCCCTCATCGACCGTCGCGGCGGTGGCCCGCACCTGGGCGCCGGCCATGGCCGCCGCGCGCAACAACCCGTCGCGGTCGGCCTCCACCAGCCCGTCGGTGTCGTCGAGGTCGACCGTTGCGTGGGCGGCACTCATGGGGCCGCGATCCGTTCGGCGGCCTTATCCACGATCGCCGAGACCGCCTCGGCGGTGGGGGCTTCGACGTTGAGCCGCAGCAGCGGTTCGGTGTTGGAGGTGCGCAGGTTGAACCACGCCCCGTCGCCGAGGTCGACTGTCACACCGTCCAGCTCGTCGACCGAAACAGTGTCGGCGGCGAACGAATCCAGAACAGCATCAACGCATTTGGGCGCGTCCTCGACGCGAAAATTGATCTCCCCCGACGCAGCGTAGCGCTGATAGTCGCGCATCAACTCCGAGAGCGGCCGGTCCTGCCCGCCCAGCGCGGCCAGCACGTGCAGGGCCGCCAGCATGCCGGAGTCGGCACCCCAGAAGTCCCGGAAATAGTAGTGCGCCGAATGCTCACCGCCGAAGATCGCGCCGCTGTCGGCCATCAGCGACTTGATGTAGGAGTGCCCGACCCTGGAGCGCAACGGTATTCCGCCGCATTCGGTGATCACCTCCGGAACCGCCCGGGAGGTAATCAGATTGTGGATCACCGTGGCACCCGGCTCGCGGGCCAACTCCCGGTCGGCGACCAGGGCGGTGACCGCCGACGGCGAGACCGGCTGCCCGCGTTCGTCGACCACGAAGCAGCGGTCGGCGTCGCCGTCAAAGGCCAGACCGATGTCGGCGCCGGTGCGGCGCACATAGTCCTGCAGGTCCACCAGGTTGGCCGGTTCCAGCGGGTTGGCTTCGTGGTTGGGGAATGAACCGTCCAGTTCGAAGTACAGCGGCAGCACGGTCACCGATTCGATGGCGCCCAGCACCGCCGGAGCGGTGTGCCCGGCCATGCCGTTGCCGGCGTCGACGGCGACTCGCAGCGGCCGCAGTGCGCTGACATTCACCAGCGACCTCAGGAAGGCGCTGTACTCACCCAGCACATCCTTATCGTGAATGCTGCCGTGCGGCCCGTCCCAGCCCGCGCCCGCAGGCACTCCGGCGATGATGTCGTCGCGGATCAGCGCCAGGCCGGTGTCCTCGCCGACCGGCTTGGCGGCGGCCCGACACAACTTGATTCCGTTGTAGGCAGCCGGGTTGTGGCTGGCGGTGAACATCGCACCCGGGCAGTCCAGCAGTCCGGAGGCGAAGTAGAGCTCGTCGGTGGATGCCAGCCCGATGCGCATGACGTCGACGCCCTGGGCGTTGACCCCCTCGGCGAACGCGGCGGCCAGCGCCGGTGAGCTCTCCCGCATGTCATAGCCGATCACCACCTGTGAACCGGCGCCCTCGCTGCGCATCAGCCGGGCGAACGCCGCCCCGACATCCCGCACGAACGCCGCGTCGAGTTCGGTTCCCACCAGGCCGCGCACGTCGTAGGCCTTGATCACGCCGCGAACATCGGCTGCGGATCGGGGCATGGAAAGTACTCCTCGGGGGCGTGGACCTGTTGGCCTTCAGCCTAGCCGTTGAGCTCCCGGCGATCGCCCGGTCAGTCGGCTGGATCGGGAAGCACCCGCAGGTGCCCACGGCGCCGACCAGGCGACCCGCTGCGCGGGCCCGACGGGGCCGACGGCGGCGCAGTGCCCAGCCCGACGCCTGCCGGGTCGGAGAAGCCGGGCATCGGTGAACCGCCGGCTACTCTGCCTTCCCGAACGCCTCCCCGAACGCCTTCCCGGACCGCCTCGGCCAGGGCGATGAGGTCATCCTCGTCGGGATTGGTCGGCAGCGGCGCGGCATGGCGAACGAGTTCCCATCCGCGGGGCGCGGTGATCCGGCTGGCGTGTGCGAGGCACAGGTCCCAGGAGTGCGGTTCGCGGACGGTCGCCAACGGTCCCACGACAGCGGTGGAGTCTGAGTAGACGTAGGTCAGCGTCGCCACGGCGTAATGCGCACACCCGGGCCTGCTGCAGCGACGGGGAACATTCACGCCGGTGAGGCTATCGCGGCGCAATACGACGTGATGCCGGACACGCGCACCGCCCGACTCGCCGATGTTGAACCGTTACGATCTGTATTCCATGGCCGATACCCGCAACTCCCGACGCGGTGGCAGTTCGGGGGGCGCTTCCCGCCGTGGCCGGGAGATGCGCGGTCCGTTGCTCCCCCCGACGGTGCCGGGATGGCGAAGCCGCGCCGAGCGGTTCGACATGGCGGTGCTGGAGGCCTATGAGCCGATCGAGCGACGCTGGCATGACCGGCTGACCGACTTGGATGTCGCCGTCGATGAGATTCCACGTATCGCGCCGCGGGATCCCGACAGCGTGCAATGGCCGCCAGAAGTGGTGGCTGATGGGCCGATTGCCCTGGCTCGGTTGATCACGGCCGGGGTGGATGTTCGCGGTAACGCGACACGGGCCCGAATTGTGTTGTTCCGCAAGCCGATCGAACGTCGAGCCAAGGACTCGGTCGATCTGACTGATTTGCTGCATGAGATTTTGGTGGCGCAGATCGCCACCTACCTGGGCGTCGATCCGTCCATCATCGACCCCAGCGCGGAGACTGACGACTAGCTCAGATGATGCCGCGCTTGAGGCGTCGGCGCTCACGCTCGGACAGACCGCCCCAGATCCCGAAGCGCTCGTCGTTGGCCAAGGCGTACTCCAGGCAGGCATCGCGCACCTCGCAGCCCAGGCAGATCCGCTTGGCTTCACGCGTCGAACCACCCTTTTCCGGGAAGAAGGCCTCCGGATCGGTCTGCGCGCACAGCGCCTTCTCCTGCCACTCCGGATCATCGGGCGTCAGCGGCCTGTCGATCAGATCCGGCACCACACTCAGGTGCAGGCGTGCCAGTGATCCCATCGCCATCGGGTCGGTGGCGGTGTGCGGTGCGCCAAGCGCTCCGAGAAAATTCTCGTAGGACATGTCCGCTTTCCTTACCTAAACTTCGTCGTTGCAAAGCTCTTCAATTCGAACATGTGATCGAATCACGGTCTGCGACACCGAAACCGGCAGGTCGACCGGGAAATCACACTTGTGTGATTAGACAGTGCCGGGATGCTGCGGTCAAGCCGTTCGCCGGATTTCGCTACCACTTTCGTGACCCAAACCGGCGTGTCGAGGCCTGGGCGTGTCTAGCGAGTTACGTCACTGTGACCGCGTGCGGGCGCCGGCAGGCCGGAGCATAGGGTCGGTCGCTGTGAAGATCACCGTTCTCGTCGGCGGCATCGGGGGCGCCCGCTTCCTGCTTGGCGTGCAGCGACTTTTGGGCTTGGGCCAGTTCACCGGCCAGTTCACCGGCCAGTTCACCGGCCAGGCGGACGCCACGCATGAATTGACCGCAGTGGTCAACGTCGGCGACGACGCCTGGATGTTCGGGGTGCGCATCTGCCCCGACCTCGACACCTGCATGTACACCCTGGGCGGGGGTATCGATCCCGACCGCGGCTGGGGGCATCGCGACGAAACCTGGCACGCCAAAGAGGAACTCGCCGCCTACGGTGTCGGCCCGGACTGGTTCGGACTCGGCGACCGGGATCTGGCCACCCACCTGGTGCGCAGTCAGATGCTTCGGGCGGGCTACCCACTCGGCCAGGTGACCGAGGCGTTATGCCACCGCTGGTCACCGGGGGCCACCTTGCTGCCCGCCAGCGATGACCGGTGCGAAACCCACGTCGTGGTGACCGATCCGGAGAACGGCGAGCGCAAGGCGATCCACTTCCAGGAGTGGTGGGTGCGCTACCGCGCCCGGATTCCCACCCACAGCTTCGCCTTCATCGGGGCCGAGAAAGCCACCGCCGCAGCGAATGTGGTCGAGGCGATCACCGGGGCCGACGTGGTCATGCTCGCCCCGTCCAACCCGGTGGTCAGCGTGGGAGCCATCCTGGCGATCGGCGGGATCCGAGGCGCGCTGCGTTCGACCCCGGCCCCGGTGATCGGTTACTCCCCCATCGTCAGCGGAAAGCCGTTGCGCGGCATGGCCGATGAGTGCCTGTCGGTGATCGGTGTGCACACCACCTCAGAGGCCGTCGGTCGGCACTACGGCGCCCGTTCGGCCACCGGACTGCTCGACTATTGGCTGGTGCACGACAGCGATGAGGCGGATGTTCCGGGTGTGACGGTGAAGTCAATACCGCTCTTGATGACTGATCCCGATGCCACCGCCGAGATGGTGCGCGCCGGTCTGGATCTGGCCGGGGTGCCGCTGTGAGCGGCGCAGTGCATCGACCGGACCACGGCACCGCGGCACCGGTCGAGATCCTTCCGGTCACCGGCCTTCCGGAATTCCGGCCCGGTGACGACCTCGCCGCCGCCATCTGTGCCGCCGCGCCCTGGCTGCAGGACGGCGACGTCGTGGTGGTCACCAGCAAGGTGGTGTCCAAGTGCGAGGGCCGGATCGTCGCCGCACCCGAGGACGCCGACCAACGGGACGCCCTGCGGCGCAGGCTGATCGACCAGGAGGCGGTTCGGGTGCTCGCCCGCAAGGGCCGCACGTTGATCACGGCGAATCGGCACGGCCTGGTTCAGGCGGCGGCCGGGGTGGACGGGTCCAACGTGGCGGCAACCGAACTGGCGTTGCTGCCCGAGGATCCCGACGCCAGCGCAGCGGAGCTGCGAGGCGAGTTGGCGCAGCGCTGCGGAGCCGACGTCGCGGTGATCCTCACCGACACGATGGGCCGCGCCTGGCGCAACGGGCAGACCGATACCGCGATCGGATCAGCCGGGCTGCCGGTGCTGCACAGCTACGCCGGGGCGCGGGATCGGCACGGCAATGAACTTCTGGTCACCGAGGTGGCAGTCGCCGACGAGGTGGCCGCTGCCGCCGATCTGGTGAAAGGCAAGCTGACCGGGGTGGCGGTCGCGGTCGTGCGTGGACTGACGCTGACCGATGACGGCTCGACCGCCGCGCACCTGCTGCGCGGCGGGGAAGACGACCTGTTCTGGCTGGGCACCGCCGAGGCGATCGAACTCGGACGTCGGCAGGCCCAGTTGCTGCGCCGCTCGGTACGCCGGTTCGCCGACCGGCCGGTGGAATCCGGGCTTGTGGAGGCGGCCGTCGCCGAGGCGCTCACCGCTCCGGCGCCGCATCACACCCGTCCGGCGCGGTTCGTCTGGCTCACCGACGGGACCCGCCGGCGCGCGTTGCTCGACGCCATGCGGGAGGCCTGGCGTGCCGATCTGACCGCTGACGGCAAGCCCGCGGCACAGATCGAGCGGCGGCTGGCCCGCGGCCAGATCCTCTACGACGCACCGGAGGTGGTGATTCCGTTCATGGTTCCCGATGGTGCGCACCACTACCCCGACCCCGCGCGCACCAGCGCCGAACACACCATGTTCAGCGTCGCGGTCGGGGCCGCCGTCCAGGCTCTGCTGGTGGGGCTGGCGGTACGCGGGGTGGGGAGTTGTTGGATCGGCTCCACCATTTTCGCCCCCGCGGTGGTGCGCGAAATTCTGCAGCTACCGCCGGACTGGGAACCGTTGGGCGCCATCGCAATCGGATACCCGATCGAGGATTCAGCCGCGCGTGAACTTGCACCCGTCGACGACAGATTGCTGCGCCGGTGAGCGACCCGGTCCACGATTCGGCGATCGCCGCGCTGACCGACTGGAGCCCGACCGATCCAGGCCAGGACGCGCTGCGGCACGCCGTACTGGCCTTTCTGCACGGCCGCCCGGACGGGTGTCGCCGCTCCTGCGTTCCGGGACACGTCACCGCCTCGGCGATCGTCGTCGACGACACCGGCACCCGGGTTCTGCTCACCTTGCATCCGCGCTTCGGCCGCTGGCTGCAACTCGGTGGTCACTGCGAGGAGGGCGACAGCACAATCGCCGCCGCCGCTCTGCGTGAAGCCACCGAGGAGTCCGGAATCCCCGACCTTCGAATCCAGCCGGAGTTGGCCGCGATCCACGTCCATCCGGTGACGTGTTCATTGGGCGTGCCGACCCGCCACCTCGATCTGCAGTTCATCGTCCACGCGCCCCCGCTGGCGCAACCGGTGATCAGCGCGGAGTCACTGGATCTGCGGTGGTGGCCGATCGACGCGCTGCCAACCGACGCCGACGCCGGGCTGAGCCGGCTCGTCGACACGCTCAGGCAGGGCGGTCAGGTAGGGCCGTCAGATATCGCTTGAGTAGCGGATCCCGCAGTCCGGGATGAGAATCCCGGGCCACACCCGCGCTCCGCGGAGCAGTTCGCACCGGGCACCGATGTCGGCGCCGTCGCCGACTACGCCGTCTCGGATCAGGGCGCGGGGCCCGATCCGGGCTCCGAAACCGACGATCGAACGTTCGACCACCGCGCCGGGTTCGATGCGGGCGCCGTCGAAGATCACCGCCCCGTCCAGTCGCACCCCGGCCCCGATCTCAGCCCCCCGGCCGACGACGGTGCCGCCGTACAGCAGGGCGCCGGGAGCCACCGAGGCACCGTCGTGCACCAGGCTCTCCCCGCGTTGACCGGCCAGCGCCGGCGACGGGGCGATGCCGCGCACCAGATCGGCCGAACCACGGACGAAGTCCTCCGGGGTTCCCATATCCCGCCAGTAGCTGGCGTCGACGTAGCCCGACACCTTGGCTCCGTCGGTGAGCAGCGTCGGAAAGACCTCGCGCTCCACCGAGACCTCCCGGCCGCGCGGGATGAGGTCGATGACGCTGCGCTTGAAGATGTAGGTGCCGGCATTGATCTGATCGGTGGGCGGATCTTCGGTCTTCTCCAGAAACGCCAACACATTTCCGTCACCGTCGGTCGGTACCGAGCCGAATGCGCGGGGGTCACTGACCCGCACCAGGTGCAGGGTGACATCGGAATCGCGCTCGGCGTGGGTGGCCAGCATGGCGCCCAGGTTCATCCCGGAGAGCACGTCACCGTTGAACACCATCACGGTGTCATTGCGCAGTTTGGGGACGACGTTGGCGATACCGCCGCCGGTGCCCAGCGGGGTCTCTTCGGTGACGTAGTCGATCTGCAGGCCGAGTTTGGAACCATCGCCGAATTCGGCTTCGAAGGTTTCGGCTTTGTAGGAGGTGCCCAGCACCACGTGTTCGATCCCGGTCGCGGCGATCCGGGACAGCAGGTGGGTCAGGAACGGCAGACCGGCGGTCGGCAGCATCGGCTTGGGCGCGGACAGGGTCAACGGCCGCAGCCTGGTGCCCTTCCCGCCGACCAGCACGACGGCGTCCACCTTTGTCGGGTCCACCGTCGGCTTCATTCCAGCACTCATGATGCACCCCTCTGAAGTTCCCGGCGGGACTTGCGCACCGCCGCACGCGCCCGCAGGCGCAGCGCACCCTTGATCGTCCACCGCAGCGGCGCCTGCTGCCAACCTTTGTGCCGATCGGACAGGTATATGTAGGTGCTGTCGTGATGGGCACGCAGGTTGCGGTCCGGATTGCGGCCGGTGGAATGTCCCTTGTCGTGCAGAATCTCCGCGCCTGGCACGTAGACGTTCAGCCAGTCGGCCCTGCCGAGGCGGTCGCCGAGGTCGACGTCTTCCATGTACATGAAATAGCGTTCGTCGAAACCGCCGACGGCATCGAACGCCTTGCGCCGCAACAGAAGACAGGAACCGGACAGCCAGCCGACCGGCCGTTCGCTGGGCTCCATCCGTTCCTGCCGGTAGGACTTGGTCCAGGGATTGCCCTTCCAGGCGAACCCCACCACCGCGTGCATCCCGCCGCGCACCAGGCTCGGTAGATGGCGGGCGGAGGGGTACACCGCGCCGTCGGGATCGCGGATCAACGGCCCCAGCGCGCCGGCCTGCGGCCAGCGTTGCGCGGCCTGCAGCAGGGCATCGATACTGCCCGGTGACCAGACGACGTCGGGGTTTGCGACCAGCACATACCGCTGATCGGGGGGAACGGTCGCGACCGCACGGTTGACGGCGGTGCCGTAGCCGAGGTTGGCGCCGGTGCGCAGCAGTCGGGTCTGCGGATAGCGCTGCACCGCCTCTTCGGGTGCCCCGTCGATCGAACCGTTGTCGGCGATGATCACCCGCACTGGCAGATCGGTGGCCACCGTCAGCGAGGACAGGAAACGCTCGAGATGGGTGCCCGACGAGTAGGTCACCGTGACCACGGTCAGGGCCGGCTCGTCGCTCACGGCGTCGAGGCTAGCGGGCCTTGCGGCACCGGCACTGCAAGTGCGGCCTCCAGAGCGTCCCGCCACGGCCGCAGGGGAGTCAGACCGGCGCGCGCCGACTCGGCCATTCCCAGCGCCGAGAAGACCGGGCGCCGCGCCGGGCGGACCGCCGCGTCGGTGCTGACCGGCCGGACCCTGGCCGGGTCGGCGCCGAGCTGCGAGAACACCGCCTGGGCCTGCTCGAAGCGGCTGGCTGCACCGGCGTTGGCGGCGTGCAGGACGGGGGCCGTGATGCCGCCGGCGGCGATGTGCAGCAGAGCGTCCACCAGATCTCCTGCGTAAGTGGGCGAGCCGGTCTGGTCGGCCACCATGTCCACGGTGCGGTCAGTGGCCGCCAGTCGACGCATGGCGGCGACGAAGTCGTTTCCGGCCCCGCCGGTGTACACCCACGAGGTGCGCACCACCTGAGCTTCGGGCAATTCGGCGTGCACCGCGAGTTCTCCGTCGAGCTTGCTGCGGCCGTACACGCTCAGCGGGCCGCACTCGTCGGAGATCTCATACGGGCGGTTCACGTCCCCGCTGAATACGTAATCGGTTGATATGTGCACCAGCCTGGCCCCGGCGGCCGCGCACGCGCGGGCCAGGTTGCCCGGCCCCACCGCGTTGACGGCCTGGGCGGTCGCGGGCTCACTCTCGGCTGCATCGACGTTGGTGAAGGCCGCACAGTTGATCACCAGATCGCCCTCGCCGATGTGGCGCCGGGCAGCAGCCGGGTCGGTGATGTCGAGTTCACGGCGGGTCAGCGCCCGGACCTGGTAGCCGTGTCGGGGTGCCTGTGCGACCAGAAGCCGCCCCACTTGACCTTCGGCGCCGGTGACGATCATCTGCACGTGGGAAGTCTGGCACGCCGACTGCGGCTACCACGGATCCCGCCAGCTCACCAGTAGCCTAGGTGAGTGCCAGATGAGACGGAAGTGACGGCAGTGACACGCGTCCGCCCGATGGTGCGCACCTTGATGGCGCTGCTCGCGGCGACGGTCCTGCTCGGCACCGGCGTCGCCTGGGGCTCGGTGCGCAACTTCGAGAGCGGCATCTTCCACTTCACCACCGCCCTGCTGGGCGGCCGGGAGTCCGGCGATGACGGCGC
>CAXNJA010000061.1:0-14372 GCA_964202555.1 Mycobacterium sp.
CGCGGCACTGCTAGTTTTCCCGGCGTGAGGGAATTGATGGTCTCGCTGCCATTGTGGGCGGTGGTGGCGGCGTTGCTGGCGTTCTTCTGGGCGGTGACCATCGCCGCGCGCAAATTCGTGATGTACCGCTGCGACGTTGCGGCCCGTGAGGTACTGGCCGACCAGGCCAACAACCTGCTGACCGGCGTGGCGGCGACTTTCGGCTTTTTCGTCGGGTTCGCGATCTCGGTGAGTTGGGGCTCGGTGAACGCGGGGCAGGTGGCGGTCGAGCAGCAGGCGATCGCGGTGCGTCAGATGGCCTGGCAGTTGAACAACATGGCCGACCGCGCCGAATCAGCCGCCCTGATGGACAAGCTCAGAACCTATGCAACGACGGTGGCCGAGCGGGACGACAACCTGCTGGTCCTGGGCAAGACCGCCGATATGCCCTCGGCTGTTCCGCTGGATGATTTCGAGAATGCGCTGTACGCCCACGTCAACAGCCCACGAGCAGCCGAGCGGCAGGTCTCCACCCTGACAACTTCGGCCTCCGCTCTGAGTTCGGCCTCGGCCGGCGTCGCCGCGGTGGCCAGCCGGTCACTTCCCAGGCCGCTGGCCATGCTGCTGATCATCGTCGGCGTGCTGACTGCGATCTTGGTGGGTATCACGACGGTCATCTACAGCCGGCCGTCGCTGATCTTCGTATGGTCTCTGATCCCGGCGGTGTCGATCGCGACGGTGGTGGCGCTGGCCTACCCGTTCGCCCTGCGATCCGGGGCCAGTCTGGAACCGATGCGGGCGGTTGTGCAGTACTTGGCCTCGCTGTGAGGCAGGCGCTAATGCCTGCCCCAGCGGGTCAGCGGGTCAGCGGGTCAGCTGGGCGTACCGGGTCCGGTGGTAGTCGGTGGACCCAAACTCGTACTGCACCGCGGTGAGTCTCTTGAAGTAGTGCCCGATGGCCAGTTCCTCGGTCATCCCCATGCCGCCGTGCAGTTGCACCGCGTTCTGTCCGATGAATCGCGCCGCCCGGCCGACGGTGGCCTTGGCCGCCGATACCGCCCGGGCCCGGGTGTCGGGGTCGGCGTCGAGGTTCAACACCGCCAGGTAGGCGGCTGAGACCGCCTGCTCGAGCTCCATGTACATGTCCACCATGCGGTGCTGCAGTACCTGGAAGCTGCCGATCGGAGTGCCGAACTGCTGACGTTGCTTGCAGTAGTCGACGGTGTCGGCGAGCACTCTGCGCATGGCGCCGACGGCTTCGGCGCACACCGCTGCGGCGCCTTCGTCCCGGGCGCGGCTCAGCGACGCCCAGGCGTCCTCCTCCAGCAGCGCTTCGGCGGGCAGTTCCAGGCCGTCGAACATCAGGTCGGCGGCGCGGCGGTCGTCGACGGTCCGGTAGCTGTGTATCTGCAGGCCGGGCGGGGGAGCCGACGGGTCGAACTCGGTCAGGAACAGCGCGATGCCGTGGCGGTCGCCGGGGTGCCCGTCGGTGCGGGCCGCGATCAACAGGTGGGTGGCGATCGGCGCGGCCAGAACGACGGGCTTGGAACCGGTGAGCACCCAGTGCTGGCCGGGTTTGTCCCCGGGTCGCGCTGCTCCAGGGCGCCGAACAGCTTTGGTAGACAACGATTCCCAGCTATCCGATGTTTCACCCGCAGCCAGCGCGACGACGGCTGACCCATCGCCGATGCGCTCCAGCACCGCGCCGGCCGCCTCGCCGCCGGCCCGTTGCAGGATCCCGCCGGCCACCAGCACGGTCTCGATGAATGGTTCGGTCACCAGCGCCCTGCCCAGTTCCTCGGCGATCACCATCGCCTCGACCGGTCCACCGCCCATGCCGCCGGCCGACTCCGGCAGGGTGGCCCCGAGGATTCCCAGGTCCTCGGCGAAGCCGCGCCACATCTCGGGCTGCCAGCCGGCGCCGGTCTTGACCGCGGTGCGGCTTCGTTCGAGGTCGTAACGCGCCGCGAGGAACTTGCTGACGCCGTCGCGCAGCATCTCTTGTTCGGCGGAGAGGTTGAAGTGCATGCTGTCTACAGTCCCAGGGTTGCTTTGGCCAGGATGTTGCGCTGAATCTCGTTGCTGCCGGCGTAAATTGAGCCGGCGCGGTCGTTGAAGTAGCGCAGCGGGGCAACCGCCTGCCATGGCTGGCCGCTGACGTATCCGTCGGCCGGTGGCTGGTAGTCGGCGATCGGGCCGCCGGGCCGGGTGGCGTGCGGCTGGTAGACCCGGCCCCGCGGTCCGGCCGCCTCCATCGCCAGTTCGGTGATCGCCTGGCTCAATTCGGTGGACAGGATTTTCAGCATCGAGGACGACGCCCCGGGGTTTCGGCCCTCGGCCACCGCGGCCAGCACCCGGTACTCCAGAATCTCCAGCACCTCGGTGCGGATGCGGACGTCGGCCAGTTTGGCGGCGAACGCCGGATCGTCGAGCAGCATTCCGCCGCCCGGGCCGGGTTGGTGGCGCGCCTCCCGGCCGATCGACTCGGCCATCACCTGCAGGGACGGGGCGGCCGCGCTGCCGCCCCGTTCGAACTCCAGCAGGTACTTAGCCACTGTCCAGCCGTCATCGATCCTGCCGATGACATTCGTTGTGGGCACCCGTACAGCGTCGAAGAAGATCTGCGTCTGGATCTCCTCGCCGGACGTCATCACCAACGGGCGGATCTCGATGCCGGGGGAGGTCATGTCGATGAGCACGAAGGTGATGCCCTGCTGTTTGCGTTCCCCGCGGGTGGTGCGCACCAGGGCGAAGATCCAGTTCGCCTCCATGGCGTGGGTGGTCCAGATCTTGCTTCCGGTGCAGATCAAGTCGCCGGCCGATTCATCGATGACCGCGGCCATCGACAGTGACGCCAGATCCGACCCGGACTCGGGCTCGGAGTAGCCCTGGCAGAAGAACACCTCACCGGTCAGGATCCGGGGCAGGAAGTAGTTCTTCTGTTCGGCGGTGCCGAAGGCGATGATGGCGTGGGCCACCATGTGAATTCCCATCGGGGACAACGATGGCGCACCGGCCAGGGTGGACTCCCTGCTGAAGATGTAGTGCTGGGTCAGCGTCCAGTCGCAGCCGCCGTATGCAGGCGGCCAGGCCGGGGCGGCCCAGCCGCGTTCGTGCAGGATGGCCTGCCAGGCCATGCTGGCCTCATGGTCGGCGTACACGCTGGTCATCAGCCGGCCCGCCTGACGCAGGTCATCGGTGAGCTTCTCGTCGAGAAAAGCGCGCACGTCATCGCGGAACTCGAGGTCTTTCGCCGACCACGTCAGGTCCATTCCGAGCCCCTTTTATCTGCACGCGGCTGATGCCAGAAACCGTAGACCCCGAGGGTTTCGGAGGCGAACCGACCCGCGCGGCTCAGGTTTTGAGTTCCCCCACCCGGGGAATAGGTGTTGTCGGGCGCCGATTGCGCCGGACAGACCTGATCCAGAGAGGCCCGGTCCCTGAAACACGGGGCCGGGTCTTTCAACGTCATCAAGTGGTCGGCACAGCGCCCAGCACACCCGCCGGGACGTCGGACTTCTCGGCCTGCAACTGCCCACCCCCAGTCGCCCCAACTGTGGGTACCGTTGGGCGGTGGGGTGCGTGCGCCTGGATTGACCTGTACGCCCGATAGGCGCACAATTCACTGGTGGCTACTAAGACAGAACGAGTTGCGGTCCGCCTGACCTCTGAGCAGAACGCACTCATCCGTCGCGCCGCCGAGGTTGAAGGCACCGACCTCACCAATTTCACCGTCACCGCAACTCTGGCGCATGCCCGTGAGGTGCTGGCGGATCGGCGCCTGTTCATCCTCGATGATGCAGCTTGGCAGGAGTTCTTGGCGGTACTGGATAGGCCGGTTACTCCCAAGCTGCGACTGGAGCGACTTTTCTCGGAACCATCGCCTTTCGATACTGAGGCGTGAGCGGATACCGCACACCGCGTTCGATCCGGGATGATGACGATGTCGCCGGTTTTGATAGTGGCGAACTGAGCCTTGATGCCTACTTGCGCAGTCGCGCTCTGGCTAATCACGCCGAAGGGGCATCCCGCACGTTCGTGACCTGTCATGGCGGACGTGTGATCGGTTTTTACTCGCTTGCGGCAGCCTCGGTGGAGCGGCGGTCGGCGATGGGACGGATCCGCCGGAACATGCCTGAACCGGTTCCGGTGATTCTCTTGTCCCGGTTGGCGATTGACCGGAGTCAACACGGCAAGGGTCTGGGTAGGCATCTTCTGCGGGACGCGATTCTCCGCTGCGTGCGTGCCGCCGACCTGATCGGGGTACGGGCATTGTTGGTTCACGCCGTCAGCGACGAGGCCCGATCCTTTTACTTGCACTTCGGCTTAGAACCGTCGCCGACCGATCCACTGCACCTACTGCTGTTGACCCGAGACGCGCGGGCCGCGATCAGCAGCAGCGCGCTCCCGGATTGAGATCCGCCTGCCGGTGCCGCATCCGCCAGTACTCCGCCTCGGAGATCACCGGTTCACCGGGATGGGCGCGACGACGGTGTGTGACGTACCGCTGGTAGTGGTTGTCGCCCATCAATGCGCTGACGTACCAACGGATCTGGCGGCTGAGGCTGGTAATGCGTCCCATTGCTGCTGCACCTCCTTCTCCACCGGTGTGGCGAGTAATCGGGACGGCCCGAAAATCCGAGAGGGAACCGGAGGTTCCACCGCCAGCGGCCGGCCCCGGCCGCGGATGGAGCGGACCGCCATCACCACCGCCGACGCCACCACGATGATCACCACCACCGCGAAGAGGATCGACAGTGTGCCCTGAATGAAGGTGTTGCGGATGACGTCGGACAACTGGTCGGGGTTCTTGGCCGCCCCGAAGCTGGTCTTGCCCGCCTCCTGGGCGGCACGGAACTGGAAATGCTGGGTCCAGTAGCCGAGTTTTGGGTCGCCGGAGAAGATCTTCTGCCATGACGCCGTCAGGGTCACGATCAGATCCCACAGCAGCGGAATCCCCGGAATCCACGCCCATTTGAGCAAGCCCATCTTGATGACCACCACGGTGACCACCGTCAACGCGATGGCCGCCAGCAACTGGTTGGCGATACCGAACAGGGGGAACAGTGTGTTGATGCCGCCCAACGGGTCGGTGACGCCCATCAGCAGGATCGACCCCCAGGCGGCGACGACGATCACGCTGCACACCCACGCCCCAACCTTCCAACTCGGGTCGTGCAGACGCCGGAACGGGCCGCCGAGGTTGCTCAGGCCGTCCGACAGCATGAACCGGGCCACCCGGGTGCCGGCGTCGATGGTGGTCAGGATGAACAGCGCCTCGAACATGATCGCGAAGTGGTACCAGAACGCCTTGAGCCCGCTGCCGCCGAACACCGACAGCACCTCCGCCATGCCGAACGCAAGGGTGGGGGCGCCGCCGGTGCGCGACACGATGGACTGCTCACCGACACTGGCGGCGGCCGCGTCGATCTCGGCGGGGGTGATCGGCGGGCCGGACAATCCCAGTTTGTTGACGTAGGCCGCCGCGGTCTCGGCGGTGCCGCCGGTGGCCGCCGCGGGGGCGTTCATGGTGAAGTACAAGTGCTGGTTGAGGATTGAGGCGGTGATCAGCGCCATGATCGCCACGAACGACTCGGTCATCATGCCGCCGTAGCCGATCAGCCGCATCTGGCTTTCCTTCTCCAGCAGCTTCGGCGTGGTGCCCGAGGCGATCAGCGAGTGGAAGCCCGACAACGCCCCGCAGGCGATGGTGATGAACAAAAACGGGAACAGCGACCCGGCGAACACCGGCCCGGCGCCGGAGGAGGCGAACTGCGAGATCGCCGGGGCCTGCATCACCGGCCGGGCCAGCAGGATGCCAACCGCGAGCAGGGCGATGGTGCCGACCTTCATGAACGTCGACAAGTAATCGCGGGGTGCCAGCAGCAGCCACACCGGCAGCACCGAGGCGGCCAGGCCGTAGATGATCAGGCACCACGACAGCGTGACCTTGGACAGGGTGAACCATTGCTGGCCCCACTCGCTGTGGCCCACCCAGCCGCCGGCTACCACCGCCAGCAGCAGCAACGCCACCCCGATCAGCGACACCTCCGAGACCCGGCCGGGCCGCAGATAACGCAGGTACACGCCCATGAAGATCGCGATCGGGATCGTCATCGCGATGGAGAAGACTCCCCATGGGCTTTCGGCCAGCGCGTTGACCACCACCAGGCCGAGCACGGCCAGCAGGATCATCATGATGATCAGCACCCCGATGATCGCGGCCGCACCGCCCACCGGGCCGAGTTCGTCGCGGGCCATCTGCCCCAGCGAACGGCCGCGGCGGCGGGTCGAGATGGCCAGCACCAGATAGTCCTGCACGCACCCGGCCAGCAACGCGCCGATGATGATCCAGATAGCGCCGGGAAGATACCCCATCTGAGTGGCCAGCACCGGACCCACCAGCGGACCCGCCCCGGCGATCGCGGCGAAGTGATGCCCGAAGAGCACCCGACGGTCGGTCGGCATGTAGTCGGTGCCGTTCTCGTAGATCTCCGCCGGGGTGGCGTGATCGTCGCGCGGGCGGACGATCTTCATCTCGATCAGCCGCGCGTAGAACCGGAAACCGATGACATAGGTGCAGATCGCGGCGACGACGAACCACACCGCGTTGACGGTCTCACCGCGCAGGAAGGCAATCACCGCCCATGCCACCGCCCCGAGTACCGCGACGGCGCCGAACACCAGTTTGTGCCGGGTGGTGATGGGGGACCGGTCGATGATCGCCACCGGCGGCAGGTTCTTGTCGGTGCGGACGAAGGTGACGTCGCCGCGGACCTCCTCGATGCGGTCCGGCGGCGCTGCGGGTGGTGATCCCACGGTGTTCCTCCTCTGGCTTTCCCCTTGTGGTGTCTTGCGATCCCCTTGTGGCGTCTTGCGATCCTCCCATCCCAGTCCGCTCTCCCCTGCTGATATCCACCGGATGGGGGATGCGGGCGGCGCTGATCGGGGCAGGCTCTACCCTCGACCAAAGGGAGGTGAGCGCAATGCCGGTCTGGCGCCTGCGTGACTACCACGATGAAGATCTCGATCAGGCGATCGGGGTGTGGGACCAGAGTCGCGGCCCGGGATCAGCCGAACCGGTGTTCAGCGTCGCCGAGGTGATGGCTGCCGCGCGGTCCGGCGAACCGGCGGTGGTGGCCGAGGTGGGCGATGAGGTGGTGGGCATGGCGGTCGCCCAGACCCAGGGTGAGCGGGCCTGGATTCTGCTGCTGGCCATCGGGTCGCGATGGCGCAACCGCGGCATCGGCTCGGTGCTGCTGGCCGACCTGGAGCGAAGGCTGCGCAGCGCCGGGGTGCGGCGGATCTGCGCGGTGCTGCCCGACGGCGCGACCGGTGCTTCCGCACTGGAGAATTCCGGATACACCCGCCGCGACAAGCTCGTGTACTACGAACTGCTGGAGCACCTGGGCCCGGACCAGGCCAACCTCCTCGATGAACTCGGGGGTCAGATGCTGCCGCCCGGGCTGTGGGACGACCTGGCCGGCATGGAGATCGAGAAACAGGTCATCGAACGGCGCATCGTCGATCCGTTGGCCCACCCGGAGGTGGCCGACCGCTACGGGGTCCGCCCGCCCAAGGCCGTCATTCTGTTCGGGCCGCCCGGTACCGGGAAAACAAGCTTCGCCAAAGCAATCTCGTCGCGCCTGGGCTGGCCGTTCGTCGAACTGTTCCCGTCTCGGCTGGCAGCCACCGGAACCGGGGGACTGGCAGCCTCGCTTCGGGAGGCCTTCGCCGACTTGGCCGAACTCGACGAGTTGGTGTTGTTCATCGACGAAGTGGAGGAGATCGCCACCGCGCGGGCCGGTGCCTCGAGCGCCGAACTGGGCGTCACCAACGAACTGCTGAAACTCATTCCGGCATTCCGCCAGCACGACAGCCGACTGCTGGTGTGCGCCACCAACGCGGTGCACTCGCTGGACTCGGCATTCCTGCGACCTGGGCGTTTTGACTACGTCATCCCCGTCGGCCCGCCCGATCAACCGGCCCGCCACGCGATCTGGCAGCGCTACCTCGGCGCGACCAACGGCAGCGTGGACGTCGACCGACTGGTTGCCGCATCGGAACTGTTCACCCCGGCCGATATCGAGTTCGCCGCTCGCAAGGGCTCTCAGGCCGCCTTCGAACGCGAGATACGCGACGGCCTGGGCCGGCCCGCGGTCACCGATGACTACCTCACCGCGATCAACCAGATCAGGCCCACCCTGACCGCGGGGATGCTCGATGAGTTCGAACGCGGCAAGAACGAATTCGCTCGACTGTAGTCATGAACGGTGTTACACGAATGGATCGGTGGTACAACATTACCCATGATTGAGGGACGCGCAGGACGGGGCTGGACCTTCCTGACCAACCACGCCCACGTGCTGCTGTGTCTGTCCCACGGCGAGGCGCTGACCGCACGTGAACTCGGCCTGCGCATCGGCATCACCGAGCGCGCCGTCCAGGTGATCCTGTCCGACCTGACCGAGGGCGGCTACCTGAAGAAGAAGAAGGAAGGCCGGCGCAACCTCTATACGGTCAACCCGAAGGGACGCCTTCGTCATCCGCTGGAGTCCCATCACACCGTCGGCCAACTGATCGACGCCCTGGATTAGCCCTCTGGGCGGGCAGCAACCGGCGAGCGGTAACGTCCGAGTATGCCCATCGCACTCACCGACGACCACCGCGAACTCGCCCGCGTAGCCCGATCGTTCCTCACCGCCGGCAAGGCGCGCTGGGCAGCCCGGGAACTGCTTGACGCCGACGAGGAGACCAAGCCCCCGTTCTGGCAGGAACTGGCCGAACTTGGTTGGCTGGGACTGCATGTCGACGAGGCCCATGGCGGTTCGGGATTCGGCCTGCCGGAGTTGGTGGTGGTCATCGACGAACTCGGCCGGGCAGTGGCGCCCGGGCCGTTCGTGCCCACGGTAGTGGTGTCGGCGGTGCTGGCGGCGGTCGGCACCGAGGAGCAGAAAGCGCGGCTGCTGCCCGGACTGCTGGACGGATCCCGAACCGGCGCAGTCGGTTTCGGCGGTGATCTGACAGTCTCGGCCGGCCGGGCCTCCGGTAACGCCGGTGTGGTGCTCGGCGCCGGGCTCGCCGACCTGCTGCTGATCGCCGCCGGTGAGGACATGCTGCTGGTGGAACGTGCTGCCGACGGTGTGACGGTGCAGGTGCCGCCGAACCTCGACCGTGCGCGCCGGTCGGGCAGGGTCGCACTGGCCGACGCGGCCGTGGAGGTACTGCCCGGTGCCCGCGACGCGGCACTGGCCCGGGCCCGCACCCTGTTCGCCGCCGAAGCGGTCGGCGGGGCGTCGGACTGTGTGGATGCCGCCGTCGAATACGCCAAGGTGCGTGAGCAATTCGGCCGCACCATCGCCACCTTCCAGGCCGTCAAACACCACTGCGCCAACATGCTGGTGGCCGCGGAGTCGGCGGTGGCCTGCGTGTGGGACGCCGCCCGCGCGGCCGAAGAGTCCGCTGCGGACGGGGAAGAGCAGTTCAGAATGATCGCCGCGGCCGCTGCCACGCTGGCCTTCCCGGCCTACGTCCGCAACGCCGAACTGAACATTCAGGTGCACGGCGGCATCGGCTTCACCTGGGAGCACGACGCGCACCTGCATCTGCGCCGGGCGCTGACCGTCCAGTCGCTGCTCGGCGGCGACGGCCCGGCCACCGACCTGTTCACTCTCACCGCAGCCGGGCTCACACGTTCCAACAGCCTGGACTTGCCGCCAGAGGCCGAGCAGATGCGCGCCGAGATTCGCGCCGAGGCCACCCGCATCGCCGCCCTCGATGAGCAGGCGCAGATCGACGAACTGATCGCCACCGGCTACGTCATGCCGCACTGGCCCAAGCCGTGGGGCCGCGCCGCCGGCGCCGTCGAGCAGTTGTTGGTGGAGGAGGAGTTCGCCGCCGCCGGGGTAACCCGGCCGGACTACGGCATCACCGGTTGGGTGATCCTGACCCTCATTCAGCACGGAACACCCTCGCAGATCGAGCGTTTCGTGGAGAAGGCGCTGCGCAAGGACGAGATCTGGTGCCAGCTGTTCTCCGAGCCGTCGGCCGGATCCGACGCTGCCGCGGTCAAGACCAAAGCCACCCGCGTCGACGGCGGCTGGATCATCAACGGCCAGAAGGTGTGGACCTCGGGCGCGCACTACTGCCAACGCGGATTGGCTACCGTCCGTACAGATTTCGAGGTGCCCAAACACGCCGGCATCACCATGGTCATCCTGGATATGAAGGCCCCGGGGGTTGAGGTGCGGCCGCTGCGTCAGATCACCGGCGGTTCGGAGTTCAACGAGGTGTTCCTCAATGACGTCTTCGTGCCCGATGAGGACGTCGTCGGCGAGCCCAATGCGGGCTGGACGGTGGCGCGGGCCACTCTGGGCAATGAGCGGGTCAGCATCGGTGGGGGAGCCGGCGGCATCGCGCCGGCGACGGCGTGGCTGGTGCACCTGACCCAGACCCACGGCGACCGAATGGCCGGTGCCGCCCAGCGGATGGGCCGATTCCTGGCCGACGACCACGGGTTGCGGCTGCTCAACCTGCGCCGCGCCGCCCGCAGCATCGAGGGCGCCGGCCCCGGACCCGAAGGCAACATCACCAAACTCAAGTTGGCCGAGCACTTCGGCGAGCAGGGCGCGATCGCCGCAGCCCTGGTGGGCCCGGAGTTGGCGCTGGACGAGGGCGAGGCGGCACTGGCCGCACGGGCCGCGATGGGCGCGCGGGGGATGGCGATCGCCGGCGGCACCTCGGAGGTGGCACGCAATCAGATCGCCGAGCGCATCCTCGGCATGCCCCGCGATCCGTTGATCAAGTAACCGCAACCGAACCTAGGGGGGTGCCCATGACCGACGTCGCCATCACCGTCCGCGGCACGCACTCGGTGGCCCTGCCACCGCAGCAGGCCACCGTGTACGCGACCGTCAGCGCGGACGGGCCTGTAGCTGAACCGGTTCTGGCGCTCGTCGCAGCCACCGTGGCGGCCATCACGGCATCCCTGCAGGCCCGGCATGACTCCGCGGGTGGCCCGGTAACGCGGTACGCCGTCGAGCAAGTCCGCAAGGGCGCGCACCGCCCCTATAACCAGGACGGCCGGCAACTGCCACTGGTGTACACCGCCTCGGCCTCGGTGAGCGCAACGTTCACCGACTTCGACGACCTGGCCGGGTGGATCGGGCAGACCGCAGGCATGGACGGGGCCGGTATCAACCACATCGAGTGGGCGCTGTCCGACGATCACCGCCTGACGGTGGAGCGCGAGACCCGGCAGGAGGCCGTCCGCGACGCCCGCCGGCGGGCCCAGGACTACGCCGACGCGCTGGGACTGGGGCCGGTGGCGGTTCGCACGATCAGCGACCCCGGCCTGTCCGGGCCGGTCCACGCCAAGGTCGTGATGGCCCGCGCGATGGCCGCTCCGGCGGGTGGGCCGGCGGAGATCACGCTGCGTCCCGAGGACGTGGAGATCGAGTCGCAGGTGGAGGCCACTTTCGTTGTGCCCGGGGGCTCTTAGCGCAGAGCCGACCGCGGGCCGGCCTGGCCAGCGGCCAGTAGTATCGGCGTGATGTCCGCACTTCGTCGGCCGAAACCGGCGTGGGCACAGAACCTCGTGTTGTTCGCCGCGGTGTTCCTCGGCTACGCGGCCGGGGCACAGTTAGCGGTGATTGCCTTCGGGGCCTCGGAACTGGGGCCTGCGTTTTTCCCACCTGCGGGTGTGACGGTGGCCGCGATGCTGCTGACCCGGCGGGCGCAGTGGCCGGTGATAGTCGCCGCGATCGTCCTCGCGGAGATGGCCGTGGACCTGCACGCCGTGTACGCCCACACCGCGATCGCCGGGTACGCGGTGGCCAACTCCGTCGAACCACTGCTGGGCGCATCCGTGGTGCTGGCGCTGTGCAAGGGCGTACCGGACCTGCGCCTGCGCAAGGATCTTTTCTTCTTCGTCGCTGGAGCCTGCCTGGCCGGACCGATGGTCGGCGGGCTCATCGGTGGAGCCACTGTGGCCGCGCACTTTGACGTGTGGTGGCCCGGCGCGGCGCTGCGCTGGTTCGCCAGCGACGCCATCGGCGCGCTCGTCGTTGGGGCGCCCATTCTGCTGTGGCGCAAGCAGTTCCACGTCTTGCGGGAACGGCCTGTGGAAGCAGTCGGCATCCTGGGTACCACCGGCGCGCTGTCGTGGATGGCCATCTGGACCGGGATTTCGCCGGCGCTGCTGATCCTGCCGACACTGGCGTGGGCGGCGCTACGACTCGATGTGCTCGGCGCCGCACTGGCCGGTCTCGCGGCGGCGCTGGCGGCGAATCTCAGGGCGGCCTCCGGACTCACGCTCTTGGAGGGCGTGGGTCTGTCAGCGCCGGGGCGAATGGCGTTGGTCCAGGCGCTTATCGCCGTCAACGTGCTGTTGGCCATGCTGATCGCCCAGGAGGCCGCGGGGCGGGCCAGTGCGGTGGGCGAACGGGAGGTCGAACGCCGCGAGCGGTTGCGGCTGGAGTCACTGTCGCGCCTTGCCCAACGGTTGTCCGCTGCCCTGACCCCGGTGGACATCGGTGAGGCGCTGATCAACCAGGTGCTCAACGAGGCCGGCGCCAGTGCGCTCAGCCTGGGTCTGTTAGCCGAAGACGGCCGAAAACTCGAGTGGGTCGCCGCATCGGGATATCCGGCCGCGATGCTCGAGGAGGCCCGTGGCGGGGTCGATCTGAGCGAACAGACGTTGGCCAACGAGGCGATCCGATCGGCTGCGCCGGTCGCCGTTGGTAACGCTGCAGCTTTCGCTGCCGCCTACCCCGACAGGGCGAACTGGTTGAAGCTTGCCGGCGCCGAGGCGGTGGTGAGTTGGCCGTTGGCTGCCGGGGGGCGTCCCTTCGGCGTGGTGCAGATGGCGTGGGCTACGCCCCAGCCGCTGAACAACGCTCAACTGGCCTACGTCTCGGCGGTGTCCACAATGGTGAGCCAGGCCCTGGTCCGCGCCAAGATGTACACCGACGAGCATGCCCGCGCGGCGGTGCTGCACGACGTCGCGCAACCGGTAGACCAAGTCGAGGCCGTCGGAGTGCACTACAGCGCGCTGTACCGGCCTGCGGACGTTGCGCACGGCCTCGGTGGTGACTGGTTCAGCGTCATGGCACTGCCGGACAGTCGGACCTATCTGACCGTCGGTGACGTCATCGGCCACGGTCTGCCGTCGGTCCAAGACATGGCCCGGTTGCGCAGCACCAGCGACGCCTATGCCCATCAGGGACTGCCGCCCGCGCAAATACTGGACGAGCTGAATCGCTTTGCGGCCCATCAGATCCGCGGCGAGTTCGCCACCGCTCTGGTCGCGATTTTCGATCCCAAGCGCAACTCGCTGACCTACGGTTCGGCCGGCCACCTGCCGGCGCTGCTGCGCCGCGCGCAGACCGGCGCGGTGCTCCGGCTTTCCAACGCCTCGGGGCCGATGATCGGCCCGTTCGCCGACTCCATGTATGTCCAGGACGCCGTGTCGGTCCAACCCGGGGATGTGCTGATGATGTACACCGACGGTCTGGTTGAGAATTACAGCGGGGGACTCATGGCGGGCATCGCGCACCTCGAGCAGGTCCTGGCATCCCGGCCACCGAAAGCCCTGCTGGACTGCGAAGCGCTGGCCGCCGAGATGGTCCACGGCCCGTGCGATGACGACATCTGTCTGCTCGTCGTCAGATTCGGGACCGAAGTCCCCGATTAACGTCCAGTCGACGGGACCGGCGCAGTGCGCGTCCGGGGGCGGTGGCGGCGGTTCACCGGGCTGAGGCGAAGGCCCGCACCCAGTCCAGCCAGGCGCCCATACCTTCGCCGGTGCGGGCACTGACCGGCAGAACGGCCGCGGACGGATTGACCTCGCGCACCCGGGCGATATAGGTGGCGACGTCGGCGTCCAGATGCGGCACCAGGTCGATCTTGTTGAGCAGCACCACATCCACCGATCGGAACATCACCGGGTATTTCTGCGGCTTGTCCTCGCCCTCGGTCACCGAGTAGACCATCGCCTTGGCGTGCTCACCGACGTCGAACTCCGCCGGGCAGACCAGGTTTCCCACGTTTTCGATCACCACCAGATCCAGCGCGGGCAGATCCAGGCCGTGTAGGGCGCGATTCACCATCGGCGCGTCGAGGTGGCATTCCCCGCCGAAGCCGTTGCTGGTGTTGAGCAGCGAGATCTGCGCGCCGCGGCCCTCGAGATTCGCGGCGTCGAGATCGGTGGCGATATCACCTTCGACGATGCCGACGGCCAACTCGCCTGCCAGCGCGTCCAGGGTGGCGGCCAGGATGGTGGTCTTGCCGGACCCGGGGGAGCTCATCAGGTTCAATGCGCGAATACCGTTGGAGTCGAACGCGTCCCGGTTGACTGCGGCCCGGTTGTCGTTCTCGGCGAAGATCGCCTCCAG
>CAXNJA010000062.1:0-14331 GCA_964202555.1 Mycobacterium sp.
TGTCCGGGCATAGCCGGCTGCGGGGTCCACTTGAGGTTCGCCCCTGCTCCCAGGGTCGACGACAACGCCCACTCGACGTGTGGGCACACCGCCGCGGGTGAGGAGTGGAGGTACACCACACCTGTCGTCGCGTCGGCGAACTGGTTCGACGCACGCATCACCTTGCTCCTTCGGTTCCACTAGGGACGTCTTCCCCAACGACCTGATGTTTCCGAAGATGAAGTTGAGCCGTGCGTGTCTATTGTGCCTCTTGATGCACCTGTTGCGCTAGTCCGATTTGAACTCGGCCAAGACCCGGTCGGCTAGCGCAGGCCACAGCGGTTTGGCCCAGTCGTCGAAGTCCCGGTCGGTCAGCACCACCAAGGCCAGGTCACAGGCCGGATCGGCCCAGATGAACGTGCCGGTCTGCCCGAAGTGACCGAAGGTGCCCGCGGAGTTCCCGGCACCCGTCCAGTGCGGTGATTTTCCGTCCCGGATCTCGAAACCGAGTCCCCAATCGTTGGGTCGCTGCGGCCCGTATCCAGGAAGCACCCCGGTCAGCCCCGGGAACTGCACCCGGGTGGCCTCGGCATGCATCTGCGCCGAAACGGTTCTCGGTCGCAGCAGATCACCGGCGAACGCGGCCAAATCCGCCACTGTGGAGACTGCGCCGAACCCGGCCGAGGCGGCGCCGTCCAGTCGGGAATCGGCCATGCCCAGCGGTTCGAAGACCGCCTCGGACAGATACCTGCCGAACGCGATGCCGGAGTGCGCCTCGATGGTCTCGGCGAGCACCTGGAAGCCGTAGTTGGAGTACGCCCGGCGGGCGCCTGGGCGCGCCAGGGTCTCCGCGGAGTTCAACGCCAGCCCGGAGGCGTGCGCCAGCAGATGCCGCACCGTGGAACCCGGCGGCCCGGCCGGGGTGTCGAGTTCGACGACTCCCTCTTCGACGGCGACCTGCGCGGCGCGTGCCACCAAGGGCTTGGTGACCGAGGCCAGCTTGAAGGGCCGGCCGGTCTGGCCGTAGGCCGCCAGTAGCCCGGATGCTCCGATTACCGCTGCGGCGGCCGACGGCACGGGCCATTGCGCGATGGCCTCCAGGGCGGCGGCGGGCACGCGGTCAGTGCGCGGCGCCGTCGGGCGCGGCGGCGCCGTGCTCGCCCTTGGACCGGCGCAGTGGCAGACGTTCGATGACCAGCACCAGGATGACGCCGACGATGACGCCGACGATCGCCGAAATGAGGGTGTTGACGACCCAGCCGAGGACGCCGCCGACGACGGGCACTCCATGCACCAGGTGCTCCATCTGGTGCACCAGATGGTACGGCGCCCCCCACCCCAGTTCCGCCGCTCCGCCGAGCAGGATGTGCCCGCCGACCCACAACATGGCGACGGTGCCGATAACCGAGAGCCAGGCCAGGACTTTCGGCATGCCGGCCACCAGCATCCGGCCCAACCGCTGCGAACCCGCCGACTTCCGCTCCGCCAGCATCAGGCCGATGTCATCCATCTTGACGATCAACGCGACGACCCCGTACACGCCGACGGTGATCCCCACCGCGACGACGGCAAGGATCGCCCCGCGGGATACCAGCGGTTCGTGCAGCACCTCTTTGAGGGCGATCACCATGATTTCGGTAGAGAGGATGAAGTCGGTCCGGATCGCCCCGGCGATGGTCTTCGCCTCGGCCTCAGGGCCCAGTTCGGCGGACGGGGCGTCGTGGTCGTGGTCGTCATGACGCAGTCGGTGGATGATTTTGTGCGCGCCCTCGTAGCAGAGGTAGCAGCCGCCGAGCATCAGGATGATTTCGACCAACTTGGGCGCAATGGCACTGAGCAGCAGGGCCACTGGCAGGATGAGCAGCAGTTTGTTGCGCAACGAGCCCTTGGCGATCCGCCCGATGATGGGCAACTCACGCTTGGCCGCCAGGCCCCGGACGTACTGCGGCGTCACCGCGGTGTCGTCGACCACCACCCCGGCCGCCTTCACGCTGGCCTTGCCGGCGGCCGCGCCGACATCGTCGAGTGAGGCGGCGGCCAGTTTGGCCAGCGCAGCGATATCGTCCAGTAAGCCGACCAGACCGCCCGACATGCGCTTCCCTCTGCTGACAGTGGTTTCCGGCGTGACATTACCCCTTTTCTCAGACGCTAAGGTCTGAAGACCATGAGCCAGACCGTGCGGGGCGTGATCTCGCGGAGCAAGGGGCAACCGGTCGAACTGGTCGACATCGTCATTCCCGATCCCGGCCCGGGCGAGGTCGTCGTCGCCGTCAAGGCCTGCGGGGTGTGCCACACCGACCTGACCTACCGCGAGGGGGGAATCAACGACGACTACCCGTTCCTGCTCGGGCATGAGGCCGCCGGCACGGTGGAGACGGTGGGCGAAGGCGTCACTCACGTCGCACCCGGCGACTTCGTGATTCTGAACTGGCGCGCGGTGTGCGGGCAGTGCCGGGCCTGCCGGCGCGGACGGCCCTGGTACTGCTTCTCCACCTTCAACGCCACTCAGAAGATGACCCTGGCCGACGGCACCGAACTGAGCCCGGCACTGGGTATCGGGGCGTTCGCCGACAAGACACTGGTGCACCAGCGCCAGTGCACCAAGGTCTATCCGCAGGCCGATCCCGCGGTGGCCGGCCTGCTCGGCTGCGGGGTGATGGCCGGCATCGGCGCGGCGGTCAACACCGGGTCGGTGAGCCGCGACGATACCGTCGCGGTAATCGGCTGCGGCGGTGTGGGCGACGCCGCTATCGCCGGTGCGCGCCTGGTCGGGGCGCGGACCATCATTGCCGTCGACACCGACGACACCAAGCTGGCATGGGCGCGGGACTTCGGTGCCACCCACACCGTGAACGCCCGCGAACGTGATGTCGTCGAGACGATTCAGGATCTCACCGGCGGTTTCGGGGCCGATGTGGTGATCGACGCAGTCGGCCGCCCGGAAACCTGGAAGCAGGCCTTCTACGCCCGGGATCTGGCCGGAACCGTTGTCCTGGTTGGTGTTCCAACCCCCGACATGCGACTGGACATGCCACTGGTGGACTTCTTCTCCCATGGTGGGTCGCTGAAGTCGTCCTGGTACGGCGATTGCCTGCCGGAACGGGACTTCCCCACCCTCATCGACCTGCACCGGCAGGGCCGTCTGCCGTTGGAACGGTTCGTCTCCGAGCGCATCGGGTTGGATCAGGTCGAGCAGGCGTTCCACAAAATGCACGCCGGCGAGGTGCTGCGCTCGGTGGTGGTCTGGTGATGAGCGCTTGCGCGAAGAACGGAGAGCTGTGATGAGCGCTTGCGCGAAGAACAGAGAGCTGTGAGCGGCGGCGTTCAACGGGTCCTCACCCACGGGACCTTCGAACTCGACGGCGGCAGTTGGGACGTCGACAACAACATCTGGATCGTCGGTGACGGCTCCGAGGTGATCGTCATCGACGCCGCCCACGACGCCGGCGCCATCGAGGCTGCGGTCGGCGGACGGCACGTCGTGGCGGTGGTGTGCACGCACGGCCACAACGACCACATCACCGTGGCCCCGCAATTGAGCGCCGACCTCGACGCGCCGGTCCTGCTGAACCCGGCCGACACGATGCTGTGGGAGATGACTCACGGCGACAAGGCGTTTCGCGCTCTGCAGGACGGTCAGATCCTCACCGCGGGAGGTGTCGAACTGCGCGCGATCGCCACCCCGGGCCACTCCCCCGGATCCACCTGCCTCTACGCACCGGACCTGGGTGTGGTGTTCTCCGGCGACACCCTGTTCCAGGGCGGCCCCGGTGCCACCGGCCGGTCATTCTCGGACTTCGGAACCATCCTCGCGTCGATCAAGGACAAGCTTGGCGCCCTGCCGGCCGACACGATGGTCTGCACCGGGCACGGGGATTCGACGACGATCGGGGACGAGATCGTGCACTACGACGAATGGGCCGCCAAAGGCCACTAAGGCGCGGTGGCGTCGCTGCGCGGGTCGATGAGAATCTTCGCGTGCGTCTCGGGGTCGCCGAGCGCGTCGAATGCCGCCGCCACCCCGTGCAGTCCGACCTTGCCGGTGATCAGCGGTGCGGCGTTGAGTTTCCCGTCGGCCAGCATGTACAGGCTGTCCCGGAATTCCAGTGGCGTGTAACCGAAGACGAAGCGCATGTCGATTTCTTTGCCGACGGCCATCGCCGGCCGGAGCCGGTCGGGATTCATGCACACACCGACGACGATGACGCGGGAATTCAACGGCGCGGCAGCCACGACGCCGTCGATCATCCCGGGCACACCCACACATTCGAAGATCACCGGCCGCTTCGGCCCGGCCGCACCGAGCGCATCGGCCGCCCGGTAGAGGTGCTCCCAGCCGGGCAGCCTGCGCAGCTTCTCCATCGAGCCGACGCCGAGTTCGGCAAGCCCCGCGAAGTCGGTCACCATCCCCTTGCCGGTTGCCTTCTCGTACGGCGAGTCCACCTTCGGATCGACCACTGTGTCCGCGCCGCACCGACTGGCCAGTGCCCGGCGCGCCGCGGAGAGATCGCTGGCGACGATCCTCTCGACGCCGAGCGCCTTGAGTTGGCAGATGATGGCCAGCCCGACCGGGCCGCAGCCCACGACGACCGCGGTGTCGCGCTTCTTGATCTCGCTGCGCCGTACCGCGTGCAGGGCAACCGCCATCGGCTCGGTCAACGCCGCGATGTCCAGCGACAGCCCGTTGGGCACCGCGAAGGTCATCGCCGCCTCCACCACGACCTGCTCGGCGTAGCCGCCCGGGGCCAGCGGGGACAAACCGGTCAGCTGCACACCGCCGTGGGCGCGCACCATCGGGAACGACACCACCCTGGTTCCGACCTTGAGCCCCTTGAGGGTCCGGCCGCCCCGTTCGGCCACCACGCCGGAGAACTCGTGGCCCATGACGGTGGGGGTGTCACGGCGGATGCAGTCGTGATAGCCGACTTCTTCGAGGACGTCGGCGAGTTCGTCGGCATGGTCCTTGGCGTGCAGATCCGACCCGCAGATGCCGCAGCTGTGCACGTCGAGCACGAGTTGGCCATCTGCGGGTCGCGGCGCAGGCACATCGACGACAGAGAAGGTTCCGTTGGCGCAGCTGACAGCTCTCACCGTGGTGAGTCTAGGACGGCTGTTGCGGGCTGCTGCGGTGCTCAGCGATTACGCTCCGCGGCGTCCTCCACGGGGCCGGCGGGCAGTTGGGCGGTGCCGGCCGGCGGGCGGTCCCCGTCGGACCGCAGCGCCAAGGCTGCGCCTCCGCCGGCACCGGCGATCACCATCAGCACGGCGGCTGCGACCGCGACAGGCTGCTGGTACCAGCGCGGCGTGACGGACTTGCGGGGCGCCGGGACGGATGCGAAGTCCAAACCTGGCCGCACCGCTGCACGCACCGGAAGCGCTGCGGCTGAGGCGGGTTCGTCGAGCAGGGGCTTCAGCTCCGGAATATCGGCGGCCTGCGACCAGGCCAACGCGACCGGGACCGACCGTGCGGGCACGACCACGGTCGGGCTCTCCTCGTCGCGCGGACACGCGAGGTGCGCGGCGCCGGTGGCGGCCGCCAGAACCGGCTGCCGCGCGGTGATGACCGGCACACGCAGATGCCGCGACAGCGTCGTGGTGACCGACGGAATGGCCGCACCGCCACCGACGGACACCACGGCCACCAACTCGATTGGCGCTATTCCATTGCGCCGCAGCAGGTCCTGCACCGCTGTCGGAACCGTGGTCAACGGGGTTCGGATCAGGTCGTCCAGTTCCGGACGGGTGATCCGGATGTTGGCACGCAGCCCCGCAACCCGACCGGGTATCGACGTCACCGTCTGCGCCGACAGTAGTTCCTTGGCTGCGCGGCATTCCGAACGCAGCCGGGTCAGCGGAGCGATGGCGGAGGTTCCGGTGCCGCCTGCGGTCAAGCCGGCCGCCGTCAGCACATGGGCCAGCAGGGCGCGATCGATCGCGTCGCCGGAGAACTCGCTGTGCCGCAACGGTGTTCCCACCAGGCCGAAACCGTCGAGATCGACCAGGGTGATGGTCGTGCCGCGGGCCCCGAAGTCGCACACCACGGCCACCCCACCGGACGGAAGATCCCTGCCCACCCCGGCAAGCGCCGCGGTGTAGTCCGGCCGCAGATCCACCCGGGCTGAGCGGGTCGACCAGGGCGGCTGTCGGCGCAAGGCGCGCCGCAGCGCCTCGACAGGCGCCGATGACCAGTAGCCGGGATAGGCGACCGCCACGGTGGGCGGCAGCGGTGAGCCCGCCGTCGAGCGGCGGGCCAGCGCCAGCAACACCTCGGCCAACAGGTCGGCGCCGGAGTGCAGCGAGCCGTCGGCGGCGACGATGCCGACCGGGTCCCCGACCCGGTCCACGAAATCTTCGATCGGCTGGCCTGCCCGGTTGATCACCGGCCGCCCGGTGACCGCGCGGGCGGCACTGACCGCGGCCACGGTGGACGACCCGACTGACAAACCGACCGCCGGGAGGGTGGACCGCGCCGCGAAGGAGGTCATCTCACCAGCTATTTCGGCGCCGGCATGGCGGGTGTTACCGGATGGTGCCCCGGCCGGCGATGAGCGGCAGGTCCAGCGGAGTGACCCAGCCCGGCGGCAACTCGTTGACCGCCGGGACGGCATTGAGCGCCCGCAGTCCGGTAGCCAGGCATCCCGCGGCAGCGGCGTCACGGCCGGAGCCGTCGGTGAATCTGAACGCCGTCTCCTGGGAGATGCTGGGGGTGCCCTCGATCTCCACCCGGTAGACGTCGTCCTGCGTGCCAGACGGCCAGTTCGGGGCGGCATCCCGGCCGATGCGGTTGACGTGCTCGAGTTGGATGCGGGTCTGGCCGCGGTACACACCATTGATGGTGAAGCGCACGGCGGCCACCTGTCCCGGCGCGATGACGCCCTTGGCCGTCGTCCTCTCGGTGGGCGTCACCCACTTCTCCCACGTGGTGGTGATCTCATCGAGTTCGATGCCCGCCGCGTAGGCGATCATCGGAACCGTTGCACCCCAGGCGAATACCAGAATATCGCGGTGCTCCAGTAGCGGGGTGTACTCGGGTTCGCGGCCGATGCCCATCTCGACCTCGTAGTCACCCTCGTAGTGGGTGTAGTCCAGCAACTCCGAGGCCCGCACGCGGCGCACCTGAGAGCACAGGCCCATCAGAGTCATCGGGAACAGGTCGTTGGCGAAACCGGGGTCGATGCCGGTGGTGAAACACGACGCCCCACCGTCGCGGCACGCCTCGGTGATCGGGTCGATCCAGTTCGGGGGGTTCAGGTGCATCTTCGGCCACACCCAGGGCGTCATGGCGGTGGAGCACACGTCGATACCGGCCCGCAGGAACCGGCCGATCAGGTCGATGTTCGCGTCGGCGTGCGCGGCCGTCGGGCCGTAGTGCACCAGGGCGTCGGGTCGCAGCGCGATCAGAGCGTCGACGTCGTCGGTGGCGATGACCCCCGTCGGTTCCGGCAACCCACAGATCTCGCCGACGTCACGCCCCACTTTGGTCGGATTGCTGACGCCGACGCCGACCAGTTCGAACTCCGGGTGCTTGAGCACCTCCGGGATCACCATCTTGCCGACGAAGCCGGTTCCGTAGACGACAACGCGTTTTGTCATATCCGCAGCGCTATTGTCAGTGGGTTTCCTTGGTGCGCAAAGCATATCGCCGTTCGGCGTACTCCAGGTCGTCGCGCCACAACCTCGCCGCCGCGAGCTTCATCACCGGCCGCAGCAGCGGTGCGGCGCGCAGCGAGTACTGGAAGCCGGTGCGGTCGGACTGGGCGATCACCGCCTCGATCACTGCGGTGCGCGGACGCCCGTCAGGACCGTTACCCAACGGTGTGGCGTGGGTTTCGACCACGCTGCCGACACCCTGGCCCTCCACGATGTGCATGACGACGGTGCGGGGTTCGGGGACGGTGAACTGGGCGATCACCGGAAGACCCAACCGCCCGAGGTGGAACGTGACCGCGGTCTGGAAGATGTCGGATTCCTCGTCGGCGTCCACCGGCGGTGCGCTGAGCACCTCCAACTGGGCGAACGAGTAGGGGTGGAACCAGGCTCCGTGCCACGGGTCGAGGCGGTTGGAGATGATGTCCTGCGGTTCACAGACACCTTCCAGGCGGGCCACGGCCGCCAGTTGCGGTCCGGTGGGGCGCTCCGGGAGCACCGGGGCGTCCAGTGGTTCCTCGCCGCCGACCTTGTCCAGTCGCACCCACACCAGCACGCCGTCGTCGTAAGCGGGCAACGGCTTCCACCCGAACTCCCGCCCGCCGTCCAACCGAAGTCCGTGCCACGGACAGATCAGGGCGCCACAGGCGATCTTTCCGGTGGACAGGTCCGCCCCCAGGTGGGGGCAGGAGGCGGGGCCGACGTGCAGGACGCGTTGCTCATCGCGCCAGGCGACGATCTCCACGCCGGCGACGGTGGTTCCGAACGGGCGGTCAGTGCCGACGTCGGTGCTGGCGGCGAAGACGAACCAGTTACCGCTGGGCCGCCGCAGCGCGCGTTGCAGAGCGGCGTCGATGATGGCCGGCTCGGCCTGCTGGTAGGTGGGCTGCTGTTGGGCCCAGCCGAGCTTCGGAAGGACCTGCAGCGGCGAGTCTTTGGGCATCCGCTCGGCCACCCGCGACCACAGATCCATCAAGCGCCTTTCTCAGCCAGCTTCCGCAGCACCGGCGAACGTCCCTGCACCGGAACCGTGTGCAGGGTGTGCCCGCTGACACCCCATCCCGCCAGCAACTGGTTGGCGGCCGACCAGCCAGTGGTGGCGGCCCTTTCCATTAAGGCTACCGGCAGGTCGATGCGGATTCCGTCACCGGCCAGCACCAGCCCTTCGACCGGCGTGCCGACCGTGGGGCGCTGCGCGAAGGAGCCCGGCGAGAACAGCGGGCAGTCCTGTTTGAACAAGATCCGCTCAGCCAGGATGGTGGCCTTTGCGGTTTCCGGGTAGAGCTGGTGGAGTCGGGCCAGCATTTTCTCCCGCAGCCCCTCGAACGGTGGCGGGTCGCCTGAGCCGGATTGCGGTGGGTCCACCGCGACCGAGTAGGAGTGCACCTCAACCACCGAACCCCCGCTGGCGCGCGCCCACTGCGCGGCTTGCTGTTCGTAGTTGCTGACCACGCTGATGTTGTCCACCGGCTCCAGCCCACCGGTGCCAAGGAAGGGCGGCCGGCCGGACTGCACGGGTGCGTCCAGCCACAGCCGCTGCACCACGAACGGCGGGGCCACCTCCATCGCGGCAACCCGCCGGCGCCAGCCGTCGTCGCCGAGTTCGGGCGAGGCAGCGATGATGCGCTGCAGACCGCCGACGTCGGCGGCCAGAACCACACCGTCGGCGTCGATCGAGCGGCCCTCGGCGGTGTTCACCCGAAATCGCTTGGGGCCGGAGCGGTCGATCGAATCAGCCGACACCCCGGTATGGAATGTCACTCCCCGGCCGGTCAGGTACTCCCCCAACGGATTCCACAGCGCGGTGTTGAAGTTGGACTCGGCGACGTCGAAGACCAGGCCCTCATTGGAGCCCAGGAAGTAGATGTGGAACATCGCCGCGAGTTCGGCCGCCGAGAGTCGTTCCGGGCGGGCGAAGAAGCTCCGCGCGAAGACCTCGAAAGCCAGGTGGCGGGCCGCTTTCGGGAAGTTGATCTGATCCAGGAAGGTGCCGGCGTCGCGGTCGTCGAGTTGGTCGTAGATGCCCGGCACCGACACCGTCGCCAGCGGGGCGGCCGCCCGGCCGTTGATCCGCACCAGGTCCCGGAACCGGAAAGTGGGGCTGCGCAGAGCAAAGACGATCGCATTCCAGGGCGGGGTCTGCGGCAGCCCCCGGAAGGTGTCGCGGCGGCCTTCACCGTCGACCAGCGGGTAGTCCTCCACCGGACGCAGGCGCGACAGGCCGGGGTCGCTGCGCCGCAACAACTCCCGCAGGTTGTAGTACTGCCTGAAGAAGGCGTGGAAGCCGCGGTTGTTGGCCACCTCAGTGCCGGCCAGCGGCCCGTCGTCGATGCGCTCGGTCCAGCCCGCCACTCGCCCACCGAGATTGGGCTCACGTTCCAGAACCTCAACGGAGACACCACGTTCGACCAGGCCGGTGGCGGCGGCCAGGCCCGCGATACCGGCTCCGATCACCACCACATGGGGTCGCTGCGGCAGCGCGCCGGCGTTGAGCAGCCCGGCCGGGCTGGGGTGACTTACGCGCCGGGGATCCTTCATTTCGCCTCTCCGAGAAAGGTGTGCACGATATTTCGCTGCCATCCCGGCATCGTCTCGCTGTGCACACCGGAAAAACCAGCTGCCACCAAGCGACGCTGGAATTCGGCGGCGCCGTCGAAACTGCCGACGCTGCGCCACAGATGCCGGTACAGGGTGCTGTCACCGGTCTGGCGCCACCCGGCCGGGATGATGATGCCCCAGCAGACGGCATTCCAAATCGCCTGGGCCGCTTTGGAGTCCCGCACCGAGTATTCGTGTACGGCCAGGGTTGCCCCGGGGTGCAACAACTCACGGAACCGGCGAAGCTGCGCGTTCGGGTCGGCGAGATTGCGCAGCAGGTACGCGGCGAAGATCCCGTCGAAGGGGCCCTGCACCCCGGCGTCGGCCAGACCCTCGATCGGGGTGTGCACGAACCGCACCGACTCGGGCCAGGCCTTGGCTGCCGCCTGCTCGAGCATCCCGGCCGAGGCGTCGACCGCCACGATCTCGGCGTGCGGAGCGGCTTCCAGCAGAGCGGCGGTGGAGGCGCCCGTTCCGCAGCCCGCGTCGAGCAGGCGAAGGCCCCGCCCACCGCCGACTATCCGCATCCGGCGGGCGGAGATCCGCAGATGGTCGTGGTAGCCGGGGTTGGACCCGACCAACCGGTCGTAGGCCGCCGCGCCGACGTCGAACGCCCCGGGCACCTCGGGCCGGTCCAGCCCAGCCTTGGGCACACCCCGATGAACGAGCTTCATGTCATCAGGCGGCGAGCCGGCGGGCGCGGCGGGCGCGTATCAGGCCGCCGGTGAAAACCTGCAACCGCCGCCCCTTCCCGACCGAGGCGCGCTCGCTGAACACCGCGAAGTCGATGTCCTCGATCCGGTCGAGGATCTCCGAATAGAGGGTGAAGGCCGTCGCCACGCAGGGCCGCGACTGGGGGGCCAGCAGGGCAATTCCCTTCTGCGCCTCCCGGTAGATCGCGCGGGTGATCTCGTGCTGGGCTGCCAGCGCCTGACGGACCCGCGGGTCGGTGCGGTGATTGTCGTGGCACCAGGTCAGCAGCTCGCGATCCACCCCGAACGCCGCCAGCTCATCGGCGGGCAGATAGACCCGATTGCGGTCCAGATCCTCGTCGATATCGCGCAGGAAGTTGGTCAGCTGGAACGCCCGGCCCAGCGCCTCGGCGCAGGGTTCGGCGTCCGACAGCGGCCCGACGGTACCCAGGATCGGCAGCATCTGCAGGCCGATGACTTCCGCCGAGCCGCGCATGTAGCGGTTCAGCGCCGGGCGGTCGGGATAGTCGGAGATCGTCAGATCCATCCGCATCGAGGCGAGGAAGTCATCGAAGAGGTTCAGCGGGATCTGGTAGGTGCGGGCGGTGTGCAGCACTGCCGGCAGCACCGGCTCGCTGGCGGCCGCGGCCTCGTCGCCGCGGACGAACCGCTGCGCCAACTGCTCCAACCGGGCCTCCCGTTCGGCGACGGTGGCATGCGAGTCCAGGTCATCGAGTATGTCGTCGGCGTAGCGGGCGAATCCGTAGAGGGCGTGAACGGCCGGGCGTTGCGACGGAGACAGCAGCCGGGTGGCGAGGAAGTAGGTGCGGCCGTGTTCGGCGTTGAGCCGCCGACAGTACCGGTAGGACTCCCGCAGCCGCTCGTCGGAGATTCCGGCGGCCTGCAACTCGGTGTGGATCATGCCCGTACCTGTTTCTTGTCCGGGTAGATGACCGTTCGCCGCGCAGTGGCGCCAGACCCGGTGATCCGCTCGGCGGCCAGCCGCCCGGAGATCAGGGCGGTCGGCACACCCACACCGGGCACCGTCGCCCCGCCGGCCAGCACCGCGTTGTCGACCCCGCGGACCAGGTTCGCCGGCCGGAACGGCCCGGTCTGGGAGAAGGTGTGCGCCAGCGCGAACGGGGTGCCCGCCGTCATGCCCTGACGAGCCCAGTCGGCCGGGGTGACGACGTCGAGGATGTCGGCGTCCTGCTCCAGTCCGGGTAACAGGCGCTCGGCGGCGGTTGCCAGCATCGTGCGGGCATAGGTGTCGCCCTCGGCGGACCAATTGATCTTGCCCACATCGAGATTCGGGCACGGCGCCAGGACGAAGAGCAGATCACGCCCGGCCGGGGCCAGGCTGGGATCGGTGGCCGTAGGCATGGTGACCAGAAGCGACGGGTCACTCATCAGCACACCGTCGTCGATGATTTCGTCGAAGGTCGTCGACCAATTCCGGCCGAAGCTGATGTTGTGATGTTCCAGCGCGCCGTTGACCGAGGGCACACCCACGTGCATGACAACCGCCGACGGCGAGGGCCGGTACTTGATCGAGCGGCGGGGTGTGCGGCCCAGCAGTTGGTAGGTCAGCGGCAACTCGGTGGTCAGGACCACCGCGTCGCAGGCGATCCGGTCCCCGGAATCGGTGCACACCGCGGTCACCCGGGAGCCGGAGCGCTCCAGCTTCGTCACGGTTGAGGAGTAGCGGAACTGCACACCGGCATCGGCTGCCGCCTTGGCCAGCGCCTCCGGAACGGCGCGCATGCCGCCGCGCGGGAAGTACACCCCGGCGATGGTGTCCATGTAGGCGATCACCGCGTAGGCGGCCAGCGCTTTCTGCGGCGGCACGCCCGCGTACAGGGCCTGGAAGGTGAAGATCCGCTGCAGACGCTCATCGCTGATGAAGCGGCTGACCATCTTCTCCCAGCCCCGGAAACCGCCGATGGCCGCCAGCCGAGCCAACTGCGGGGTCAGCAACGACACCGGCGAATTGAAGTTGGAGCCGATGAATCCCTCGATCTCCAACTTGTAGAGCTCGGTCAGCCAGTTGCGCAGCCGCCAGTACCCGCCTACCTGATCCGGTCCGGCGAATTCTTCAATGGCGGCGGCCATCCGGTCGCCGTCGGCGTAGACGTCAAGCTTGGCGCCGTCGGCGAAGGACGCCCGGTAGGCAGGCTCGGACGGCATGAGTTCCAGGTACTCACTCATCGTGGCGCCGATCGCGTCGAAGGCATCCTCGATGATGTCGGGCATGGTCAGCACGGTGGCGCCGGTGTCGATCCGGTAGCCGCGGATGTCGGCCTGACCCACCCGGCCACCCGGGAAGCTGTAGCGCTCAACGACGGTCACCGAACGGCCCTGCCCGGCCAGGTGCATGGCGGCCGACAGTCCGGACAGTCCGGCTCCCACCACGACAACGTGGTCTGTCTTTCCCGGGATGGTGCGCACGGTGCTCATTGGGACTCCTTCATTCTGGTCATGCTCACGTGGTTCGGAGGGTGCACGCCGCGGCCATGTCGGCCAGTGCGGACTGTGCCCATTCGTCGATCCGGTCGTCGCTGATGTGGTTGACAGCGATGGTGACCCGTTCGGTGATCAGTTCCTCGATCCAGTCGGGCGCACCGGTCGCCACAATCAGACCGCGCCAGCGTGCGACGTCCGCGTCGTCGAGGCTTTCGGCACTCATGAGTTCGCTGAGTTGGTGCCGGACCGACGCATCGGCCATCCGATGCGCCGCCACCACCACAGTAGTGGCTTTGCGTTCGATGAGATCTCCCCCGGCCGGCTTGCCGGTCAGCGCCGGGGAGCCGAAGACCCCCAGCATGTCGTCGCGCATCTGGAAGGCCTCCCCGACCGCGCGGCCGTAGGCGCCGAGGGTGTCGATCAAGTGCTCACAGCCTGCCATCGCCGCGCCGATCTCGAGCGGTCGACGGACGGTGTAGTTACCGGATTTGCGCCGCGCCACATCCAGGACGGTGTCCAGATCCGGGAACGCTCCGGCGTCGTTGGCCACGTCGGCGCACTGTCCGACGGCCAATTCGACGCGCATGGCGTCGTAGTGCGGCCAGGCCCGGAACAGCGCCTCGTGTCCGACACCGCTCTCCCGCATCATCTGGTCGGCCCACACCAGGCACAGGTCGGACAGCAGGATGGCCTGGGCGGCGCCGAAACGCTCCGGCGAACCGGCCAGCCCGTGGTCGCGGTGCCACTGGGCCAACTGCAGATGCGCCGCGGGCCGGCCGCGGCGCAGCGGCGAGTCATCCATGACGTCGTCTTGCAGCAGCGCGAAGGCGTGCAGGAGTTCCAGCCCGGCTGCAGCGCGCAACGCGACATCGGAGTGATCGGCCCCGCAGAGCCAACCCAGGTACATGAAGGTGGATCGCAGGCACTTACCGCCGTCGACGAACTGAACTAG
>CAXNJA010000063.1:0-14311 GCA_964202555.1 Mycobacterium sp.
GCGGTGCGGCTGTCGGCACCGGCGATCGTGTCGGCCGCCGAGGGTGCCGACATCGAGTTCAGCGGCAAGATCAAGTCGTTGGACCCGGCAACTCGCACCGGTGTCGTGCTGGTCGCCGCCAAGTCCGACGGCCGCAAGATCTTCGGCCTGGCGACGTTGGACGTCCGCTTCCGCTGAGGCGACGGGCCTGCCGGCCGGCAGGGGGCGGGTTAGAGTCGGTCATGGACTCACCTCTGCCTGGCAACCTGTTGCTGTGCCCGAAGTGCGCCGGGGTCATGCACTCCTACGAGCGCAACGGGGTGCACCTTGAGCAGTGCGACAAGTGCCGTGGGATCTTCCTGGACTTCGGCGAGCTTGAGGCGCTGACCCAATTGGAGAACCGGTTCGTCGCAGCGCCTCCCCCGATGCCCCCTCCGATGCCCGCACCTCAGCAACCGCATCCTCAGCAGGCGTACCAACCGCATCCTCAGCAGGCCTACGGCCCGGCTTGGGGTAACCATCGGGGCAAGAACTACCGCAAGGGCGGCTTCGGCCGGTTGTTCTTCTCCAGTTAGCCGACGGCTCAGCCGGTCATCCGCGCGCAGGCGGCCAGCAACTCGGCCTGGGATTCGTCGGGAAGATACCGGGCACCCACCGCCGCGGCGTGCACTACCGCCGCGCGCGCCAGGGGCTCAAGCACGTCCCAGGGGTCTCCGGCGACCGGCACCGCCGGGCCCCGCGCCGCCCGGTAGCCGTCGATGAAGGCATGCCAGTCGGCGTGCGGCATCAGCCCGGCCGCCCACAACCCGGCGATGCGGCCCAGATCCCAGGCGGGATCGCCGATCCCCATATCGTCGATGTCGATCAACTGCCACGCTCCGGCGGTGGTGCGGCCCAGCTGACCGAGGTGGAAATCGCCGTGCACCAGAGTGACCGGCCGACCCTCCGGCGCGGCCTGCCAGCATCGCGGCGTCAGCGTCCCGGCTGCCCGCCCGATGATCGCCGGCGCGTGGGCTGGCAGCGTCGTCAAAGCGGCCCGAATCCGTTCGACCCCTCGATGGGCGGGCAGCGGATCGGCACCGATCGGGGATCGGTGCAGCACCGCCAGTAGCGCACCGGCGGGGGCCCACGGGAAGTTCGGCCAGTGCTGCCCGACCATCTCCAGCCGGGGCCAGCGGGAGCGCCACCGCTGTTCTGGCCCGGGCAGCGGTTCTGAACTCAGCGGTGCCAGCAGCGGGCCACCGTCGCGGCCCAGTCGCGCCGCGGTCCGCAGCCGGGCCGCCAATGCCACCGGGTCGGTGCCGGCCGGATGGGTTTTGACCACAACATCGTCGAGGACGACGATGTCCGAACCACCCTGTGCGACGGTGTCCGCCACCGGCCGGTTCATCGACATGCCCCACGCTAACAACGCCGCCGGGTCGTCGCTGTATCCTCGCGGAACCCGCGTGGTCACCCCCCAGGAGGCGCTCCGCCATGCCCCCGAACCGCATCGGCCACCCGGTCGCAGAGAGGTGCCGGTGACGTCCGACACCGGTTCGCCGGCCGATGTTGCACCGCCCGGACGGCGCGGGCATGTGCTGCGTCTGGCGGTTTTCGCGGCCGTCCTATTCACGCTGTTTTATTTGGTCGCTGTCCGCCGGGTCATCGACATCGAGGCGGTCCGCGGTGCGGTGGCCGCGGCCGGACCGGTTGCGCCGCTGGTCTACATACCGGTTTCGGCCTTGCTGGCGTCGATTTTCGTTCCCGGTCCGCTGCTCGCCGCCGGAAGCGGTTTCCTGTTCGGTCCTGTGCTGGGAACGGTGGTGACCCTGAGTTCGACGGCGACGACAGCGGTGTTGGCCGCGCTGGTCGGCCGGCGCGCGGGGCGGGACAGCGCCCGCGCGCTGATCGGGGCGGACTGGGCGGTGCGCATCGATGAGCAGATCAAGCGCCGGGGACTGTGGGCGGTCGTCGGTCAGCGTTTCGTACCCGGCATCTCCGATGCCATGGCCTCCTACGCCTTCGGCGCGTTCGGAATGCCGTTGTGGCAGATGGCGATCGGGGCGTTCATCGGGTCGTTACCGCGCGCATTCGTCTACACCGCGCTGGGCGCGTCGATCTCGGATCTCAACTCACCGTTGACCTACGCCGCGGTTGCGGTGTGGTGCATCACCGCGATCATCGGGGCGTTCGCCGTGCACCGCGGGTACCGCAGTTGGCGTTCCGGCAGATCTCAGTCTCCGCGTCGGTAGAACGGAGACGGGACGACGACGAACGGCTCCTTGCGGCCACGCACGTCGACGGTCAGTTCGGTGCCAGGTTCGGATAGGGCCGCATCGACGTAGGCCAAGGCAATCGGATAGCCGAGCGTGGGCGAGAGCGCACCGGAGGTGACGTTACCCACGACTGTTCCGCCTGCGGCGTCGCAGACCGGGTAGTCGGCTCGTGCTGCTCGACGGCCCTCGCCGCGTAGGCCGACCAGAACCCGGTTGACCGGCTGCTCAGACAGCGACTGCAGTGCCTCGCGGCCGATGAACTCCTTGTTAAGCCGCACGACCCTGCCCAGCCCCGCTTCGTACGGATTGGTGTCCACGGTCAGTTCGTGACCGTAGAGCGCCATTCCGGCCTCCAGCCGCAGGGTGTCGCGACAAGCCAGGCCCGCCGCTGAGCCGCCGTGCTCGGTGGTGGCCTCGAGCAGTTTCTTCCACAACGCGACGGCCTGCTCATTGGGCACGTATAGCTCGAACCCGTCCTCACCGGTGTAGCCGGTGCGGGCCAGCAGCACGTCGGTGTCGGCCACCACGGCCGGGGTGCTGGCGTAGTACTTCAGGTCGGCGACCAGTTGCTTGTGGTCTTCTCCAACCAGTGCGCTCACCACATCCTGCGCTTTGGGTCCCTGCACCGCGATCAAGGCGGTCACGGCGGACTTGTCGGCAACGGTGACGTCGAAATCCGCTGCGCGGCTGCTGATCTGTTGGTGGACCTCCGGATAGTTGGCCGCGTTGGCCACCACCAGAAAGTGGTCATCGGCGAGCCGGTAGACCACCAGGTCGTCGATCACTCCGCCCTCGGTGTTGCAGATCAGCGAGTACTTGGCCTTTCCTACCTCGACTTCGGACAACTCGCCGACGAGGGCGTAGTCCAGCAGTGCAGCGGCGTCCGGGCCGCTGACGTCGATCTCGCCCATGTGTGAGAGATCGAAAAGGCCCGCGGCGTTACGCACCGCATGGTGCTCGGCCAGTTCACTGGAATATCTCAGCGGCATCTGCCATCCGGCGAAGTCCGTGAACGACGCTCCCAACCCCTGGTGCTCACCCACAAGCGGAGAGGTGCCGGTCGCGGCCATGTCGCTGCGCGTCATACGTGATCTCCTCGGGTTGATGCCCGAATGCTCCTTGGGCTGGGCAGGCCCAGATCATGTTACGGAGGTTTCGACTTCCCGAGTTCGTCGGCGTCCGGCGGTGCTGAAGAGTGGCCTAAATCCCGCCTCTGGCCGTCCGGGCATAGCAGTATGGACCGGGAAGCGGGATTCGATGGCAAAGGTGGGAGACGGACGTGCGCAACAATCACGGTCTCAGAACTGCATGGCTGGTCGTGTTCTCGCTACTGGTCGTGCTTGCGGCGGCCTGCGCGGGCCCTAAGGAGCCGCAGAACCCGCTGCCTTCCTGGAATGACGGCGCAGCCCGTGCGTCGATCACGTCCTTCGTCGAGCGCACCACCACGGAGGGCTCACCGGACTTCGTCCCGGTAGAGGAACGCATCGCGGTTTTCGACAATGACGGCGCACTGTGGCCGGAGAACCCGATCCCCTTCCAGTTGGCGTTCGCCGTCAACGAGGTCAACCGCATGGTGGCCGAAGATCCTGCCCTCAAGGAAGACCCGATGGTGCAGGCGCTGCTTGCCGGTGACACCGCCACACTGCTGGCCGGGCCGCGCCACGACGGCCTGCTGCGCATCATCGCGCTGACCCACTCCGGGATGACCACCGAAGAGTTCACCACCCGGGTGAACAACTGGATCGGCACGGCCAAGCACCCGAAGTTCGACAGGCCCTACGACCAGTTGACCTATCAGCCCATGCAGGAAGTGCTGCGCTACCTGCGCGCCAATGGGTTCAAGACCTTCATCGTCTCCGGGGGCGGCGCGGATTTCATGCGCGCGTGGAGTGAACGGGTCTACGGAATCCCGCCCGAGCAGGTCGTCGGCTCCACCGGACGAGTGACCTATGAGTTGCGCGACACCGGTCCGGTTCTGGTCAAGACGTTGGACTACCTCTTCGTCGACGACAAAGCCGGCAAGCCCGCCGGCATCCACGAATTCATCGGCCGCCGACCCATCATCGCCTTCGGTAACAGCGACGGAGACAAGCAGATGCTGGAATACACCACGATCGACAATCCCAGGCCCAGCCTCGGGGTGCTCATCCACCACACCGACGCTGCCCGCGAGTACGCCTACGACAAGAACCCCACCAGCAGCGGCACATTGGTGGCAGCACTCAAGGATGCACCGCTGCGCGGGTGGACCGTCGTCAGCATGAAGGACGACTGGAAAGAGATCTTCTCCGCGCCCTGACCCGGCGCCAGGCCCCGGTGGACCACAGCGCCCACCCGATGAGCACCGGCTGGAAGAACAGCCGCAGGAAACGCGCGCGGTCGCTGTTGAGCCCGAACGCATCCCGGTGATGCAGCCACTGGGCGATGTTGCCGGGGAAGATCACCACGAAGAACGCCGCCAGCAGCATGCCGACGACGGCGCGCTTCCCAGTCAGCAGCATCATCGCGACACCCAGGGCGATCTCCACCGCCCCGGAAGCCAGGACGATGAGGTCCGCCGGCACCGGCAGCCAGGCGGGTACCTGGGCCTGAAACTCCTGGCGGGCGAACGTCAGATGGCCGACGCCCGCGACGATCATCACCGCTCCGAGCCCGGTGCGGCCGATCCTCTGGGCGACCGTTTCGGCGGCACGGTGATCAGCGGGCTGTGTCGTCATGGAGCAAAACCTAGCGGCCCGCTCGCCGCCACGCGGTGTAGGAGGTGACCGGACCGGTCCCCGGCCGTTGCAGCCACGGCCAGGGATGCAGCGCGACTACATCGAGGCGGGCGGCCCGCGACCTGAAGCCCGGCACCGGTGCGAACGTCACCGCTAACCGCCTGCCTCCCAGCACCTCGACCGGATCCCCACGCCAGAGTTGAACTTCCCGGCGCTCAGCGAGATCGGCGATGCACTGGGCCAGGAAGACCAACCGATTCACCGACAGGTTCAGTCGGCGCAACAACGGCTCATCGAACACGAACACCACGGGCAGTTCCGGATGGGACGCGCCGGCCGGGTCACGGTCACCGAGACTCTCCGCGGTGATCCACACTGCCTCAGGCTCGGCGGACTTCCGCGGCGCCGACGGGCCTGCGGTGGCCGACAGTTCGTCGTCACGCCGAAGCCGCGGGTCGGTCAGTGGCCGCGGCTCGCGCTCCTCGGTGGCCGGCCAGTCGGTGATCGGGCATTGCTTGTCCAGCGGGCACGTCGCGCACAGTCCGGGTGAGCGCTTCTGCACCTGCGATCGGGAAAAGCCGTAGGCCTTGCCGGTGAGCGCGCCGACGGTCCATTGCCAGCCCAGCCGGTTGGCCGCGCGGGAACCGTCCAGCAGGTGGCGGTACATCAGGTCCTCGCCGTCACGCCAGCCCAGTTCGGTCCGCACGCTCCAGTGCGAGGCCAGCCACATGCGGGTCTGGTTGGTCAGCCATCCGGTACTCACCAACTCCGACCACGCGGACTGCACACACAACGCCGGCGATGCCCACGGATTACCGCCAACGCTGGCACCGCCTGCACCGTTGTGCTCCGCAACGGCGAACCGCAACGAGCGGCGTGACGCGGTTCCCACCCGCGCGTAGAGATGTCGCGCGTATTCCTGCCAGAGCAGTTCGTCGCGGAACTTCGTCACATCCTCCGGCGGACCGCCCGCCACGTGATCCCACACCTCCCGCAGGGTCAGCAATCCGTGCCGGATGTAGGGCGACAGCCGTGAGGCTCCGCGGTTTCCCGGCGGCCAGACGTTGTTTCGGCGGCGGGCGTAGCCGGCCACGTCGTAGGCCTGTAGCGCTGCGTCGGCCGCGGTCTGTCCACCCCGGATCGGCGCCGCGGCGGCGAGCTCTGACTCATCCGAATCCGTTGCGGCACAAAGATCCCCGAGATTCTCGAGCACCCAGCCACGCACGTCCACGACTGCAGGAGGCGGATCAGACAGACGCTGGGACCCCATCGTCTCAACCTACCCGAGTCGACGTCCGCGCTCGGACGGCAAGGGTGGCCACCACCGCGCCGGTACCGCCGATGAGGATCACCAGTGACCAGACTGTCAGCGCGTCGGTTCCGGCCAGCACGTAGTGCGCGGTCGCCAAAGGCCAAGCAGCATAGGCACATAGATGCGCATGCCGGAACCATCGGCGGCTGCGCTGGCTGCGCAGCCGGATGATCAGCCAGACCGGGATGATCAACCAGAACGCGACGGTTCCCAACGCCACGGGCAACGCCCGCCACGACGCGGTGAACGGCACCAGGATCTGCACCACGGTGAAGGGCTCGTAGGTGTCGACGAGCAGCAGACCCATGTGCACCAGCAGCAAGCTCAGCGCGACAGCGACCAGACGGCGGTGCAGTGCCGCCGCCCGGGGCGCCGGCGAGCCACCGGACCGCCGCGCCGCCGCGACCACTCCCCAGACCACCACCGCCGTCAGGGTGCACCAGGCGGTGATCCCGGTAGCGCGGATCAGAACCCACGTCAACGACACCCCGGCGAGCGCTTCACCCATCGCCGGCGCCCAGCAGATGCGGCATGCAGCCCCGGTCGATGAGCCAGTCCGCGCTCGACGCGCCGCGGATCACGCCGACGGTGGCGGCCGCCTCGGCCCGCCATCCGCAGTCGGCCAGCACGGTGGCCTGCACGATGTCGGAGTGGGCCGGCCGGCCGGTGTGGGGCTGAAGCAGGTGATGGCCTCCGGCCCAGCGTCGCCGCAGGATCGAGGAGGTCGCCACGGCGCGGTGCCGCGGGGTGAGGTCCAGGACGCGGCACTCGGTGGGCTCATCGAACCGGTCGTCACGCATCGCCACCCGCCACGATCCGGCATCGGGGGGGATACCGCGGGTCACCACGTCACCGCCGATGCCGACCAGCACCGCGTGAGCACCGGCGTCGTGGATCTCCTCGGTCACCATGTCGCCGGCCAGACCCTTGCCCACCCCGCCGGGATCCAGACCCACGCCCGCGGGAAGACACACCACGCGCTCCCCGACTCGCACCCCGCCCAAGCCCGGCGCCGCAGTGGGTGCCGGTGTCGCGTTGCCGGGCAACGACATCGCCACCGAAGCGAAGTCCTCGCGGTAGCCCAGAGTCAGCATGGCACCGCCGGTTCGCCGGGCGTGGAGGCGTACGCCGTCTTCATCATCACCGGGGTACCGGCCCGCATCACCGGCAAGTACGCCGACCGTGGAATCCGCTACATGTGGATGGAGGCTGGGCACGCCGCCCAGAACTTGCTGCTGGCGGCTGCGGCGATGGACCTCGGGGCGGTTCCGATCGGCGCCTTCAACGATGCCGCGGTCGCCGAGGCGCTCGGGCTGTCCAGCCAGGAAGTACCTCTCTACCTCATTCCGGTGGGACGGCTTCCGAGCTGAGCGGGCGCCGAACTAGGGAGCCGGCACGGCGGGCCCCGGGGCCGGAGCCGGGGCCGCCGGATTGACCAGCCACGACGGCGGCGGCGGGCCGTCCAGGGAGTAGTAGCCGGGGGGCAGCGTAGGCCGGGCGGCTGGAGCCCCGGCGTCGGCACCGCTGGCCGGGGCCCCCGGGTTGCCCAGCCACGACGGCGGCGGCGGGCCGTCCAGGGAGTAGTAGCCGGGGGGCAGCGGGGGCCGGGCGGCTGGAGCCCCGGCGTCGGGACCGCTGGCCGGGGCCGCTGCATCCGGCGGGGTGGCCGGCAGGTATCCGGTGGACGCGGGAGGCGCGATCGCGCCGGGAGCCGCGGGCGGGCCTGCCCCGGGCGGCGCAGCCGCACCGATCGGTCCCGTCGGTAGCGCCTCCGGGCCGGCATACGGGTTCTGAGCCTGCTTCCACAGGTCGAAAATGGATCCGAGGATGCCGCTGCTGCCGCCCGGCGGCGGCACAACATCGGGAACAGATGGCCGCATGGCCGCAGGCGCTGCCGGTGGGGCCGCCGGATCGCCGGGCGGTGGGCCGGGCGGGCCGGGCGGGCCAGGCACGGGAGGCTGGCCCGGCGGCGGCGGGTTCACCGGCAGTTGGCGGGGCGTCATCGGATTGTTCGACACCAGCGGCGGAGGCGGCGGAGCCGCCAGCACCGTCGTCGGCGGCGGGGGCGGGGGCGGGACGGCAGGGTCGGCCAGCGCTGCGGGTGATCCGGCGAGCGCAGCCGCGGCCAGCGCCGAGAAGGTTAAGCCCCCCGCGACGACACGGCGTGCTACAGCCATCGATTCAGCAGTCCTCTCCCATCGCGCATTCCGGCGATGCCTCCCCCGCCACTGTCTCACACCAGGGCAAATCGGAGTCAGGGTGCGGATGGCCACCGTGGGCCGCAGGCTTGCGGCTACCGTCGCAGGGTGACTTCGCGCGTCGCCCGGGCCTGCGCCGCTGGAGCCATCGCGCTGAGCGTCGCTGCGGTGTCGTCGTGTGGACGATCCGCGCCAACGCCGCCGGCAGCCTCCAGCGTCCCGCCCGAGGCGGTCGTCCTTCCGTCACCGGCCCCGTCAGCTATTCCGGCTCCGCCGCCCGCGGCGGTCGTCATGCCGGAGGGGGATTTCACCGCGATCTCGGAATTGGTGAACGCCGACATCGCCGCGAATCGGCTGCCCGGTGCGGTGGTCCAGGTCGGCCACGGCGGCAAAGTCGTCGTCCGTCAGGCCTACGGTTCACGCAGGCTCGCCAGCGAACCGGGTTTGGACGGGGTTCTCGCTCCCCCGGAGCCGATGACGGTGGACACCATCTTCGACCTGGCCTCGTTGACGAAGATCATCGTCACGACGACGGCCGTCCTGCAGCTCTACGAGCAGGGCAAGGTTCAACTCGACGACCCGGTGCAGACCTATCTGCCCGAATTCAATGCCGGCGATGATCCGCGACGGGCCCAGGTGACGCTGCGGATGCTGCTCACCCACACCTCGGGCATCGGCGGCGACCTGAGTCGCCAGGGTCCGTGGGGGCTGGTGGCGGCGGACCGCGCTGACGGCATCCATCGTGCCCTCACCGCGCCGCTGGAGTTCGGACCCGGCGAGGTCTTCCACTACTCCGACATCGGCTTCATCCTGCTCGGCACGATTGTCGAGAATCTCAGCGGCGAGCCGCTGGACGTCTACGCCCGCGAGAAGATCTTCGCGCCGCTGGGCATGGTCGACACCCGCTACCTGCCGGCCGCGAAGGCGTGCGGCCCGTATCGGGTCGTCGGCAACGCGCTGGCATTCGACCCCGACGCGTCCGAAACCGACCCGTGCCCAGACGGGACGTGGAGCACTGATCTGCTGGCGCGCGTGGCACCGACCGCCCGTGACGAGGACACCCCCGTCATCAACCCCCACCACGGTCTGCTGTTGCGGGGTACCGTCCACGATCCGACCGCACGCCGGATAGGTGGGGTGGCTGGAAGTGCCGGTGTCTTCTCGACGGCGCAAGACGTCGGCAAGTACGCCCAGGCCCTGCTTGACCGGCTCGCCGGCCGACCCAGCCCGTTCCCGCTCAAGCAAGCGACGCTGGCATTGATGACGACACCGCAGCAGCCCGCAGCTGTGGGGCAGGATCTCCGCGGTTTCGGCTGGGATATCAACACCTACCAATCCACCCCGCGCGGCACGATTTTCCCGGTCGGCAGCTTCGGTCACACCGGATTCACCGGTGTGACGGTCTGGATGGACCCGGGATCAGACAGCTATGTGATCGTGCTGGCCAATGTGATCCATCAGCGGGGCGGTCCTCCGGTGGTGAAGTTGAGCGGAGATGTGGCCACCGCTTCGGCGCGGGCCCTGCATCTCTACGGCAGCTAGCACTGCACCTCGGAGAGCGGCTCAGCGACCGGGTCCGAGGCGATGAAGTCCTCGATCAGTTCGGCCACTTCGCCGGGGCGCTCGGCATGCGGGAAGTGCCCCACGTCGGTCAGCACCTCCACCCGGACGTCGGGGCGGATTTGCTGGGCGGCATAGGCATGTGCGACGGGGATCATCGCGTCTCGGTCCCCCCAAATGGCCATCACCGGGAAGTTCATCCTGGTGTTGAGCCGATTCAGCGCACTGACGGCCTGGCCGCGATGATCGATGACTCCGCGCACAGTCCGCAGGAAGGCCTGCCGGGTCGGACCGTCGGACAGCGACCGGTAATGGCGCCACATCTCCTCACCGCGCGGGGATTCGATGCCCGCCTTACGCATCAGCGACCACACCCGCTCGCCGGGGTCCAGCAGTCGCTTGGCCGCGATGATCGGCAGTACCAATTCAGCGCCGGGCAGGGATGCCAAACGCAGCAGCATGCCGACGTCCGGTCCCAGACCGCCGCTGTTGATGAGCACCAGGCGCTGCACGTAGTCCGGGTGTTGGTAGACGAATTGCATCGCGATGCCGCCGCCGAGCGAGTGCCCCACGAAGGTGGCGCGGGTGATGCCCAGTTCGTCGAGTACATCGCGGATCAGAACCGACAAGGCGCCCAGCGAGTAGTCGGTTCGCGGCTTAGTGGAATTGCCGTGGCCCAACAGGTCGGGAGCCACCACCCGGTACTTCCGTGACAGCGGTCCGATCAACGAGCGCCAGGTTTCCGAACTGCCCGCCAAGCCATGCAGCAGAACGATGGCCTCCCCGCTGCCCTCATCGAGATAGGCGATCCGCTCCCCGTGCATGTCCAGGTATTTCAGCTCAATCATCAGTCGATGCCCCTCGAGGTTCGTCCTGCACCATTTTTTCAGTGAACATACGTACACTACTATGTGCCGGGAACATGCTTGTCAAGCCAAATCGCTGCTTTCCGATGCTGCGCCATTAGTGAATGCTCGTACACCAAAAAGTGAGTAGGCCGGAACGGCCGTGACCGGGGCACAATGGACGGCATGGATGCGGTGGCAGGCCTCCGAACTGCAGCAGCGGCCGTCGGCGTCATCGGCGTCCTGGCCGCGATGACCAGTGCAGCAACACCCGCATGGGCGCAGACCCCCGAGGAAAAGTTCATCAGCGACATTGAGCGCTCGAACGCGGTGGCCACGGAGATCCCCGGGACGCCTGATCGCTGGGTGCAAGCCGGCTACGGGTCGTGCGACCGCATTTCCTCCACCGTCGGCCAGGGTCTGCCGGTGCGAGCGGCCATCAACAATGAAGTGATCGCCGCCAAGACGTTCCACCGCATCAGCCAGCAGGACGCCGTCGCGCTGGTGACCTACGCCGTCCTGGACCTGTGCCCCCAGGTGATTCCCCCGCGGGGAAACATCCCACCGGGTAGCTCACCCGGATGACGGTTGCCGAGGCCTGAAAATAATGGCTCTCTGGCAAATATTTTTAGCGACGCGTTAGCTCCAGGACCGTTCCGCCTTAACTTTCGGCAATATCGTTGGCCTCATGTTGCTCGACGTTCGCTGGCTGCAGTACCTCCTGAAGCGCAACAGCCGCTAGTTCACGCCCGCCGCCCCCTGCTGAGTCGCTACTATGCAGCAAGTAACCGGCGATGGAGCTTGAGCATGGGCGCGACTTTGATCTTCGGGCACAAGAACCCCGATACCGATTCGATTTGTTCGGCACTGGCCTACGCGGAACTGAAAGCCAAGACCGGCGCCGACGTTGAGGCCGTCCGGCTTGGCGCCGTCAGCGCAGAGACGCAGTTCGCCCTCGACTACTTCAAGTTATCGGCACCGCGCCTAGTCGAATCGGTCGCCGCTGAGGCCTCGCATGTCATCCTCCTCGACCACAACGAGCGCCAGCAAAGCGCGACTGACATCGACAAGGTGACGATCGCCGAGGTGATCGACCATCACCGCATCGCCAACTTCGAGACCGCCGGGCCGCTGTACTACCGGGCCGAACCGGTCGGTTGCACCGCCACGATTGTGCAGAAGATGTACAAGGAGAAGGGCGTCGCGGTGAGCCCGCCCATCGCCGGTCTGATGCTGTCCGCCATCCTTTCCGACACCCTGATACTGAAATCCCCGACCTGTACGCCCGAGGACGTGGCGGCCGCCGAGGAACTGGCGGGTGTCGCCGGTGTCGATCTGCAGTCCTACGGACTCGAGCTGCTGAAAGCGGGCGCGAGTCTGAGTGACAAGTCCGTCGCGCAGCTCATTTCGATGGACTCCAAGGAGTTCGCCATGGGCGCCAGCAAGGTCGAGATCGCTCAAGTCAATGCGGTCGACGTCGACGAAGTGCTCTCGCGTCAGGGCGAGTTGGAGACCGCCATGCGCGAGGTCATCGCCACCAAGGGCCTCGATCTGTTCCTGTTCGTGGTCACCGACATCCTCAACAGCGATTCGGTCGGCGTCGCACTCGGCTCCCACGCGTCAGCGGTCGAATCCGCCTACGGCGTCACCCTGGACAACAACCGGGCAGTACTCAAAGGCGTCGTGTCGCGCAAGGCACAGATCGTGCCGGTGCTGACCGAGACATTCGGCCGGGGCTGAGCGGCGGGCGGCGGCCTACGCGCTGTCAAGTAGTCGTCTGAGCGCGGCTACTTCATCGGGGTCGATGCTGATCGAACTGAGATCCTCAGCCATGGCCGGGTTGACGTATTCCATCGACGACGCGTGGGTCGATCGCGCTGAGCTGTGAAACGCCCGCGCCCCGGTGACGCTGGCTACCCGCAGGATATTGCTCGACCTGATCCCGGATCCGGGCATGACCGTGATCCTGTCCCCGGCTGCATCCACTAAAGTCCGCAACGTTTCCATGCCCTGATCGACATTCGGGCGCAGGCCGCTGGTCAGGATCCGGGAGCACCCCAGTTCGACGATCTGCTCCAAGGCGTCGAAGGGGTCGTTGACGCGGTCGAAGGCCCGGTGAAACGTCACCTGCATCACACCTGCGCACCGAATCAGCTCCGCGCACCGGGCGACGTCGATCCTGCCGTCTTTCAACAGCATTCCGATGACGACGCCGTCGCAACCGAGCTGTCGGCATCGATCCACATCGTGGACCATCGCCTGGAATTCACGGTCCGAATAGAGGAAGTCGCCGCCCCGTGGACGGATTATCGGGAAGAGCTCGATGGAGGTGATGTCCCGTGCCACGGCGATGGTTCCGTAGGACGGGGTGGTGCCGCCTTCATGGGGGTTGGCACACAATTCGATTCGGTCGGCGCCATGTCGCTCCGCGATTACGCACGACGCCAGATCAAATGCGATGACTTCCAATTCCATCCCATGATTATCGACCCGGATAGACTCGGGCTCCGATACTTAAGCAGGCCCTGCCGAAGTTCGGCGGCGCGGAAGGACCCGTCCCGCTATGTCCGTCACCGAACCGCTCGGTCCGCCCGACACGGCGTTCGCCGCAGCGGTCGATGCGGTCCGACGCGGAACCCGGGACCTCCACACCGCTGTCGCGAATGTGGTCGGGCAGTTGACCGATCCGGAATTGCTCTGGCTTCTCGACGGCGATCTGACGATCAGCCGCGGATTGCGGGAGATGTCGCAGCGCTACAACAAGGTGCCGTTCGGAGCCGGCCGGGTTGACCGGCTCGGCATCCCGGGCATCCGATTCACCGACGGCCCGCGCGGCGTGGCGTTGGGCGCCTCGACGGCGTTCCCGGTCGCAATCGCCCGCGCTGCCACCTGGGACCCCGACCTCGAACGAAGCATCGCCGACGCCATCGGCGCCGAAGCCAGCGCGCAAGGCGCCAACCTGTGGGCCGGCATCTGCATCAACCTGGCCTATTCACCCGGCTGGGGCCGCGCCCAGGAGTCCTACGGGGAGGACCCGGTGCTGCTCGGAGCAATGGGGGCCGCGGCGGTTGAGGGAGCCAACCCGTGGGTGATGTCGTGCGTGAAGCATTTCGCGCTGAACTCCATGGAGGAGGCCCGATTCCGGGTCGACGTCCGGGTCGCCGACGACGTTCTGCACGAGGTGTATCTGCCGCACTTCCGCACCGTCGTCGAAGCCGGCGTGGATTGCGTGATGAGCGCCTACAACTCGGTCAACGGCACCTGGGCGGGGCACAACCGGCATCTGCTCACCGAGATCCTCCGCGAGGACTGGGGTTTCGCCGGATTCGTGATGACCGACTTCATCTGGGGGCTGCGGGATCCGGTCGGATCGGTGGCCGCCGGACAGGACCTGGAGATGCCGTTTCGGCAGCAGCGGGCCGGCACCCTGGCGGCGGCCCTG
>CAXNJA010000064.1:0-14248 GCA_964202555.1 Mycobacterium sp.
TAGGGCGGGTACTGGCCCGGCGGCGGCGGGTACTGCCCGGGCGGGGGCGGGTACTGCCCGTACGGCGGCGGCGCCCCGTACGGACCGGGCTGACCATACTGGCCGGGCTGACCGTAGGCGGCCGGGTTGTACTCACCCGGCGCACCGTAGGGCGGCGGCGGGTAACCCGGCGGAACCTGCTGCTGGCCGTACTGCGGGTACTGCTGGGGGGTGTAGGCGGGTGGCTGCCAGGCCGGGGCCTCACTGCCCGCGGGCTGCCAGGGACCGGCGCCCTCAGCGCCCGGTTGCTCCGGCGGCTGCCAGGATGGCGCGGCGGGCCGATCGCCGACCGGGTAATCGGGGCCCGATGCCTGCCACGGGTTGGGCTCAGATCCCTGCGGTCCGCTCATCGTCTCTCCTCGGATGTCTTGGGCTCGCACCCTCAAAACGTCCCCAACAGTAGCGTTTGCATCACCCTACCCGCTGTCAACAGCCACGACGCCGCGCCGGATGTCGTCGATAGCGCGTTTCGCCGCCCGCCGAACACCGGCCTCGGGGGCGGCGTTTCGGACCTGATCCAGCAGGTCGAGCACTTGCCGGCACCACCGAACGAAGTCGCCCGCCGGGAGCGGCGCGCCATTGCCGGCGACATCCGATGCCGCTAGGGCCGCGGCGAGGTTGCCCGTGGTGGCCCAGCGGAAAATCGCCGGTACGAAACCCTCGTCGGGGTGTCGGGCCGGACTCAGCTTGTGCCGCTGCTCGTCGGCTCGCAGCGCGTCGGACAGCCGCCGGGTCTCGGCCAGCGCGCGACGCACCGCCGGGGTCGGCATGTCGATGGCGTGGACCGGGGTGGGCCCGTCGCTGCCGCGGGACTCGAACACCATCGCCGACAGCACGGCGGCCAATTCCGCGGACTGCAGTCCATTCCACACCCCGCTGCGCAGGCATTCGGCCACCAGCAGGTCGCTTTCGCTGTAGATGCGGGCCAGCAACCGGCCGTCATCGGTGACCCGGGGTCCGTCCTGCCCGCCGCCGTCCTGCCCGCCCCCGGAGACGATGTACCCGCGCTCGGTGAGCAGACCGACGATGCGGTCGAAGGTGCGGGCCAGCGAGTTGGTCGCGGCATTCACCTTGGCCCGGATCTGCTCGTTGTCCCGTTCCATCCGCAGGTACCGCTCAGCGACCCCGACGATGGTCTCCCGGTCAGCCATCCGGTGGGCGGAGTGGCGGCGCATCGACTCGCGCAGCGCGATCAATTCCGGGTCGACGTCGGGCTCATCGGCGCCGGCACGCCGTTTCCGGCCGGACGGGACGACCAGGCCCTCAGCCGCCGATCGCAGCGCCGAGGCCAGGTCCCGGCGAACCTTCGGCTGGCGATGCTCGACCCGCTTGGGCAGTGTCATCGAACCTACCGGCGCGGCGGCACCTGGGTAGTCCGCCGAGGATATCCTTCCGGCCCAACGGTTTTCGGTCAGAACCAGGGGCCTGGGGTCATCGGAGTCGCGCGCGGGCTCCAGGACGACCGCTAACCCGCCTCGGCGGCCGTTGGTGATGTTGATGATGTCGCCGCGACGTAGCGCGGCCAGGGCGTCGGTGGCCACCTGCCGGCGCTGCAGCCGCGACACCCGTGACTGTGCCCGTTCCCGCTCATTGATCCTGGCCCGCAGCCGCGCGTAATCCAGGACGGCCGGCTCACTTGTGTCCGAACGTCGGTCCCAGCCCAGTTCAGCGGCGATCTCGTCGAGCATCTTCTCGCCGCGCTGCACGCCGCGCACCAATCCCACCACCGACCGGTCGGCCTGATACTGGGCGAAGGAACGCTCCAGCAGTTCGTGCGCGGCCTTGGGATTGAGCTGGCTGACCAGGTTGATCGTCATGTTGTAGGACGGTGCGAAAGAACTGCGCAGCGGGAAGGTGCGGGTCGAGGCCAGGCCGGCGATCTCGGTCGGTTCGGCAGTGGAGTCGTGCGGATTCCAGATCACCACCGCATGACCCTCGACGTCGATGCCGCGGCGCCCCGCCCGGCCGGTCAGCTGTGTGTACTCCCCCGGCGTCAGCGGCAGGTGTTGTTCGCCGTTGAACTTCACCAGTTTCTCCAGAACCACCGTGCGGGCCGGCATGTTGATACCCAACGCCAGTGTCTCGGTGGCGAATACGGCCTTGATCAGTCCGGCGGTGAACAGCTCTTCGACGGTATGGCGGAACGTGGGCAGCATTCCGGCGTGATGGGCGGCCAGCCCCCTCAGCAAGCCCTCCCGCCACTCGTAGTAATCCAGCACCGACAGGTCGGCGTCAGCGAGATCACCGCAGCGCCGGTCGATGACCTCGGCGATGCGGGCGCGGTCTTCCTCGGTGGTCAGCCGTAGCGGGCTGCGCAGGCACTGCTTGACCGCGGCGTCGCAACCGGCCCGGGAGAAGATGAAGGTGATGGCCGGCAGCAGACCCTCGCGGTCCAGGGTGGCGATCACGTCGGGCCGCGCCGGCGGACGGTGAAGCCCTGGCCCACCCGGTCGTCCGCCCGGCCGCCGACGCGGCTGCCAGTCGACCAGACGGTCGGCTTCCCGGCGATTCGCGATATGCCGCAACAACTCCGGATCGACGCGCTGATGCCCGGACTGGCCGGCTTTTCCGGCTGCCGCGGAGTAGTCGAACAGGTCGAACAGTCGTTTACCCACCAGCATGTGCTGCCACAGTGGCACCGGGCGATGTTCGTCGACCACCACGGTGGTGTCGCCGCGCACGGTCTTGATCCAGCCGCCGAACTCCTCGGCGTTACTGACCGTGGCCGACAGGCTGACCAGTCGAACCTCTTCGGGCAGGTGCAGGATCACTTCCTCCCAGACCGCACCTCGCATCCGGTCGGCCAGGAAATGCACCTCATCCATGACGACGTAGGAGAGGCCCTGCAGTGCATCAGAACCCGCGTAGAGCATGTTCCGCAGCACCTCGGTGGTCATCACCACGACCGGGGCGTCGCCGTTGATCGACTGGTCGCCGGTCAGCAGGCCGATCCGGTCCGGCCCGTAGCGGCGCACCAAGTCACTGTGTTTCTGGTTACTCAGCGCCTTGATGGGTGTGGTGTAGAAGCACTTCTGCCCGGCCTGCAATGCCAGGTGCACGGCGAACTCTCCGACTACGGTCTTTCCGGCGCCGGTCGGCGCGCATACCAGCACCCCATGGCCACGTTCGAGCGCCTCACAGGCGTTGACCTGGAAGGGATCCAGCCGGAACGTCAGTTGCCCGGCGAAGTCGGCTAACTCGGTACGGTCAGGTGATGTCGTCATGTTCCGGGCCGACGCGCGCCGGGGCTGCCACCGGCTCAGGCGACTCGATCGGCGCGGCCTCATCGTCGGGGATTGCGATCTGCCCCTCCCGCTTGGCTTTTCGGCGGTCGTGCAGACGGGCGATCTGGATGGCGAACTCCAGCAGCACGGTCAACGCCAACCCGAGTGCCAGCATGGAGAAGGGGTCCGATCCCGGGGTAGCCACCGCGGCGAAGGCGAACACCCCGAAGATGAGTCCGCGGCGCCAGGCCTTGAGTTTCTCGTAGCTGAGCACCCCGACGACATTGAGCATGACCAGCAGCAACGGGAATTCGAAACCCACGCCGAATACCAGCAGCAGATTGATCAGGAATCCGAAGTAGCGATCGCCGGATAGTGCGGTGACCTGGACGTCGCTGCCGACGGTGAGCAGGAATCCCAATGCCTTGGCCAGCACCACGTACGCCAGCAACGCGCCGGCGATGAACAGGGTGGCCGCAGACACCACGAAAACCCCCGCGAAGCGGCGTTCCTTCTTGTATAGACCGGGGGTGATGAAGGCCCACAGCTGGTGGAACCAGATCGGGCAGGCCAACACGATGCCGGCCGTCAACCCGACTTTGAGCCGCAGCATGAATTGGTCGAACGGCGCGGTGGCCAGCAACCGGCAACTGCCGTCGGGACTGATCTCGGCCCGCGCCGACGGTGGCAGCGCACAGTACGGGTGACGCAGTAACTCCCCGAGGCTGTCGGTGCCGAACAGCCCATGGCTGTACCAGTAGAAGCCGAAGATCGTGGTGAGCGTCACCGCCGCCACCGAGATCAGCAGTCGTGTCCGCAGTTCCCGGACGTGCTCGACCAGCGACATGGTGCCGTCGGGATTGGTCCGGCGTTGGCGGCGTCGCGGGTCTAGCCGCGACAGCGGGCCTAGCCGCGGGGACAGGATCTTCGGTGTGCGCACGGCGTCTACCTAGCGACGCCTCGGCGCCGGGTGAGTGGGTCCGGCGCTCAGGCCGGGCGGACGTCGGTCGGGTCCGGCGCCGGCGCCTCGACCCGCTCGGAAGTCACCCGGGTGGGCTGCGCGGGAGCTGCCGCAGTCGGAGGCTGCTGCGGGGTGACCGTCGACTCGGCCTTGTTGTCCGCCTGCAGTTCCTTGACTTCGGACTTGAAGATCCGCATGGACTTGCCCAGGGACCGCGCGGCGTCAGGCAGCCGCTTGGACCCGAACAGCAGGACGGCCACTAGGAGCAGGATCACCCAATGCCACGGTTGTAGAGCACCCAATTCGGTCACCTCCAAGAAGTTGCCTTGATGCTACCCGGCCGCAGCGCAGGCGCGGGACTCAACTCTCCAGCGCGGCGTAGGCGGCCAGCGCCTCGTCGGCGGACCGGCGCATCCGCTCGACCACTGCCGGCGGCCCCAAGACCGCCACGTCGCTGCCGAAACCCAGGATCTGCCGCACCAGCCAGTCCTCCGCCGCGTAGGTCATGGCCACCTCGCGATGCCCGTCAGGCAGTTCGGCGACCACCCGCATCGGGAAGTACTCGAGCATCCAGGCCGCCCCAGGCGCGATACGCAGGGAAGCAGCGGGAAGCGACGGGTCGGCGTCGAACAGGGCGGTATTCACCGGGCCACCCACGGCAGTCTCCGGCGGGGCCGACGGCTCGTCGAGCACCGTGGCGTCGAGAATCCGGTCGAATCGGAACAGCCGCACGCCTTCGGCCTCCCGTGACCAGGCCTCCAGGTAACTCTGATCGCCGACCAGGACCGCCCGGATGGGGTCGACGACGCGGGTGGATTGGGCGTCGCGGGAGGCCGAGAAGTACTCGATCCGCAGCGCCCGCTGGTCGTGCACCGCCTGGCGCACGGCGGCGGCCGCCGCGCTCTCGGTGGCTCCGGAGGTTTCCGTACTGCCGGCTTCGGCCGTCCCGGCGGCCGAGTCGATTTTGGCGATCGCACTGCGGGCGGCGGCCGGATCCACCACGCCGGGGATCTCGGCCAGCGCCCGCAACGCCATCAGAATGCCGGTCGCTTCGGTCGACGTCAGCTGCAGCGGCCGGTCGATCCCCGCTGAGAAGGTGACGTTGATCGTGTCGTCAGACAACTCGAAGTCGATCAGGTCGCCAGGGGTGTAGCCGGGCATTCCGCAGATCCACAGCTGGTTGATGTCGGCTTCGAGTTGCTTGCGGTTGACGCCGAGGTCATTGGCCGCTTTTGCATAGCTGACCTGTGGGTTCACTTGGAAGTAGGGAACCATGTTCAACAGCCGGACCAGCCGGGTGGAGGACGGTGTCACGCGCTCGCTCCCGCCTGTGCGGTCAGTCGGGCCACGACGTTGGCCCGCAGTGAGGCCGGGGCCAGCACCAGGGCGTCGGCCCCGTAACCGGCGATCTCCCGGGCTAACCAGTCGGGTCCGCCGTCATCGATCTCGATCACGTCGCCGGGGCGGTCCCCGATGCTGCGACGCTCCGCGACCCGGCCCACCCGGCGCAGCGCAACGGCATGGCCGTCGGCCACCCAGACCCGGACCGCTGCGCCGCCGAATCCCCTGCCGGTGGCCGCCCCGATCGACTCGTTCACCAGCGTGCGCAGATCCACCCTGTCGGGGCGGGTGACAGCCCCGGGCGGACCGATCGCCGTCACCTCCGAACCGATCCGGGAGAGCCGAAAGATCCGGGTTGCATCGCGGTCCCGGTCGTGACCCACGAGATACCACCTGCCCTGGGCGGTGACCACACCCCACGGTTCGACGGTGCGGGTGGTGTACGGGTCGACCGGGCTGGGCCGGTGGTCGAACTGCACCGCCCGACCGGACTCGATGGCGGCGAACAACAGACCCAGCACAGCCTCCGAACCGCGCAGGCCGGCGGGGCCGGCGCCGGTGGTGATGGCGACCTCGGCGACCGGGTCGATGTCGACTCCGGCGGCCCGGAGTTTCAGCAGGGCGTTCTGGGTGGCGGTGATCCGCTCGGGCGATTCCCACAGCGTGGTGGCCACCGCGACGGCGGCCGACTCCGCGGGGGTCAATTCGATATCGGGCAGCGCATAGGCGTCCCGCTTGATCCGGTAACCGTCGGTCGTGTCGTGGATCGACGACCGTCCCGTCTCCAGTGGGATGCCCAGGTCACGCAGATCGCTCTTGTCGCGCTCGAAGGTCCGGGCGAAGGCCTCGTCAGTCGGGCACTCGCCGTAGCCGATCACGATCTGCCGGATCCGTTCCGCGGTGAGGTAGCCGCGGGTCGTCAGCAACGCGATGAACAGATTCGTCTGCCGCTCGACTTTACCGATCTTGGTGGGCGCCACGCGGTCACTTTATAGCTGTCCGAGCGCCGCGAGCGGCGACACTCACATGCTGGCGATCAACCGCTTCACCCGCTCATCGCTGGAGCGGAACGGATCTTTGCACAACACGGTGCGCTGCGCCTGATCGTTGAGTTTGAGGTGCACCCAGTCCACCGTGAAGTCCCGGCCGGCCTCCTGAGCCGCGGCGATGAACTCGCCCCGCAGCTTGGCCCGCGTGGTCTGCGGAGGGGTGTCCACCGCGGCCTCGATTTCCTCGTCTGTGGTGACCCGCGCCGCGAGTCCTTTGCGCTGTAGCAGGTCGAACACGCCGCGGCCGCGTTTGATGTCGTGGTAGGCCAGATCCAGCTGGCTGATCTTCGGGTCGGACAGCTCCATGTTGTAGCGGTCCTGGTAGCGGCCGAACAGCTTGCGCTTGATCACCCAGTCGATCTCGGTGTCAACTTTGGCGAAGTCCTGGCTCTCCACTGCGTCGAGTTGGCGGCCCCACAGGTCGACGACCTGTTCGAGTTGGGTGTTGGGTTCGCGGGACTGCAGGTATTCGTGGGCGCGGGCGTAGTACTCGCGCTGGATGTCCAGGGCGCTGGCCTGCCGACCGCCGGCCAGCCGGACCGGCCTCTTCCCGGTCAGGTCGTGGCTGACCTCCCGGATGGCCCGGATCGGATTGTCCAGCGAGAAGTCGCGAAACGGCACACCCGCCTCGATCATCTCCAACACCAGCGACGCGGAACCCACCTTGAGCATGGTGGTCGTCTCGCTCATGTTGGAGTCGCCGACGATCACGTGCAGCCGGCGGTACTTCTCGGCGTCAGCATGCGGTTCGTCGCGGGTGTTGATGATCGGACGCGACCGGGTGGTCGCGCTGGATACGCCCTCCCAGATGTGCTCGGCTCGCTGCGAGAGGCAGAACGTGGCCGCTTTCGGCGTCTGCAGCACCTTGCCGGCGCCGCAGATCAGCTGGCGGGTGACCAGGAACGGCAGCAGCACGTCGGAGATCCGGGAGAATTCACCGGCCCGCACGATCAGGTAGTTCTCGTGGCAGCCGTAGGAGTTCCCGGCCGAGTCGGTGTTGTTCTTGAACAGGTAGATATCCCCACCGATGCCCTCGTCGGCCAACCGGTGCTCGGCATCGACGAGGAGGTCTTCGAGTACCCGCTCGCCGGCCCGGTCGTGGGTGACGAGCTGGATCAGGTTGTCGCACTCGGCGGTGGCGTACTCGGGGTGACTGCCGACATCGAGGTACAGCCGCGCTCCGTTGCGCAGGAATACGTTGGAACTGCGGCCCCACGACACCACCCGGCGGAACAGATATCGGGCAACCTCGTCCGGGCTCAGCCGCCGGTGCCCGTGAAAGGTGCAGGTGACACCGAACTCCGTTTCGATGCCCATGATTCTGCGCTGCACGATTCGAGCCTACTGGTTAAGCGCTCCGGCGGTGCGTAAGCGACGGAGCCTCACGGACCGTACCCGTCCGTCAAGCTTGTCCCCAGGCCTGTCCCCAGCGCGCTGGATCAGCCAGCAACATCATCGGGCTGCGGCCCGTCTGCTTCGAGCAAAGCCGCCTCTCGGCGTGGTGCATTCTGACGAATGCGGATTTTTCACTAGTCTGGAGCGTGTGACCCCGGACGCCAGGACCATCGGCCGCAGGATTTGGATTGCGCTGGCCGCGCTGGCGGCTGTCGGCGTGGTCATCGTCAGCTGGCGCGTCCCCGAGCCGGAGGTTAACGGCGACCCGAATCGGCGGGTCGAAAACGTCTCGTACATGCAGTACACGCCGCAGCAGGCACCGCCGCCGAACTACGGAGGGCGTTAGTCCCCTGCGCCTGCGCCTGCTCCGGCGTCCGCCGTCGGCGCCGCCGCGGCTGCCGGTATCAGGGCTTCCAACGCCGCCCCGGTGATCCGCCGGAAGGCCCGCCGAGGCCGACTGACGTCGAGAACCGCAACCTCCAGTGTTGACGGCCCGAGCAGCCGAGGCTCAGCCGCGGGTGTGGCGTTGCCCACAGTGCTGCTGATACCGGCCCGCAGCGCGTCGACCGCGATCCCGACGGCTTGGCCCAGTTCGGCGTTTTCCGAGTAGGACTCCTTGAGCGCGCTGATGATCGGCTCGGTGGTGCCGCCCATCACGACGAAGTGCGGTTCGTCGGCGATCGATCCGTCGTAGGTGATCCGGTACAACTCCGGCGCTTTGGACTCCCCGAAGTGCGCCACCTCGGCGACGCAGAGTTCGACCTCGTAGGGCTTGGCCTGCTCGGTGAAGATGGTGCCGAGGGTCTGGGCGTAGACGTTGGCGAGTTGGCGTCCGCTGACGTCGCGGCGGTCGTAGGCGTAACCGCGGGTGTCGGCGTACTGGATTCCGCCGCGGCGCAGGCTGTCGAATTCGTTGAACCGGCCGACCGCGGCGAAACCGACGCGGTCGTAGATCTCACTGACCTTCTGCAGCGACCGCGACGGATTCTCGGCTACGAAAAGCACGCCACCGGCGTAGGCCATCGTGACCACGCTGCGGCCCCGGGCAATCCCCTTACGGGCGATTTCGGACCTCTCACGCATCGCCTGCTCAGGAGAGATGAAATACGGAAAGCTCACGAGCTGGTCCCCATCACGAATCCGCCCGGGGCGCTTCGTTGCTCGGCCGTCCACCCGGACCGAATTCGTCGGTGCGTGAACGCTTTTCAATCACATCCCGGGCCAAGCCGGCGATCCGTTCCTCGGTGACATCGTGGGCGCCACCGGCGTCGATGGTGACTGCGGTCGGGTAGATGCCACGGACCAGGTCCGGGCCTCCTGTTGCGGAGTCGTCGTCGGCTGCGTCGTAGAGCGCTTCCACGGCGACCTTGAGGGCCGAATCGGCGTCGGTGACAGCGGAATACAGTTTCTTCATCGACGCCTTGGCGAACAGCGAGCCCGAGCCGACAGCCTGGTAGCCCTCCTCCTCGAGGTGCCAGCCGCCGGCGGCGTCGAAGGAGACGATCCGGCCGGCCGCTGCGGCGTCGGCGGCGTCGATGTCGTAGCCGACCAGCAGTGGCAGCGCCACGAAACCCTGCAGCGCGGCACCGAGATTGCCACGAACCATGATCGCCAGTCGGTTGACCTTGCCGGCGAACGTCATCGGCACGCCCTCGAGCTTTTCGTAGTGCTCGAGTTCGACGGCATACAGCCGGGCGAACTCCACGGCGAGCGCTGCAGTCCCGGCGATACCGGTGGCCGTGTAGTCGTCGGTGATGTACACCTTCTGAACGTCTCGGCCGGCAATCATGTTGCCCTGGGTGGAACGGCGGTCACCGGCGATCACCACGCCACCCCGGTACTTCAGCGCCACGATGGTGGTGCCGTGCGGAAGGGATGAGTAGGACTCCCCCGCAGCGCCGCCGGCCCCAGGAAATCCCCCGGCCAATCCCCCAGCGGGCAGCAGTTCGGGAGCCTGCCGACGGAGGAATTCGGAGAACGAGGACAGATCGACCGGGTTGCCGGCGGCGGTCAGGGGCGAATTCAGGGTTGGGCGTACGGCCGGATGTTCAGGCGACGGCCAGGTCACTGGCCGCCCTTTTGGACATAGGCCCGCACGAAGTCCTCGGCATTCTCCTCGAGCACATCGTCGATCTCATCCAGCAGGTCATCGGTCTCCGCGGCCAGCTTCTCGCGACGCTCCTGCCCGCCGGCCGCGTTGCCGCTGAGGTCGTCGTCCTCGCCGCCGCCGCCGCCACGTTTGGTCTGTTCCTGAGCCATCGCTGCCTCCTGCTCTATCGGCGACCCCGGAAGTCCACCCGGCCGCCGGTGTCCACAGTACCGTCCGGGTCCGGACGGACCGCTCCAAGACGGGCCAACTCCTCGTCAGTTCGTAAGTCAGGTCGTAAGTCAGTTCGTAAGTCAGTTCGTAAGCTGCTCCACCAGTTCCGCGGCGCTGTCAACTGAGTCCAGCAACGCCCCAACGTGGGCTTTACTGCCGCGCAGCGGCTCCAGGGTTGGAATTCGTACCAGCGAATCGCCACCCAGATCGAAGATCACCGAGTCCCAACTTGCGGCGGCGATGTCGGCACCGAACCGGCGCAGGCACTCACCGCGGAAGTAGGCCCGGGTGTCGGTGGGCGGGTTGTCCACCGCGTCGATCACCTGCTGCTCGGTCACCAGTCTCTTCATCGACCCACGGGCCACCAGACGGTTGTACAGCCCTTTGTCCAGCCGGACGTCGGAGTACTGCAGGTCCACCAGTTGCAGCCGGGGGGCCGACCAGCCAAGGTTCTCCCGGTTGCGGAATCCCTCCAGTAACCGGAGCTTGGCGGGCCAGTCCAGCAACTCCGCACACTCCATCGGATCACGCTCCAGCAAATCCAAAACGTGCGCCCAGGTCGCCACGACGTCGGCCGCCCGCGGATCGGGGTCCCGGCTGTCCAGCAACTTACCGACCCGGTCCAGATAGATGCGCTGCAGCGCCAGGGCGGTCAACTCGCGGCCGTCGGCAAGCGCCACGGTGGCCCGCAACGACGGATCGCGGCTGATGACATGCACGGCGTGGACCGGCCGGGCGAGCGCCAGGTCGGACAGGTCCAGGCCGTGTTCCGGGCCCGCCTCGATCAGGTCGAGCACCAGCGAGGTGGTGCCCACCTTGAGGTACGTCGACGTCTCGGCCAGGTTGGCGTCGCCGATGATCACATGCAGTCGACGGTATTTGTCGGCGTCGGCGTGCGGCTCGTCCCGGGTGTTGATGATGCCGCGTTTGAGGGTGGTCTCCAGGCCGACCTCGACCTCGATGTAATCGGCACGCTGGGAAAGCTGGAAGCCCGGCTCGTCCCCCGACGGACCGATGCCCACGCGACCCGATCCGGTCACCACCTGCCGGGACACCAGGAACGGGGTGAGCCCGGCGATGACGGCGGAGAACGGAGTCTGGCGGCTCATCAGATAGTTCTCGTGGGTGCCGTAGGAGGCGCCCTTGCCATCGACGTTGTTCTTGTACAGCTGCAACTTGGCCGCACCCGGGACGCTGGCGACGTGGCGGGCGGCGGCTTCCATCACCCGCTCGCCGGCCTTGTCCCAGATCACCGCGTCCAGCGGGTCGGTGACCTCCGGGGCGGAGTACTCAGGGTGGGCGTGGTCGACGTAGAGGCGGGCGCCGTTGGTGAGGATCATGTTGGCCGCGCCGACCTCGTCGGCGTCGACCACCGGAGGCGGACCGGTGGCCCGGCTCAGGTCGAAGCCGCGGGCGTCACGCAACGGCGACTCGACTTCATAGTCCCACCGGGTCCGCTTGGCCCGCGGGATGCCGACCGCCGCGGCGTAGGCCAGCACCGCCTGGGTGGAGGTGAGGATGGGGTTGGCGGTCGGATCTGACGGCGATGAGATGCCGTATTCCACCTCGGTGCCGATGATCCGCTGCATGGGCTAAGACTAGCCGTGCGGCCTGACCGCAGCGCTGCGGTCCTGTCGCGCCGTCAGCCGCTAAGGTGAGGCACACCATGGGGCAACTCGAGGCGGACAGCTACACCGCCGACCGGTGGTTCCTCAGCCGCGGTCTGCCCGCGGTGGTCCACAGGTCGTCGCTGATACGCCGGCTATGGAGCCGCTCGGCTCCTGCGCTGGCGGGTTTGGCTCTGATCGCCGCCAATTCGGTTGCGGTCGTGGCGATCTCCGGCGAGCACACCATCGACATCGCCGGCCGCCCGGACCTGCGTCAGAGTCTTGTGCTGGGTTTGCTCGCGGTGGCCTTGCCGCTCGCCGCACTGGCCGGGTGGCTGGTGTCGCGGATCGAGTCCCCGGGCCGCCGGTCGGTGGCAGCCACCGCAGCATTGGCCGTCATCGTCCTCGGCGGCCTGCTGGGTGGACCGAGCCAGCGACCTTTGGTCAATGTGGCGATTTTCGGGCTGGCGGTGGTGGTGATCCTGCTGTTCACCGCCACCGGAGTCGGCGCGATCCTGGGCTGGGTCGGGGAACTGACGGTGTCGAACCTGGCGGCCACCGCCGGGATGTTCGTGCGGGCACTGCCGGTGGTGCTGCTCACCTTCCTGGTGTTCTTCAACACTTACGTGTGGTTGATGACCTCGTTGATTTCCCGTGGTCGCCTGTGGTTGGGCATGGGATTCCTTTTTCTGGTGGCCGGCAGCTTTCTGGTAACGGCGACCATGGACAAGGTCCGGCCGCTGATGGCGGGCGCGGATCTGACAACCGGTGACGATGTGGCACTGGCCGGCACCCCATTCGACGGTGTCGCAGATCCGCCCGAAAGCGATCCGCTCTCGATCCGGGAACGCCTCAACGCCGTGTTCGTGGTGGCGGCCTCCCAACTCGTTCATGTGCTGACAGTGGCGGCGATGACCGGCGGGGTGTTCTTCGTACTCGGGATGATCCTGGTGAGTCCACCGGTGCTGGATGCGTGGACGCGCGGCAACGGTAGGCCCGACGGAGAATTACTGGGTATGACACTGCCGATCCCGGACTCACTGATTCAAACCACCATGCTGCTTTCGGCGATCACCTTCATGTACCTATCGGCCAAAGTGGTCACCGATACCCAGTACCGTTCGCAGTTCCTCGATCCGATGCTGGCGGACCTGCGGGCCACACTGGTCGCCCGTAACCGCTACCGGGCGTCACAATGGGTCGATGACTGAGCAATCTGCAGACGTATACGGCAAACGCTACGGCGAAGTTCTGCTGGTTCGGATGGGCACGGCCGGGCCGGAAGCGACTGTGTACAACAGCTTTCCACTCAACGACTGCCCCGCCGAACTGTGGGACGCCCTGGACGCGGAGTCCATCGCCGCGGAATACGGCGCTGCCGGGGTGTTGCTCAACGGGCCGCGCTACTGGCTGATGAGCCGTATCCACAAGCGTGCCGGTGAGCCTCAACCGACGCGCAGTTTCGGCGGCATCGAGATGATCGAGCAGGCGACCGTGCAGTTGGCGTCGAACAATCCGCAGCCCTACAACGTCAACAAGGTCGATCGCCGCGCGGTGTTCACCTTCGACGCCGGCCGACCGGTCTTCGAACTCGTCGACCCCGACGGGCAGCGCTGGGTGATGCAGACCTGGAGTCAGGTCATCGACAAGAATCTGACGCTTGACGACCTCGCCGGACTTGCGTCGCGACTAGACCCCCCGCGGGGATGGCGCTACGAAACACGAACCCTCACAGAGCCTTTGACCGTGGACACCACCAACACCGTGGCACACGTCCTGCAGGACGAACTGACCAACAGCTATTCGCTGCAGTTCTAGAGGTACTGCCCCAGGTTGGACTCGGTGTCGATGGCCCGGCTCGCGCTCGAAGTCTTACCGGTGACCAGCGTGCGGATGTAGACGATCCGCTCGCCCTTCTTGCCCGAGATCCGCGCCCAGTCATCGGGATTGGTGGTGTTGGGCAGGTCCTCGTTCTCGGCGAACTCGTCGACGATGGAGTCCAGCAGGTGCTGGATCCGCAGGCCGTGCTGATTGCTCTCCAGCACCGACTTGATCGCGTACTTCTTGGCCCGGTCGACGACGTTCTGGATCATCGCCCCGGAGTTGAAGTCCTTGAAGTACATGACCTCTTTGTCGCCGTTTGCGTAGGTGACCTCAAGGAAGCGGTTGTCGTCGATCTCGGCGTACATCCGGTCGACGACCTTCTCGATCATCGCCTTGATGCACACACCGCGGTCGTCGCCGAATTCACTGAGGTCCTCGGCGTGCAACGGCAGGTTCTCGGTGAGGTACTTGCTGAAGATGTCCTGCGC
>CAXNJA010000065.1:0-14212 GCA_964202555.1 Mycobacterium sp.
GCCCGGCCGGGAATATCCGAGGATTAAGGGTCCCTTGAGTGACTGAATCACAGGTGACGCCGGTTGCGGTAATCGGAATGGCCTGCCGCCTACCAGGCGGTATCAACTCGCCCGAGCAGTTGTGGGAGGCGTTGCTGGCCGGTGCCGATCTGGTCACCGAAGTGCCGGCCGATCGCTGGGATGCCGCCGAGTACTACGACCCCGAACGCGGAGTGCCGGGTCGCACGATGTCGCGGTGGGGCGCTTTCCTCGACGATATCGGCGGTTTCGACGCCGGGTTCTTCGGCCTCGACGACGACAAGGCCACCGCGATCGACCCCCAGCACCGACTGTTGATGGAGACCTCCTGGGAAGCCGTCGAACGGGCCGGCATAGATCCGTCCGCGCTAGCCGGCACCGCCACCGGGGTGTTCCTGGGGATCTCCCACGATGACCACACGTCCCTGGCCCTGGACGCGGGCGTGTACGGCTACACCGAGACCGCCGCGTGCATGGCCTCCGGTCGGGTGGCCTACGTCCTCAACGTCCACGGGCCGGCGCTGACCTTCGACACCGCCTGCTCGTCGGGACTGCTGGCCGTGCACCTGGCGGCCCGCAGCCTGGACGCCGGGGAGAGCGACCTCGCACTGGCCGGCGGATGCCTGGTGATGCGCGAACCGCGTAAGAACGCTTGGGCCTCGGCGCAGGGGATGCTGTCCCCGACCGGGCGGTGCAAACCGTTCGACGAGGCGGCCGACGGCTTCGTTCGCTCCGAGGGTTGCGTCGTCGTGCTGCTGAAGCGTCTGCCCGACGCCGTGCGCGACGGCGACCCGATACTCGCCGCCGTGCGTGGCACCGCGTCGAACTCCGACGGCCGGACCCGCAATATCGCCACCCCCTCGGTGGCCGCTCAGGTCGCGGCCTGCCGGGCAGCACTGACCGCCGCCGGGGTGGAGGCCGACACGATCGGCGCGGTAGAGGCTCACGGTACCGGCACCCCGGTCGGCGATCCGATCGAATTCACCAGCCTGGCAACCACATACGGCACCACCGGGACAGTTCTGTTGGGTTCGGCGAAGTCCAATTTCGGTCATACCGAATCTGCGGCGGGAGCGCTGGGCTTCCTCAAGGCGGTCCTCGAACTGCAGCACGGCGTCGTCCCGCCGATGGTGCATTTCCGCCGGATGCCCGAGTCGTTGGCCGCCATCGAGACCGGATTGTCTGTGCCGCAGGAGGTTACGCAGTGGCCGGAGGGTCATGGCGAGACGCGCCGGATCGCCGTGTCGTCCTACGGGATCTCGGGGACCAACGTCCATGCGATTGTCGAGCAGGCACCGCCGGGCGAACCGCCGGCCGGACCGCTCCAGGTCTCGCCGACCGGCGAGCACCTGCTCCCGCTGTCCTCGACGTCTGACGAGGAGCTCCGGAGGACCGCCACGCACTTGGCCGAATGGCTTGAACACCAGACGGATCCGGTTTCGATCGCAGATCTCGGTTACACGCTCGCCCGGCGTCGCGGCCACCGCCCCGTGCGAACCGCCGTGGTCGCGACCGACATCGAAAGCCTGTGCTCCCGCCTGCGGGAGATCGCATCCGGCGACACCCCCTTCCCGACGAAGGCCGGAGCGGACGAGACCGGGCCGGTGTGGGTGTTCTCCGGCCAGGGTTCCCAGTGGGCGCAGATGGGCGCGGAGTTGCTCGCGGGAGAACCGGTGTTCGCCGCCACCGTCGCCCGCATCGAGCCGCTGATCGAACGCGAGTCCGGATTCTCGGTGACCGAGGCGATGTCGGCTCCCGACACAGTGACCGGCATCGAGAAGATCCAGCCGACGTTGTTCGCCATGCAGGTCGCACTGGCCGACGCGATGGCAGCCCGCGGAGTCCGTCCGGGCGCGGTGATCGGGCACTCGATGGGCGAGGTTGCCGCGGCGGTCGTCGCCGGCTCCCTCACGGTCGAGGACGGTGTTCTGGTGATCTGCCGGCGATCCACCCTTCTGGCTCGGCTCGCCGGCTCAGGCGCGATGGCATCGGTGGCGCTGCCCGACCAGACCGTCCGCGACGAACTGGCCGCCCGTGGAGTCGATGATGTCGTCGTCGCCGTGGTGGCCTCCCCGCAGACGACGGTGATCGGCGGGGACACCGCGACGATTCGCGACCTGGTCGCCCAATGGGAGCAGCGCGATGTGATGGCACGGGAGGTCGCCGTCGACGTCGCATCGCACTCGCCACAGGTGGACCCGATCCTGGCGGACCTCGCCACGGACCTGGCCGAGCTATCCCCGGCCGAGGCCACCATCCCGTACTACTCGGCGACGGGTGCGGACCCGCGCGCGCTGCCGGCCTGTGACGCCGGGTACTGGGTGGACAACCTGCGCCAGACGGTGCGCTTCTCGGCAGCGGTCCAGGCCGCCCTGGAGGACGGCTACCGGGTCTTCGCCGAACTGTCCCCGCATCCGTTGTTGACCCGGGCCGTGGAGCAGACCGCGCAGAGCATCGAGACCCCGGCCGCCGCACTGGCCTGCCTTCGACGGGACCAACCGCTTCCGCACGGGCTGCTGACCGCGGTGGCGGACCTGCACGCCGCCGGCGCGGCGGTGGACTTCGCCGCCCTGTATCCCGCCGGGCGACTACTCGACGCACCGCTGCCGACGTGGACCCACCACCAACTGCTGCTCGACAGCGGCGAAACCGCGCGCCGGGACCACCGGGTGGCGGCGCACCCACTACTGGGTGCCCACGTCCGACTGGACGAGGAACCCGAGCGGCACGCCTGGCAGTCCGACGTCGGGACCGCCGCGGCGCCCTGGCTCGCCGACCACCGGGTCCACGACGTGGCCGCCCTGCCCGGCGCCGCCTACTGCGAGATGGCGCTGACCGCCGCCGCACAGGTGTTCCCAACCGGTTCCGGGGTGCGCGACGTCCGTTTCGAGGATCTGCTGCTGCTCGACGACCACACCGAACTGACCGTGGTCGCCGCGCTGGAGGCACCAGGCGTCGCCGCGATGCGCGCGCAGACCGCCGACGACGGGGAACACGTCCTGCGCGCCACCGCAACCCTCTACGCCCACAACGCGCACCAACCGGCGCCACGCGACATCACCGGTCTGCTCGCTGCGCACCCGAACACGCTGAGCGGCAATGAAATCCGGCAGACGCTCGCGACGCGGGGCATCGACTTCGGCCCGGCCTTCGCCGGACTCATCCGCGTGCACACCGCTACCGACGCCGCCACCCTGGTGGGTGAGCTATCCGCCCCCGTCGGCATCCGGGCCCAGCAGTCCGAGTTCGCCATCCACCCGGCGGTCCTCGACGCCTGCTTCCAGACGGTCGGCGCCCACTTCCTGACCGACGGCGGCCGGGACGGCGCCCTGATGCTCCCGTTGAGCGTCGGCGGCCTGTGCCGGTTCGGCTCCGGTCGCGACGCGCGATACTGCCACGCCACCATCACCAAGGCCGATGCCGTCGAGATCGAGGCCGATCTGGAGATCCTCGACGAGCACGGCGGGATCGTTCTCGAAGTGGCCGGGCTGCGGATGGGCAGCGGCATCACCAAGGCCGGCGAACGCGAACGTGTGCTGGCCGAACGACTGCTCACGGTCGGCTGGGAGCCACGGCAGCCGCCGACCGCCGTGGCAGGCGTCGCCGGCGAGTGGATTCTGATCGCGGACGCCGCCGGGGATCCGCCGGAACTGCACGACGCGCTGACCGCGGCGGGCGCCCACTGCCGAACCGTCCGCACCGGCGCCGACGGCGCGGTCTCGGCCGCGGAACTCGCCGGCCCCCGGCTCGCCGGTGTGGTGGTGATCACCGCGGCCGGCGCCGGGGAACCGGATGCCGGTTGCTTGGCGCGCGGCCGTGAACTCGTGGGGCAGGTGGTCCGGATCGCCCGCGAACTCTCCGACACCGACGGCACACCGCCACGCCTCTACATCATCACCCACAACGCCCAGAACGTGACGCCGCACGATCGACTGAATCTGGATCAGGGCGGTCTGCGCGGGCTCCTGCGGGTGATCGGCTCCGAACAGCCGGCACTGCGGCCGACCCAGATCGACGTCGACGCCCGCACCAGCGCCGAGGACCTGGTTCAGGAACTGCTCAGCGATTCCGACGAGGACGAGACGGCGTGGCGCGAGGGCGAGTGGTTCGTTGCGCGTCTGCAGCAGAACCCATTCCGGCCCGAGGAGCGGCGCACCACGGTGGCGGATCCGGAACGCGACGGGGTGCGCCTGCAGGTGCGCACACCCGGCGATCTACAGACCCTGGAGCTGGCCGTCGCCGAACGGCGCAGCCCGCAGACGGGCCAGATCGAAGTGGCGGTCAACGCGTCCAGCGTCAACTTCGCCGACGTTCTGGCAGCCTACGGGCGCTACCCCTCCTTCGAGGGCCGCCAACCCGAACTCGGTCTGGACTTCGCCGGTGTGGTCACCGCGGTCGGGCCCGGTGTCGCCGACCACAAGGTCGGAGATCGGGTCGCCGGTGTCAGCCCCAGCGGGTGCTGGGGCACTTTCGTCACCTGCGACGCCCGACTGGCCGCACCCATGTCGGCAGACTTGTCCGCTGAGGCGGCGGCCGCAGTGGCGACGGCGTACGCCACGGCGTGGTTCGGGCTGCACGACCTCGCCCGGATCGCGGCGGGCGACCGTGTCCTGATCCATTCGGCGACCGGCGGCGTCGGCCAGGCCGCGATCGCGATCGCGCGCCAGGCCGGAGCCGAGATCTTCGCGACCGCGGGCAGCCCGGCCCGGCGACAGTTGCTGCGCGACATGGGAATCACGCATGTGTACGACTCCCGCACCACCGATTTCGCCGATGAGATTCGCCAGGACACCGACGGTTACGGCGTAGACGTGGTGCTCAATTCGCTGATCGGACCCGCTCAGCGCGCCGGGATCGAATTACTGGCCTTCGGCGGGCGTTTCGTGGAGATCGGCAAACGGGACGTCTACGGGCACACCCGGGTGGATCTCTACCCGTTCCGGCGCAACCTCGCATTCCATTACGCCGATCTGGCGTTGATGACGGTCAACGCTCCGGAGCGGATCGGGACACTGCTGCGCACCGTCTACCAGTTGGTCGGCGACGGGGTTCTCCCGGTGCCCGAGCACACCGCCTACCCACTGTCGGAGGCCGCGAACGCGATCCGGGCGGTCAGCGCAGCCGAACACACCGGCAAACTGGTGCTGACGGTGCCGCGCAGCGGTCGTCTTCCTGTGGTGGTGCCCCCGAAACTCACGCAGGTGTTCCGCAAGGACGGTTCCTACATCGTCACCGGGGGCTTCGGCGGGCTGGGCCTGTTCCTGACGGCGACCATGGCCTCCGGCGGGTGCGGCCGGATCGTGCTCACCTCGCGATCTGCCCCGAATGCCCAGGTGGAGAAAACCATTGCGCGACTGCGGTCCACCGGGACCGACATCGTGGTGGAGTGCGGAAACATCGCCGATCCCGAGACCGCCCCGCGACTGGTCGCCACCGCCACCGCCACCGGACTGCCGCTGCGCGGCGTTCTGCATGCCGCTGCGGTTGTCGACGACGCCACCCTGGAGAACATCACCGATGAGCTGATCGAAAGGGACTGGTCCTCAAAGGTTTACGGTGCCTGGTACCTGCATCATGCAATGCTCGATGAGCCGCTGGACTGGTTCTGCAGCTTCTCGTCGGCTGCGGTTCTCCTCGGCTCACCCGGCCAGGGCGCCTACGCGGCCGCCAACAGTTGGCTCGATGCGTTCACCGCGTGGCAGCGTCGGCAGGGAATTCCGGCGACTGCGATCGCCTGGGGCGCCTGGGCCGACATCGGCCGTGGGGCAGGGGTGGCGCAACGGGGCGACGTGGCGATGATCAAGCCGGAAGACGGCGCCTATGCGTTCCGCGCCGTGCTGCGCCACGATCGCGGCTACACCGGCTATCTACCGGTCACCCGGATGCCCCTGTTGGCCGCCCTCGCCGCACGCAGTCCGTTCGCCGAGTCGTTCCGTGAATCCGGCGGCCAACGCGGAGCCGACGTCCTGGGGTTGCTGACCGAACTCGCTGCGCTGCCCGCGCAGGAGCGACCGAATCGGTTGCGCCGCCTGGTCACCGAACAGGCGGCCCTGATTCTGCGACGCACGGTGGACCCTGACCGTTCCTTCGCCGAGCACGGTCTGGACTCACTCGGCATCCTGGAGTTGCGAACCTCGCTTGAGACTGCGACCGGTGTCCGTATCAGTCCCAAGACGGTCGTCGCCCACAACACGGCGCGCAGCCTGGCGGTCCACCTGAGCGACACGCTCGGGACCGAGGCAACGACCCCCGACGACATTCCGCCACAGCGGTAGTCGTCAACCGCGCAACAACCGCCCGGACACCGCGATCGCCAGTCGTCTCGGCAGTGCTCGGGTGACCACTCGTGCGACGAAGGCATTGCTGATGCCGTCGACGAAACTGGGCTTGCCACCGGCAAGCGCCCGGATGGTGTGCGCGACGACCTGGTGCGGGGTCCGGGTGAAAGCCCGGGCCGCCGAACCTGATGCAGCGCCGGCCGCCGCCTCTCCCGCCAATTCGAAGAACGGGGTGTCGGTGAGCCCGGGGCACACCGCGAGAACACGGATGCCGTGCTTGCGCTCCTCTGCCCACAGTGCCTCGGTGAACGACAAGACGAAGGCCTTCGAGGCGCCGTAGACCGCCATCATCGGCAGCGGTTGGAACGCACCGGTCGAAGCGATGTTGATGATCGCGCCGCGGCCCCTGGCGCGCATCTGCGGCAGATAGCGGGCCGTCGTGCCGACCAACGTCCGGCAGTTCAGTTCGATGGCGTCCTCGAGTCGCGCCGGGTCGATCTCGGCTACCGCACCGTGGGTCCCGAAGCCGGCGTTGTTGACCAGGACGTCGACCTCCACGCCCAGACTGCTGGTCCGTTGCCACAGATCGGCGGCGGCGGTCGGCAAGGACAGGTCCATCGCGATCACAGTGACGTCGGTCCCATGCGCCCGCCTCAGTTGCGCGGCGAGATCATCGAGCCGGTCCTTGTTGCGCGCCACCACGACGAGGTCGTGACCCAGTGCTGCGAACTGCCGGGCGAACTCGGCGCCGATCCCAGTCGAAGCCCCGGTGATCAGAGTCACCACGTCGTTGCCTCCACGCTGTTCGGTCGGCCCTCATCGTAGATCCACCCGGCCCTGCCGCAGACCGTCGCCCAGGGGCCGCCAGGGGTAGCATTGGAGCCGTGCAGCGCCCGCATCGGGTGAGGGGACTCGACGCCAGCTTCCTGTCCCTTGAAACCTCATCACAGCCCCTACAGGTGATTTCAGTGATGGAACTCGACTCCTCGACGATTCCCGGCGGATACAGCTTCGAACGCCTGCGTGACGACCTCGCGTCACATGTCCGGGCCATGCCCGAACTGCGCGAGAAACTGTCGAAGCGTCCGCTGGATCCCGATCATCCGATGTGGCTGTTGGACAACGATTTCGACATCGACAACCATCTGCACCGGATCACGGTCGGCCCGAACGTCGGAGGGGAGGTGCTCGACGAGATCTATGGCAGACTCGCCGGCCTGCCACTGGATCGCCGCCGGCCGCTGTGGGAGATGTGGGTCATCGAGGGAATAGGCGGCCGTGCCGACAGCCGGCGCCTGGCCGTGCTGGTGAAAGTGCACCATGCAGCGGCCGACGGGGTCACCTTCGCCAACGTGATTTCGCAGCTGTGCAGCGCAGAACCCGAACCAGAACCAGAACCAGAACTTCCCAGCCCCGCCAAGGCTGCGGCGGCCACCGGCCCACTGCGAGAGACGCTCGACGGCGTGATCGGGTTCGCCCGCCGGCCCCTACACCTGGCCGCCCGCGTGTTGCCCGCGGCCCTGGCGGCCGTGGTCGATGCCATCCGGCGGGCGGCGGCAGGCCGGGCGATGGCGGCGCCGTTCAGCGCACCGCGGACCGCTCTCAACGCCAGGTTCACCTCCGAGCGCAATGTCGCGTTCGCCCGACTCGATCTCGGTGACGTCAAGCGGGTCAAGGACCACTTCGGGGTCAAGGTCAACGACGTGGTGGCAGCCCTGGTGGGCGGAGTGGTACGCCAGTTGCTCGTCGACCGGGGCGAGTTGCCGATGGCCTCGCTGGTCGCATTGGAGCCGGTGTCGGTACACGGATTGTCGGATAGCACCGCCCGGAACCAGGTTTCGGGAATGCTGGTCAGTCTGCAGACCCACATCGCGGACCCGGTGGACCGGCTGTTGGCAGTCGCTGAGGCGAACACGTTTGCCAAGGAACAGGTTTCAGCGATCACACCGACTCTGCTGCAGGACTTCGGCGAGGTCGTCGGACCGGTGCTGCTCGGAATAGCGAAGAGGGTGTACGCACGCCTAACCGAGTTCCGGCCGATGTACAACGTCATCCTGTCCAACGTTCCCGGGCCGGATCCGGCACGATACTTCCTGGGCGCGCAAGTGGTGGCGATGTACCTGTTCGGGCCCGTCCTGCACGGCGCGGGGCTCAACGTCACGTTGTGGTCGGTCAACGGCACGCTCCACATCGGGCTGATCTCCTGCCCGGCCGTGATACCCGAATTGACCGGCCTGGCCGACGGTATGGCAGCGGGATTGGCCGCCCTTCTCTCCGATTTCGGCGACGAGCCGGGAGCTTTCGCCGCGGGGTGAGGAGCCCGTCCGGGTGATGCGCCTACCGCTACTCGGTGACCCATCCGTATCGGGACGGGATGCCGACCAGTAGCCGGTGGATCTCAGCGACGTAGCGGTCGGGGTCGGGCCCGTGGCTGTGATAGCTGACGACCAGGCTGCCGTCGTAGGTACCGGCCGAGTACATGTCCACTCCGGCCGAGGTGGAGGCGAACAGCACCTCGAGGTCGTACTGCTCGACCACCAGATCGGGCGGGGTGCGCAAGGGGGGGAGCTCTCCGCCATCGGTGGTCATCACGACGTCGGGTAGGCCGGGCGGATTGCCCTGATACTCAGGGCCGAAATGCAGAAACGACTGCTGGATCACGCCGTCGGCCAGATCGGTACGGAACGCTTCGACGATGTCGCGGGCCAACTCCATGATGTCGGTGTCCGGACCGATCTCGGCCAGGTACATCGCCATCCCCACCGGATTCGTCGCTTCAGTGGCCCCGACCGGAGGGGTCAGGAAGAAGCGGAGATCAACTGGGTAGATATAGGGAATCGGAAGGTTCGGTGTTTCCCGAATAGTCCACTCGGCCAACAGGATTGCGGCGGCGGTGAGCGCGTTGAGGCTGATTCGGCGTTCCGCACAGATTCCGAGCAGATCGCGGGTCTCCTGCGCCGAGAGTCGTCGGGTAGCCGACGGCACCCGAACCGACTGCGGGCCGGCCCGTCCGGCGTTTCGCTTGGACGGCGGCAGGTCATAGGCGAACATCGCCGGCAGGAAACGCTCCAGGCCGAACCGGTGCAGCTTGCCGATGCCGCGGGCGACGAGGACCGACTCCAGGGACTCCGGAATCCGATCGGCCTTGACCGGCCCGCGGGCGGAACCGGTGACGATGTCGGTGTACCAGCCGAACAGTTGCTCCAGCAGCGCGAACTGGTGGTGTCCGTCGGCCAGTGCGTGGTGGGTGTAGAGGGTGAGTTCGGACCGCTCCGGACCCGGTCGCAGGCGCAGATTGAGCAGCGCCTGGGACTGATCGGGCAGCCGCGGATCGGAGGTGCCGTCGAGTGTGTCGAGCCACATGCCTTCGTGCTCGTAGTCGTCGACCATGATCTGGTGCCGGCCGCCGGCGTCCTTCTCCAGATGGCCGCCGTGGGCGGGGTGCACCCGTACCAGCGTCTCGAATGCCTGCGCCATGGCACCTGCGTCCACCGGTCCGCGCCGCGTCACGGTGAGACCGATGAAGTTCTCGGCGCTCGCGTAGAACTCCTCGCTGGGCGCCAGTTGGCGGATCGGCGTTGCGCCAAACACGTTGAAGCCTCCGTTTGTTGATGTCGCGCCGGTTAACGGCTGGTGCTTGCCCTGCGGTAGCCCACCATGATCGGCACCAGACACACCGCGAAGATCGCGGCGGACCACGCGAGGATCGCGATCAGCGGCGACAGCACGGGCCCACCGACCGACAGTCCGCGCATCGCGTCGACCGCCTGTGACATCGGCTGGTTTTGGACCACCGGTTGGACCCAGTCGGGGTAGAGGTCCACGGGGATGAAGCCCGTGCAGAAGTTCGCGCCCAGGATGATGACCGGTTGCAGGGCCTCCACCATGACGGTCTTGGGCCAGTACAGCGCGACCGTCGTCGCCAGCGCCGCGAATGCAACGCCGAAGATCACCGGGATCGCCACCCACAGCAGCGCCGCGCCGACCCCGCGATCGAAGCGGAACCCGAGGATGACTCCGGTGCCCAGGATGAGCAGCGTCGTCAGGATCAGCCGGACGGTTTCGGTTCCCAATCGGGAAACCAGTACCGCGGCACGGTGAATCGGCAGCGACCACAGGCGGCTCAGGAAACCCTCGAATCGCTCGGCGCTTATTCCCACCATTCCCGTTGTCGAACCTGTCATCGCCGCCACCAGGGCCACCAGGGCCACGGTGCGGTAGAGAGCGTCCTCACCGGTGACCTCGGAGATCGAGTCACCGAAGACGAAATGCAGCGTCAGCAGGAACGCCAACGGAAGCAGCACGGCGTGGACGAACGTCATGGGGGTTCGGGCCGACCGGAGGAGCAGTCGCCGGCCGAGCACCGCGGTCTGCGACAACAGATCGGGTAGCGCATTCCCGGGCGGGCCGGGTGCCTCGTCGATAACAGCCATCAGCTTCTCCGCCGGTAGACCGCCGCGGCCCACGGCCCCGTCACAGCCATGATGCCGGCCAGCCACGCCAGGGCCGGCCAGATCACCGACCAGGTGACCGGTGCCACCTTGTCACCTGAGTCACCGGCCAGCGCCTGCAAGGCGTAGACGAGGCGGGAGATGGGCTGGTTCTCGACGATAGGCTGAAGCCAGCCGGGAAAGCGTTGCAGCGGTTGGATTCCCACTGACAGGAATCCAAAGATCAGCTGCGGCAATAGAAGCCACTGCGCGGTCGCCGCAGGATCCCGCGACCTTGTGCCGAGGGTATCCCCCAGCAGTGCCAGGGCAAGGCCGGTGAGAAGCGCCAGCAGGCAGAACGCAGCGGCGTACAGCGATCCGCGGTGAAAACGGAAGCCAATGACGAATCCGCACGCCAGTGCCACGGTCAGTCCGATCACACAGCGGTAGACACTCGCCGTGATCCGCGCCGCCAGCGGCATCATCGACGGGATCGGCAACGACTGGAACCGTCGATTGATGCCCTGTACCGAGTCGTTGGCGGCCCGGAAGGCGGTGGAGATCGACGCGAAGGAGATGGCCTGCAACACGATCAGGGGGACGACGTACTGGGCGTAGCTGCTCATCGGGAGATCGGCGCGCTCCATGAGCCGGTTCAGCGGGATGTAGAGGCCGGCAGTGGCCGCTGCCGACACGGCCACGCCCACCGCCACCTCGCCGTTGCGCAGTGTGGGCGCGATCAGCCGCTTCGTCAGAACCCGCCACTGCTGCAACCCGGATGGGACGGGTTGCATGTCGGTGAGCACCGCGGTCACGAGAAGACCTCGCGGGCAACGAGTTCCGCCTCGCGATCGCTGGCGGCCGATCCGGTCAGCGAGAGGAACACGTCGTCGAGCGACGGCCTGCGCAGCGCGATGTCGGCCAAGGCGATGTTCGCCGCGTCCAACCGCGCCAGCACGGCACTCAACGTGGCCGGCCCTTCGGGGGCGGGCACACTCACGCGGTCGGAATCCGCGGTGATCGCGGCCCTGCCGGCGTCGGACAGCAGCGAACCAAGTGCCGCGGCGACGGCGCCGACGTCCGCCGGATCACGGGGAACAATCTCGCACACCGTGCCACCGGTTCGCTCCTTGAGTTCGTCGGCGGTTCCCTGCGCGACGATGCTGCCGCGATCGACCACGATGATCCGGTCGCTGAGCGCGTCGGCCTCCTCGAGGTACTGCGTGGTCAACAGCGTCGCGATGCCGGCGTCCTTGAACGTGGTGACGAGCGCCCAAATCGCCTGCCGGCTGCGCGGATCCAGTCCCGTGGTCGGCTCGTCGAGGAAAACCACCTCGGGCCGGACGACCAGACCGCAGGCGATGTCGACACGTCTGCGCATGCCGCCCGAGTAGGTGCCGACCCGGCGGCCGGCGGCGTGCTCCAGGTCGAACTCGTGCAGCAGTTCCCGGGCCCGGGCCCGGGCGGCGCTCGCCTTCAGTCCGCGCAACTGGGCGAACATCACCAGATTCTCGTAGCCGGTGAGCATCTCGTCGAGTGCCACGTGCTGACCGGTCAGCATGATCGCGCGGCGCACCATGGCGGGGTCGCCGACCACGTCGTGACCGGCTACCCGGGCGCTGCCCCGGTCCGGCCTGGTCAGCGTGGACAGGATCTCCACGGTGGTCGTCTTGCCCGCACCGTTGGGGCCGAGCAGGGCGACGACTTCGCCGCGGTCCACGTCGAAGGTGATGTCCCGCAACGCGTCGACCGCACCGAAGGACTTGCCGATGCCCGCTACTTCCACACCCTTGTCGAACTCTGTCATCGCTTCGCTACCTACTCATCGTCATCGAGTACCGCTGCCGACAGGTCGATCATCGTGAAGTCGTCGTCCTCGGCCTCGTCGTCATCGGCGCCCGCGTCACCGAGTAGCGCCTCACCGATCACCTGCATCAGCGTGGCCGGGAACTGCTCGGCAAGTGCATCGGCGGTGCCGGCGGGCACCTGCCGGACGTCGCACCACCAGTCCAGATGGAGCACGCCGCGGTGGCGGTAGGCCCGCAGTTCGACGGGATGGCCCAAGCCTGAGGGGGTCTCCCGGACCGTCCACTCGCTGTCGGCGTCGAAGCGCACCGGCGCGTCACTGTCCTGCCACTCGGGGATCATCCCGAGATAACCCAGGAGCACGTCCGAGTTGCCGGTGACACCCAGCAACCCGGCGGCGGGGGCGTGCAGATAGCGCAGGAGTCCGTATCCGATCCCGTGGTGCGGCACGTCCTTCACGGTCCGGCTGATCTCGCCGAGCAGTTGGGCGGCAGGCCCGCTCGTACACGGCAGCGCCATCGGATAGATCGTGGAGAACCAGCCGAGGGTTCGGTGGAAGTCGACATCCGGTCGCAGCACCGATCGCCCGGAGCCGAGGAGGTCCACGGCGACGACACCCTCGCCGACGATGGCCGCGACGCAGCGCGCCAGCGCGGCCAACAGAATCTCCTCGGTCGAAGCCTGCAGAATCCGGCGAGCGTTGTCGGTCTGCGACGTCTGCTCGGGGGTCAGGGCGGTCGCCAGCCTCATCAGGTCGCCGGCTCCCGGGCCACCGGTGACCCCGGCCGCCCCATCGGCACCGGTCAGTCGCACCGTCGCCGCGGACTCGGTGTCGATCCAGTAGCCCAGCTCGTCGAGCACCGCGGGATGGGCGGCCAGCGCCGCGCAGCGGCGCGACCACTCCCGCCAGCTCGTGGTGGCCGGCTCCAGGGCGATATCGCCGCCGCCGAGGCGCTGCCCGAACGCCGTCAGCAGGTCCGTCACCAGTACCTCGCGGGACATGGGGTCGTCGACCATCGCGTGCACGGTCAGGACCAGGAACCGCGGGGTCCCCTCGGGGTCGACGACGTAGGTCGCCGTCAACGAAGAGCTGGCCAGTTCCTGTTCCGACATGGTTTCAGAAACGATGACCTGCAGAGCCTTTCGCTCCTGTGCTGTGCCCGGGCCGGCGCCGGCGGGCAGCGTCCGCTCGATCAGATCGGTGGCGCCGCCGGGTTCGCCGACCTGCTGCTGCCACATGCCCGCCCGGTTGACTACCCGCATCCGCAGCGCGTCATGGTGGTCGACCAACGCGGCCAGGACGGCCCGCACGTCGTCGGTGCTCACCCGGGAGTCGATGCCCAACACCAACGGCACGCGCCAGCGTCCGGGCTCAGCAAGTCCACTGTCGAGGAAACGCAGAATGTTCGGCGGCACTGCAAGATTCAATTCTCCGCCGGCACTGCTCGCCAGCCCGCCGGACGCGTGCCGCGCCACCAGTGCATCGGCCAGGGCGGCCAGGCTGCCGTGATCGTAGAGGTCCTGCGGAGTGAGTTCCACACCTTCGTGGGAGGCGGTCATCGCGACGCCGATCGCCACCAGCGAGTCGCCGCCGATCTCGAAGAAATTGTCCGTCGGGTCCACCGATTCCACCCCGAGGCAACTGGACCAGATTCGCTGCAGGGTGTTCTGCATCTGTGC
>CAXNJA010000066.1:0-14134 GCA_964202555.1 Mycobacterium sp.
GCACGCACCAAATCCCATACCTGTTGGGTGGCGCTATCGCTCCGGCACACGATCGAGTCGATGATGACGTTGCCTTTCAAATCGAGCCCGCGGCCACACGCGACACCTGACGGCCCGACTACTTGGGCTAGCAGGAATATGTTGTCCTCGGTCGTCACAACGTCGCCGAACTTGATCTCGGCGCGCGGGTCGCCCGGCTCTACCTTGCGGAATGCACTTCGGTTCGCGCATCGGCGCCAATCTTCGACTTGCCGGCCGATTACAGCTTCGGCTGCGTCTGCCGATGGATAGGCGACGACCGCTTGCTGAACTGAGGCGCTTCCCCGTTGCGGATCCGGGTTGGCCTCCCTGGAAATGCTGGAGCTTAGGGCGGTATAGCCGCTACCGGCGTAGATCGATTGCGCGATTGGCCCGTAGGCCGCCGCGCATTCCGTGCTGGTGATTCTTTGTGAATAGTCAGTCGGCTGCTCGGCTGCTGCAGCAAAGAGCATTGCTGTCCCCATGATCGAACTGAGCTTTTCTTCGGAGAGCAGCAACTGAGGCACATCTTGTGGTTCCACAACAGCCGCCGCGGAACCGTTGGCCCCGCCCTCTCCATCAGATGAACCCTGTCGTAGGGCCGTAACACCCAGCACCACGGCGACCGCGAGGGCGCTCGCCACTGCCGCCCCTATCAGGACAGGCTTGCGCCGCATCGCCGACGCCTGGGCGACGATCTCCGACAACGGACGCTGACTCTCGCGAGGAGTAACCGAAATCGGCTCTGCAACAGCCGGCCTGGCTGTCAACGCGCGGGCAGCCGCTTGGGTCAAGTCCCGGCCACTCTGGTAACGATGAGAAGGATCCTTGGCCATCGCGGTGGCGATAACGTTGTCTATGGCAGGGGGCAGTCCGGGAACGAGGTTGGTAGCCCGTGGCGGGGGCTGCTGCAAATGGGCCTCAATGACCGCCGCCGTGTTTCCATCGGGAAAAGGTGTTTGCCCGGTCAACAGCCGGTAGAGGCTGCACCCCAGCGAATACAGGTCGGCCCGGCCGTCTGACGGACGCCCAGCCAAGACTTCGGGCGCGGCATAGGCGACGGTGGCGAAAACCGAACCCGCGACCGATATCTCGTTTTGGCCCCGATACCGCGCGACACCGAAGTCGGCGAGGAGGACGCGTTCATCAGGCCCTCCCTCGCTGGAAAGTAGGAAATTCGCCGGCTTGACGTCGCGGTGCACTACGTGACGCCGATGTGCGTAATCGAGCGCCTTCGAGATCTCTTCGATGATGTGAAGCGCTCTGGCCGGGGCCATGGGACCGTCGCTCAGCGCAGAGTCGGCATCGGTGCCGTGCACATATTCCATTGCGATCCACAGGTGACCGTCGTCGTGACCCCGACGGTAGACCGTCACGATGTTGGGGTGGTTCAACTGCGAAACGACCTCGGCCTCACGCATGAAACGGGCCTCGAAGGCGGCGTCGTCTGATAGCTCCTTGTTGAGTACCTTCAAGGATTCATAGCGCGGTAGGTCGGGGCTGCGGGCTAGGAAAACGGTTCCCATTTGACCCTGACCGAGCGTCCGTTCGATGCGGTACCCCGCAATTGTTGAACCGCTGGTCAGCACCCGTTGAATATAGCCGTCCCACCTGCGACGCAGGTGGCTTGTGTCAGCCGGGCAGGCCCTCCCCACCCGAGGGCACCGACTCGTCTTTTCAGTCGAGCAGTCGGTATTCGCCAGCGTGGCGGTGCGGTGACTGACCGGGGGGCTTTAAACCCGGTAACGGGCGGCGTCTGCGCTGTTAGGATGCCCGTTGTGTTTGAGGGCTGGGCAGGGTGGCCCGGGTGTCTCGACTTAGCCGGACGGACCGTCACGGGAGGTGATCGTCATGTCATCGTTCCTTGGTCAGACCGACGTCGAGGCCCTCATCGACGATGTCGCCGCCGTGGAACTGACCATTGACGGTGTGCTGGTGGCCGCAGACCGGCTAGGACTGGCCGACTTCCCACCTGTTCTTGGCATCCGGCTGAACATTCCCTATCCCGACTTGCGCAAGAAGGTCTGGGATCAGGTCGATCGTGATCTGACGGCCCAAGGTGTGCTGAACGCCTTCGCTCAGCCCCATCCAGCGGTCGCTGACATGCTGCAGACGCTGAGCCGGTCAGATCGAACGCTCGAGGGCCGGTGGTGGCGGCGCAACCTGGATGGTGATTTGACCCGGTTCGCCATCTCCCGGCGCGGCGACCGACACGTTATCGCGGTCCGTCGCGGCGACTTGGTGGTCCTCCAGCGGGTGGCTGCCAAGGTGGGCTTGGCCGGAATGGTGACCGCCGTTCTCGGGGCGTGCCAACCGGCCGATGTCGAGCCGCTCACTGCGCTGGCGTCGACATTGGCTCAGTGCCGCACTCCAGACCAACTCGGCCAGTTCGACATCAGCCTGAACTCCACGCGGGTGTATTCCGCTCTTGTTGATCAGCCCGCGGGGTGGGCGGAGATCGTCGCGACAGAGCGGCACCCGGGCGGAACGGTCAGTCGCACCGAAGCGGCGGCGGGAGTCCTCGATGGTGTGCAGGGCCGGATCGTCTCGATACCGCGCCGGGTCAACGGCGAGCTGTTTGGCAGCTTTCTGCCGGGAAGCGACGAAAACCTGCAACGTGCAGTCGATGGTCTGATGGAGTTTCTTCCCTCCCAGTGTTGGGCCGAACGGCCGGACAACGCCGGGGAACTCTGACAGGAGTGGAAGGAATAATCAGGGGAACGATGGCGGACCAACTCGTCAACCTTTTCGCCACCGCAGCGGGGATGCGGACGACCGCGCCCTCTCGCGCCCGTGACCTGTTCGGCGAGATAACCGCTTACGACGAGTCGATTTGCGATGCCTGGATAGGACGTATCAGTTGCGGTGACCTGGAACGCACGACGCTTTTCCGGGCCTGGTACTCGCGGAGGAACTTCGGGCGGTTGGCGGGTGCCGCGGAGGTACCCATCAATGCCCTCGAAGCCAGGGTTCCCATCGGAGGAGGGTTCGGCGACATCACTTACCCGGTCACTTCACCGTTCGCCCTGACCATGGGATTCGCTGTCGCGGAGGCTGGCATCGGCAACTTCACGGACGCGATGGAAGCGATGGATGAGGCTTCCGGAGGCGCGCCTGACTATCTCGTGTCGTGGGTGAAGGCGGTGATTTACAGCGCCGCTCACCGTTGGACGGATGTCATCGCCGAGATCAAGGATGCCGAGTCCTGGCCCGACCCGTTCCTCGCCTCCGCGGGTAAGGTCGCACACGGAGTCGCGGCCGCCAATCTCGGTTTGTTCAACGAGGCGGAACGCCGCTTGACCGAGGCGAATTCCTCGCCGGCCGGTAGGGCCTGTGCTGCTGCGATCGCGTGGTACCTGGCGATGACCCGCAGGGCACTGGGCAATGAGGCAGGCGCCGTGGCACTGCTGGAGTGGTTGCAGGCCAGCTTCGCGAGTCCGAAAGCCGCTGAAGCACTGAAGAACCCTGGCTATCGGCTGGTAACGACCACGGCGGAGAGTATCGAGTCGCGAGCAGACGCGTGGGATCCGAGCAGTGTCATGGCCGATGACACCGCCCGGGATGCACTTCTCACGGATGCGCAGGCCGAACTCGATCGGCAGATCGGTCTTACCCGCGTCAAAGAACAAGTCGACCGATATCGCGCGGCGACGCAGATGGCCAAAGTCCGCGGCGCTCGGGGCATGAAGGTTGGCCAGTCCAGCCGCCACATGATCTTCACCGGCCCGCCGGGCACCGGTAAAACCACCATCGCCCGCATTGTCGCCAATATTCTCGCGGGCTTGGGAGTCATCACCGAACCTAAACTCATCGAGACATCGCGCAAGGATTTCGTTGCCGAGTACGAGGGCCAATCGGCGGTGAAGACGACAAAGACGATCGACCGTGCACTGGGCGGGGTTCTGTTCATCGACGAGGCCTACACCCTTGTCCAGGAACGGGACGGGCGTGCTGACCCGTTCGGTACCGAGGCGCTCGACACATTGCTTGCCCGGATGGAGAACGACCGCGATCAACTGGTGGTGATCATCGCCGGATACAGCAATGACATCGACAGGCTTCTGGAAGTTAATGACGGTCTTCGTTCCCGGTTCTCAAACCGAATCGAGTTCGAGTCCTACTCACCGGAAGAGATCGCTCAGATCGCCGAAGTCATCGCGGCCAGGAACGATTCGCTGCTGGACAACGACGCCGTCCAGCAGGTGGTCAAGGCCGCAACCCTGCTCAGCGGTCAACGACTGAACGGTAAGCCGGCGCTGGATATCGCTGGAAATGGCCGCTACGCAAGGCAGTTGGTGGAGACTGCCGAGGAATGTCGCGACCTCAGATTGAGCCGCTCGGCGAATCTGGAGCAGCTTGCAACCGACGAACTGTCCATGGTGACGGGTGAAGACATGGTCGCGGCCGTGGCCGGCGTCCACACGCGACTCGGGGTAGGGGCATAGGTATGGCCGGGACGCGTCTCACCACTAAAGTTCAAGTCAGCGGCTGGCGGTTCCTCCTTCGCAGGGTCGAGCATGCCATCGTCCGGCGGGACACCCGGATGTTCGACGACCCGCTGAAGTTCTACAGCCGTTCGGTTGCCGCGGGCGTCGTCATCGCCAGCCTGGTCGCCGTGGGGGCGGTACTGGCTGCATACTTCAAGCCGCTGGGCAAACGCGGCGACGACAGTTTGGTCGTCGATCGGTCGACCAATCAGCTCTACGTGATACTTCCCGGGTCGTCTCAGCTGCGGCCGGTCTACAACCTGACCTCGGCCCGGCTCGTTCTGGGCAACGCCGGCAGTCCGGTACCGGTCAAATCCGAAGAGCTGAACAAGATTCCCAAAGGCCAGACGGTCGGTATCCCGGGTGCGCCCTACGCGACGCCGGTCACCCCGGACCCTGCTTCGACATGGTCGCTGTGCGACACCGTGATGAACGCGGAGTCGGTGGCTCCGACTGTGGAGACGGCGGCGATAGTGGTGCCCTTGACCACCGACAGTGCCATCGGACCAATGGCAGAGGGACAAGGGCTCGTCGTTTCGTTCGAGGGACGCGATTGGCTTATGACCAAAGACGGCCGCCACGCGATCGACATTGCCAACCGTGCCGTTTCGGCCGCAGTCGGGATCCCGGTGATGATGAAGAGTTCACCGATCTCCCAGGGCCTGTTCAACGCGATCAAAGATGCCGGGCCCTGGGCGTTGCCGCCGATAGCCAAAGCGGGGGAACCGAATCCGGGCGGACTCCCACCCAATCTTGTCATCGGATCGGTGTTCCAGGTCTTCGCCGACAACGGCCCGCAGGACTACGTGGTCCTGCCGGACGGGGTCGCCAAGATCAACCCGATCACCGCTTCGGCGCTACGCGCCACCGACTCCCACGGTCTTGTGGCCCCACCGATGATCGAAACCAGCGTGGTGGCACGGGTACCGGAACGTGTCTATCCCTCACCACTTCCGGACGCGCCATTGAACATCGTCAACCGGACCGACTCGCCCGTGCTGTGCTGGACGTGGGTCCGCGGGGTTGGTGAGCAGTCGGCCCAGAGCGCAGTACTCGCCGGACGTCGCTTGCCGTTGACCCCTGACCAGTTGAACGCCGGGATCAAGCAGATCACCGGCGGACTGACGGTGTTCATACAGGGTGGTCAGTTCATCCGACTGCAGGCACCCGATCCCCGATACGGCGAGGGCCTGTACTACGTCGACCCGCAAGGGGTGAGGTACGGAATCACCGACGAGGAGACGGCCAAGGTCCTCGACCTGTTCGGCCCCAAAAATGCGCCATGGCAGGTAGTCAACCTCCTCGTGGACGGCCCTGTCCTGTCCAAGCAGGCCGCTCTCGTGGAACACGACACCCTGTCCTCCAATCCTCAACCGCGGTCTATTGAAACCGGAGGCGGCCGGTGACGACGAGGAAATTCACCCCGACGATCAAGCGCGGGCCTCGGTTGACGCCGGGGGAGATAACTATCGCGCCGCCAGACGATCTCGGAATTGCAGTTCCGCCCTCTGCCCTACAGAAGGCGTTGCCTTACGTGATGGGCGGCGGGATGGTCGGGATGATCGTCCTGATACTCCTCACGGGTGCCCGGCAGCTTTCGCCGTACATGCTGATGATGCCTTTGATGATGATCATGGCCTCCATCGGATTCATGGCCGGTGGCGGTCCGGGGGGCAAGAAGATCCCGGAAATCGACGCAGACCGCAAGGAGTACCTCCGCTATCTGGGAAATGTCCGCGAGCGCGTCGCGGATTCGGCAACAGCCCAGGTTGCTTTTTTCGCCTACCATGCGCCGCATCCGGATGATCTGGTCTCCATCGTCGGCTCGACCCGGCAATGGTCCCGTCCGCCGAACTCTGAGTTCTTCGCTGCGGCGCGAGTGGGTGTCGGCGCTGAGCCTGCGGTTGACCGACTGCTGAAGCCGGCCATCGGTGGGGAACTGTCCGGGCCGGAGGCTGCGCAGCAAGCGCACCTTGAGCCGGTCAGTCACATGTGGGTGACGAAGTTCCTCCGGACCCACAGCCTGGTGCAGGACTGTCCGAAACTTGTTCAACTGAAATCGTTTCCAACCATCGCCATTGGCGGCGACCCCTCACGCGCTGCCGGTTTGATCCGTGCAATGATCTGCCACCTCGCGGTATTCCACCCGCCGGATCTGCTGCAGATCAGGGTTCTCACCGAGAACCCCGACGACCCGGACTGGGACTTCTTGAAGTGGCTGCCCCAAACGCAGAGTGTCTCCGACAGCGACGCCGCGGGTTCGGCTCGGATGGTGTTCACGCGAACGGAGGCGTTCTCGGACCTGGCCGGTCGCGGTCCCCACGCTCCCGACTCCGCGCCAGGCGGTCCCTGGGTGATCGTCGTTGACCTGACGGGCGAAGGAGCTGACTTTCCAGTCGACGGCCGAGCGGGTGTCACCGTCCTAACCCTCGGAAACCATCGAGGCTCGGCGTATCGGATCAAGGTACATCCGGACGGGAGCGCCGAAGATCGGCTGGCCAATCAGGGTTATCGTCAACTGGTTTCGACGTGTGACGGACTCTCGCCCGACGAAGCCGATCGGGTCGCTCGCAAGCTCGCCGGATGGTCCATCACCGGTGCGATCCTCGACAAGGGAACTCGCGTCCAGAGGAGGGTCGCAACTGAGTGGCATCAACTCGTGGGTGCTGAATCGGTGGAACAGGTGACCCCCGCCCGATGGCGGATGTTCGCCGACGCCGACCGGGACCGTCTTCGCATTCCGTTCGGACACGAGTTGAAGACCGGCGAAACCATGTATCTCGACATCAAGGAAGGTGCGGAGTTCGGCGCCGGGCCACATGGAATGCTCATCGGCACAACAGGTTCAGGAAAATCAGAGTTTCTCCGGACGCTCATCCTTTCGCTGGCCGCCACCCACCACCCAGATCAAGTGAACCTGCTACTGACCGACTTCAAAGGCGGCTCGACCTTCCTGGGAATGGAGAAACTTCCGCACACCGCCGCGGTGGTAACCAACATGGAGGAAGAGGCCGAACTCGTCAGCCGCATGGGCGAGGTACTCATGGGTGAACTGGACCGACGCCAAGCGATCCTCCGTCAGGCGGGTACGCAGGTCGGAGCTGCCGGAGCCCTCTCGGGGGTGGCCGAATACGAAAAACACCGAGAACGTGGCGCAAACCTCCCACCTCTGCCAACCCTGTTCGTCGTCGTTGACGAGTTCGCCGAGCTGTTACAGAACCATCCTGATTTCATCGGCCTGTTCGACCGGATCTGCCGGGTTGGCCGCTCGCTGCGGGTCCACCTTCTTCTGGCGACCCAATCGCTCAACACCGGCGGCGCTCGCATCGACAAACTGGAACCCAACCTGACCTACAGAATTGCATTGCGTACAACGAGTTCCGCTGAGTCCAAGGCCGTGATCGGAACACCTGAAGCGCAGTACATCACCAACTCCGAAAGCGGCGTCGGATTCCTGCGCGTCGGCATGGAGGATCCCGCGAAATTCCAAGCCGCCTATACCGGAAACAACTACGTCCCCGCCTGGCTCACGCGAAAACCGGACACTTCGGTCGGCCCGGACACCGCCCCGAAAGCCTTTCGGGTTCAGAAGTTCACCACTGCCCCGGTGATCGAGAGCCCAGGGGTCCGCCGGTGAGTGCCGAGGCCGGACATCGGGTTCTGCGCGAGGTGATACTCGATCAGCTGACTACCGGCGAGGTGCGCGCCTACCGAATGTGGTTGCCGCCGCTGTCAGATCCGACACCAGTCGACGAACTGGTCAGACGCGGCAAGCGCCAGCCGTTGACATTCAACCTCGGCATCATGGATGAACCCCGCCGTCACCGGCAGGAGGTCTGGGGGATCGACGTTTCCGGCGGCGGGGGCAACATCGCGATCGGCGGTGCCCCGCAGGGCGGCAAGTCGGTGTTCCTTCAGACCATGCTGCTCTCGGCGGCGGTGACGCACAGTCCTCGGGACGTCCAGTTCTACTGCATCGACTTCGGTGGCGGCGGTCTGATCTACCTTGAGGATCTGCCGCATGTGGGCGGCGTGGCGGCGCGCACCGATCCGGACAAGGTGAACCGCACGGTTGCCGAGGTGAAATCCGTTCTCCGACAACGTGAACAGGCGTTCAAGGATTTCCGGGTCGGCTCGATGGCCGATTACCGGCAGATGCGCCAAGACCCGCGCCATCCGGCGTCGCAAGATCCCTTCGGGGATGTGTTCCTGGTAGTAGACGGCTGGCCTGCTTTCGTTGGGGAGTTCCCCGATCTGGAGCCAGTGGTGCAAGACATCGCCAGTCAGGGCCTGGCATTCGGCGTGCACACCGTGGTCGCCACACCGCGCTGGACTGAACTGAAGGCCAAGGTGCGCGACTACCTGCAAACGAAAGTCGAGTTTCGGCTAGGCGACGTCAACGAGACCCAAGTGGACCGGATGACACGGGAAATCCCGTTCAACCGGCCCGGGCGTGCGATCTCAGCAGAGAAGCACCACCTGATGATCGGCGTCCCCCGGATCGACGGCGTTCACAGCGCGGACAATATCGTCGCCGCTTTGACTGCAGCGGTCAATCGGGTGGCTGCGAACACCGCCGAGCTGGCTCCGCAAGTCCGTGTTCTGCCCGAACGTATTCACCTCCGTGAACTCGATCCGAACCCGCCGAGTCCGGATGCGGACTACGCGGCCCGCTGGAAAATCCCGGTGGGAATCAGGGAGACCGATCTGTCGGTCGCCACCGCCGACATGGGTGCTATGCCGCACCTGTTGATCTTCGGTGCTGCCAAATCCGGCAAGACGACGATCGCCCACGCCGTCGCCGAGGCGATATGCGCGCGCAACGATCCGTCCCAGGTGCGCTTCATGCTGGCCGATTTCCGCTCCGGACTTCTCGGGGCGGTGCCGCAGAGCCACCTGCTTGACGCCGGCGCGATCAATCGCAACATCAACTCTCTTGGCGAATCAATTCAGGCACTGGCGGCAAACCTCGCAGGGCGGCTGCCCCCGGCCGACCTCACTGCGGCCCAGTTGCGATCCCGGTCCTGGTGGACCGGTCCGGATGTCGTCCTGCTCGTCGATGACTGGCACATGATTGTTGCCGCGAGTGGGGCCCTGCCGCCGATGGCCCCCTTGGCGCCACTGCTGCCTGCCGCCGCGGACATCGGATTGCATGTCGTTTTGACCTGTCAGATGAGCCAAGCGCACAAAGCGACCATGGACAGATTCGTGGGTCCCCTCTACGGGTCCGGGTCGCCGGCCCTGTTCCTCTCCGGCGATAAGCAGGAATTCCCCTCCAGCGAGATCAAACTGAAGAGACGGCCGCCTGGTCAGGGCTTTTACGTCACTCCAGACGGAAAGGAGGTCATTCAGGCGGCCTACGTCGAGCCCCCCGAAGGCTAGGTGTCTCGACGGATCCGCCACTTGCAGTTAGACTCAATCCCGGACTTTCAGCAAACGCTTGTATCGGGGTACAGCAAAAGATCGTGTGAACCGGCGTCGATGGGCGGCGGAACATTGAGAGGAGCGAGTTATGGAACCGTTGAGCCACAACCCGGCCGCTGCCGGGGTCGGCGGGGCGGTCGTCGCCAACGGCGCTACCGGCCTTGCGGCGGGTTCGGTCGCCGGAGCGGCGACCACCGCGATCATTCCCGCAGGTGTTGACGAGGTCTCGGCACTGGCCGCGCTGGCGTTCGGCGCCGAGGGCGCACAAACGACCGTCGTGAATGCCGCGGCGCAGGGGGAGGTCACCCGTGCCGGTGAGGCGGTCATCGAGGCGTCAGCCGTGTACGCGCAGGTGGACGAGGCCCACGGCGCAATCCTGAGCTAACCGCAGGTACTTGAAAGGTCACAGCCTGGAGCGGGGGTGAGAATTTAGGTGGCAGGATTCCCTGTGCCGGCGATGCCGACGTGGCATGCGATGCCGCCGGAGATCAACACCTCACGCTTGATGGTGGGCGCCGGATCTGCACCGATGTTGCAAGCTGTAGCGGCTTGGGAAAGTCTCGCCCTGTCGCTGGAGGGTCAGGCTGACGAGCTGGCAGCGTCGTTGTCCCAGCTTGCAGCAACGTGGACCGGCGCCGCCAGCGAACAGGCGATCGCGTCAATGACGCCGGCCGTGATGTGGTTGCGAACCACCAGCATGCAAGCCCACAAGCGGTCATTGCAGGCTGCCGCGCAGGCGGCGGCCCACACCACCGCCCTGGCCGCGACGCCGCCGATCCCGGAGATCGAGCAGAACCACATCACCCAAGCAATGCTGCAGGCGACGAACTTCTTCGGCATCAACGCAGTCCCGATCGCCTTGAACGAGGAGGATTATTTCGTCCGCATGTGGAATCAGGCCGCTGTGGCGATGGACTTCTACAATGCAGAAACTTTGGTGAACACCACCTTCGAGCCGATTCCTCCGCTGCCGCCCATCACCACTCCCGGCGTCGCCAACGCGGTCGGCGCGGCCGGAATGGCACGGGCGGCCGCGATGGCCCCCGGAGCTGCGGCCCGTGAAGCGGCGATCGCCCACGTCGGCGCACAAGCAACAGCGGAGTCGATGGCACTGAAGGCCGGCCGGGCGGCCTCGCTGGCCAACCAGGCAGCCGCTCTGGCCGAAAACAAAGCGGAACGTGCCGGTGACAGCCGGGCGATGCAGCAACCGGAAAACCAATTCGCCCAGCAGGGACTGCAGATGGTGAGCCAGATGGCATCCCAGGTTGGCCAGCTACCTCAGCAGGCAGGCCAGATGTTGCAGAGCCCGATGCAACAACTCACCCAACCCTTGCAGCAGGTATCTCAACTATTCAGCCAGTTCGGCCAGATGGGCGGGCAGGGCCAAACCGAAGGCCTCGCAGGAGCGGCGGCCGGTGGTCGGGGTGCCCAGATCGGCCTGCTCGGAGCCAGTCCTTTCTCCAGTCACCCGTTGGCCGGTGGGGGCGGTCCGTCCGTAGGCGCCGGCATGGTTCGGGCCGCGTCGCTTCCCGGCGCCGGCGGTCTGGGGGCGCGTACGCCGATGCTCGCCGGCCTGCTCGGGGAGGGCGCCTTCGGACTGAACCCGGCGGCGGTCGCCGTAGGCGCCGGAGCAGGTTCTGCGGCGCTGGGCCTGGCCCCGGTATCGGCCGGCGGCGCTGGTGGTGTGGGTGCCCCGATCGGCGGGATGGGCCAACGGGGAACCAGCGGTGGAGTGCGCAAGGCCCTGGAAGGTCCCGAAGCGCTCGAGTACGACTCCGCAGAAGAAGACGCCGATGACTGGTGAATCGTTGGCGCACAACAAACTTCGAGCCCTTACGAGGCCGAGGACTCGCCATACCGATGGTGAGGACACACTGAGAAAAAGGAAACAGCAATGCCACAGATGAACACCGATGCTGCTGTCCTCGCCAAGGAGGCCGGCACCTTCGAGAGGATCTCGGGTGAATTGAAAGCCGTGATGGCCCAAGTCGAGGGGACCGCCGGCGCGTTGGCCGGGCAGTGGCACGGTCAAGCCGGTCAGGCCGCCCAGGCGGCGCTACTCCGTTTCCAGGAAGCCGCCAACCGGCAGGTCCAGGAACTCAACGACATCTCCAACAACATCAGCACTGCCGGTGTGCAGTACACCTCGACCGATGAGGACCAGACGTCGTCGCTGCAAGCCTCGATGAACCTCTGACCCTCGCAACTACGAACACGGCCAACGGAAAAATAGGAGAACTCAGAATGTCGGAACAGTTGTGGAATTTCGCCGGGATCGAGGGTGGTTCCTCGGATATTCAGGGTGCGGTCGCCACCACCCACGGATTGCTCGATGAGGGCAAGGCGTCGCTGGGGGCGCTGGCTTCCGTGTGGGGCGGCACTGGCTCAGAGGCCTACCAGGGCGTCCAGCAGCGCTGGGACAGCACCTCCGCGGAGCTTAACTCGGCCCTGCAAAACCTGGCACAGACCATCAGCGCGGCCAGCCAGACCATGGCGCAGACCGAAGCCGGTGTGACGGGCATGTTCGGCTGATTCAATAACCGAAGTGAAGTTGGCGGGAACGCTGCGGCGAACCCGCCAACTTCTGTTGGTTGAACAGAAACGGGCAGGCACGACCACGAGAGGTGCTCGATGACGGACTACGAGAGTCTTTTCAAGTCGACCGACGATGACGACGCGCTGCCGGTTGAAGATGCTCAGCGGCCGGCGACTGATCAGCCCGTCACCGGTGGCAACTGGGTCGCCGCGGATCAACGGGGCGGCCTCGACCCGATGTCGGCAGACCTGAGGCCGATGACTCCCATGCCCGTCGGTCCGATGCCGGTTGGTCCGATGCCCGTCGAGCCAATGCCAGTTGGTCCGATGCAGGGGCCGCCCCCGGCGCGCCCAGCGGGGCGCTCGTGGCCCGGCTTGCCCGACGAGGACCTCGCCGCAGCTCAGGACCGCCCGCCTGCCGGACCGCTCGGCGAGTCCGCGAACGATGCCGAAGCCACCATGATTGTGTCGACCCGGACCGCCTCGGAGATCCTCGGTCGTGCGGCTCAGGCTCCGGCGCAAGCCGCACAGTACGGCGACGGCAAAACAGAGATCGTCAACGTCTGGCCCGGGGCTGAAACCCCTGGAAATCGACCGCAGACGACAGCCCAGCACGGAGCTGGCGAGACCGAAATCGTTAGAGTCTGGCCGGGGCCTGAAACCGCTGACAGTGAACCGCCGGGGCTATCGGCGGCCACCGTCGGCAGCGATCGTGCCGTCGACGCGCTCACTCACGTGGACGTCAAGAGCTCGGTGAAGATGCCTTCCAAACGAGGCTGGCGACGCGTCCTGTACATGCTGACGAGGATCAATCTCGGCCTGTCGCCCGACGAAACCTACGAGATGGATCTGCACACGCGGATTCGGCGCAACGCCCGCGATTCCTACCAAATCGGGGTTTTCGGGCTGAAGGGCGGCGGGGGTAAAACCGCCGTCACAGTTGCGCTGGGATCATTGCTGAGCAAGGTTCGTGGCGACCGGATCCTGGCCGTCGACGCCGATCCTGATGCGGGAAACCTTGCCGACCGCTTCGGCCGGGAGTCAGCGGCAAGTATCGCGGACCTGTTGGCTGACCGGAATCTGTCGCGCTACAACGACATTCGCGCCTACACCAGCATGAATCGGTCCAATCTCGAGGTTCTCGCCTCGGACGACTACAGTGTCGCGCGGCGTGCATTCGGACCACAGGAGTGGGATGGTACGACCAGGATTGTCTCCCGGTACTACAACCTGGTGTTAGCTGATTGCGGTGCCGGACTGTTCCACCCTGCGGCCCGCGCCGTCCTCCAGACGGTCTCTGGTCTGGTGATCGTCGCCAGTGCCTCGATCGACGGGGCCAAGCAGGCCGCAGTCACGTTGGACTGGTTGCGCCAGAACGGATATCAGCATCTTCTGGGCCGGACGTGCGTGGTGATCAACCACACGACTCCGGGCAAGCCGAACGTCGACGTCAACGACCTCGTCCAGCAGTTCCAGAGTCATGTGAGCGCCGGACGGGTGATCGTTTTGCCCTATGACAAGCAGATCGCGGCCGGAAAAGCGATCGATCTCGACCTGCTCGGGAAGACCTACCAACGCAGGATTACCGAACTCGCCGCAGCGTTGTCGGACGATTTCGAAAGGCTGGAACGCCGATGACAGCCCCGCCGCAACTGAGAGGTGACCAGAGC
>CAXNJA010000067.1:0-13864 GCA_964202555.1 Mycobacterium sp.
GCCCGCCGCGACGCCGAATGGATGGGGCCGCTGATCACCGCACTGGGCTTGACCGTCGGGTGGATCACCGAGGACTCGACCCGTGATGAGCGCCGCGCCGCCTACCAGTGCGACGTCACCTACGCCTCGGTCAACGAGATCGGATTCGACGTCCTGCGCGACCAACTGGTCACCGACGTCGCGGATCTGGTCTCGCCCAACCCCGATGTCGCCCTGATCGACGAGGCCGATTCAGTGCTCGTCGACGAGGCACTGGTGCCGCTGGTGCTGGCCGGCACCACCCACCGGGAGACTCCCAAGCTTGCGATCGTGCGGTTGGTGGGGCAGCTGACCCCGGGGGTCGACTACGACACCGACTCCGACAACCGCAATGTGCACCTCACCGAGGCCGGTGCGCAGAAGGTCGAGAAGGCCCTCGGCGGAATCGACCTCTACTCCGAGGAACACGTCGTCACCACCCTGACCGAGGTCAACGTCGCACTGCACGCCCATGCGCTGTTGCAGCGCGATGTGCATTACATCGTCCGCGACGGAGCCGTACAGCTCATCAACGCCTCCCGCGGCCGGATCGCCGCGCTGCAGCGCTGGCCCGACGGTCTGCAGGCCGCCGTCGAGGTCAAAGAGGGCATCGAGACCACCGAGACCGGTGAGGTGCTCGACACCATCACCGTTCAGGCGCTGATCAACCGGTACCCCACGGTCTGCGGGATGACCGGGACCGCCCTGGCCGCCGGTGAACAGCTGCGGCAGTTCTACTCCCTTGGCGTCTCACCGATTCCCCCGAACACCCCCACCGTGCGCGACGATGAACCCGATCGGGTCTTCATCACCGCGGGGGCCAAAAACGAAGCCGTCATCGACCACATCATTGAGGTGCACGGCACCGGTCAGCCGATCCTGGTCGGCACTCAGGACGTCGCCGAATCCGAAGACCTGCACGAGCGTCTGGTGCGCCGCGGTGTTCCAGCAGTGGTGCTCAACGCCAAGAACGATGAGGAGGAGGCCGGCGTCATCGCCGAAGCCGGCAAGCTCGGCGCCGTGACGGTGTCCACCCAGATGGCCGGCCGCGGCACCGACATCCGGCTCGGCGGCTCCGAGGCCGCCGACGACTCGGCGGAGAAGCAAGAGGTCGCCGACCTTGGTGGCCTGCACGTCATCGGTACCGGCCGGCACATCACCGAGCGCTTGGACAACCAGCTGCGCGGCCGCGCCGGCCGGCAGGGTGACCCCGGTTCGTCGGTGTTCTTCTCCAGCTGGGAGGACGACGTCGTCATCGCCCACCTCGAGAACCCCAAGCTCCCGACCGAGTGCGACGAGGCCGGGCGCATCACCAGCCCCAAGGCCAACGCTCTGCTCGATCACGCCCAGCGAGTCGCCGAGGGCAGGCTGCTGGACGTGCACGCCAACACGTGGCGCTACAACCAGCTCATCGCCCAGCAGCGCGCGATCATCGTCGAACGCCGCAACACGCTGCTGAGCACTGCCACCGCGCGCGAGGAGTTGGCCGAACTCTCGCCGGACCGATACGCCGAACTGGAGAAGGCACTCGGCGAGGACGCCGAGGAACATCTCGAACGGATCTGCCGCAACATCATGCTGTATCACCTCGACCGGGGTTGGGCCGACCACCTGGCCTACCTGTCGGACATCCGGGAGAGCATCCACCTTCGGGCGCTGGGTCGCCAAAACCCCCTCGACGAGTTCCACCGGCTCGCCGTGGACGCGTTCACCCATCTCGCCGCCGATGCCATCGAAGCGTCCCAGCAGACCTTCGAGACGGCCAACGTGCTGGAAAACGAGCCGGGCCTGGACCTGTCCAAGCTGGCCCGGCCGACCTCGACGTGGACCTACATGGTCCACGACAACCCGATGCGGGACGACACTCTCTCAGCGCTGAGCCTGCCCGGAGTGTTCCGCTAGGCGTTAGCCCCGGCTAAGTTCATCGTCATGCAAGGCCGGGTGCTGACGATTCCCAACGTGCTCAGCGTGATCCGGCTGGTGTTGCTGCCGGTATTCGCCTACCTGTTGCTGGAGCGGCAGTCCTATGGCCCGGCCCTGGCCATCCTGATCTTCAGCGGCGCCTCGGACTGGGCCGACGGCAAGATCGCCCGACTGGTGGCAAACCAGTCCTCCCGACTGGGAGAGTTGCTCGACCCTTTGGTCGACCGGATTTACATGGTGGCGGTCCCGGTGGTTCTGGCGCTGGCCGGCGTGGTGCCGTGGTGGCTCGTCGCAGTCCTGCTCGGCCGCGACGCCCTGCTCGCTGCGACGCTTCCGGTACTGCGCGGCCGCGGGGTGACCGCGCTTCCGGTCACCTATATCGGCAAGGCTGCGACCTTCGCACTGATGACCGGATTTCCGGCAATTCTGTTGGGGCAGTGGGACTCTGGCTGGAGCCGGGCCGCGGGGGCGGTCGGCTGGGCCTTCGTGATCTGGGGCACCGGGATGTACCTGTGGTCGGCTGTGCTGTACCTCATCCAGGTCCGCCTCGTGGTGCAGCAGCTGCCGAGGGTGTCCGGCGAAGCGGCCGCCTGACCCCGTCGGAGGCGGCCGTCTTGCGGCAACCGAAGCAGCGCCAATACGCTCAGCGCGTCACATGAGCGGCCGCGACCGGCCCCAGACCGACCCACCGAGGAGCATCGTGAGCGACATCCCCGCCGACCTGCGCTACACCGCCGACCACGAATGGGTCCGACACACCGGCGACGACACCATGCAGGTCGGTATCACCGATTTCGCGCAGGACTCCCTCGGTGACGTCGTCTACGTCCAACTGCCGGAGGTGGGCGCCACGCTCACCGCCGGCGAGTCGTTCGGCGAGGTGGAGTCCACCAAGTCGGTGTCGGACCTGTACGCCCCGTTGTCTGCCACGGTGATCGCCGTCAACACCGAACTTGAGGGCAACCCCCAACTGATCAACTCCGATCCCTACGGGCAGGGTTGGCTGATCGAACTGCGCTGTGACGGCGCCGAGGCCGGATTAGCCGGACTGCTGGACGCCGACGGCTACCGGGCCGCCCTGGCCTGACGGTGGCCCGGGGCCTACTCGCCTCGGCCCGACTCGGCGCAGAATTGGTTGTTAGGGTGCCTGCCAAACTGGCGATCCTGCAGTGGTGGCAACACCGGCGAACGGTGGGCGGTACGGTCATGACAAGCGGCAGATGCCGCCAGTGAGGAGTAGCGGGTGACGGAGAAGGACTGGCCATCGAGGTCTGACGACAGCTCCGACGAGGTGACGGTCGAAACGACCTCGGTGTTCCGCGCGGACTTCCTCAACGACCTTGAATCACCGGCCGCTCCCGTCGGCGCGACGTCGGTATCCGGCGTCGAGGGCCTGCCGGTGGGATCAGCGCTGCTGGTCGTCAAGCGGGGCCCCAATGCGGGCTCGCGGTTCCTGTTGGACCAGCCGACAACCTCGGCGGGCCGGCATCCGGACTCCGACATCTTCCTCGACGACGTCACCGTCAGTCGCCGGCACGCGGAGTTCCGATCCGACGATGGCGAGTTCCAGGTCGTCGACGTGGGCAGCCTCAACGGCACCTACGTCAACCGTGAACCCGTGGACTCGGCCACCCTCGCCAACGGTGACGAGGTGCAGATCGGCAAGTTCCGGCTGGTGTTCCTGACCGGACCAAAGGGCCAGGGCGGTGCCGACAGCCAGTGACCGCGCCCGATAGTCCCGCCGCGGCAGGCATGTCGATCGGTGCGGTGCTGGACCTGCTGCGGCCGGATTTCCCGGATGTCACCATCTCCAAGATCCGGTTTCTCGAATCGGAGGGTCTGGTCACCCCGCAGCGGAGCCCGTCTGGATACCGCCGGTTCACCGCCTACGACTGCGCCCGGTTGCGGTTCATCCTGACCGCCCAGCGGGACCAGTACCTGCCGCTGAAGGTGATCAAGGCCCAACTGGACTCACAACCTGACGGCGAACTGCCGCTGGCGTACCCGGCCCCGCGCCTTGTGCCGGTGGCCAGCAACGGTGAACTTGACGGCGAACTCGCCGGCGCCGTCGGCGCGCCGACCCAGATCCGACTCAGCCGGGAGGATCTGCTGGACCGGTCCGGTGTGCCCGCGCAACTGATCACCGCGCTGTGCCGGGCCGGAATCATCACCACCGGACCCGGCGGTTTCTTCGACGAAAACGCAGTCACCATCGCCCAGTGCGCGGCCGCGCTGGCCGAGTACGGCGTGGAGCCCCGGCACCTGCGCGCCTTTCGGTCGGCCGCCGACCGGCAGTCGGATCTGATCGCTCAGATCGCCGGGCCGGTCGGCAAGTCCGACCGGACCGGAGCGCGCGACCGGGCCGACGATCTGGCCCGCGAGGTGGCGGCATTGGCCATTACCCTGCACACCTCGTTGATCAAGTCCGCGGTGCGCGATGTTCTGGATCGGTGAGGACTAGACTCACCGATGACTGCATGAGTGGGCGGAGGTCCGCGTATGGGTGAGGTGCGAGTAGTCGGGGTTCGTGTCGAGCAACCCGCCAACCAGCCGGTCCTTCTGCTGCGCGAGACCGCCGGTGACCGTTATCTGCCGATCTGGATCGGGCCGAACGAGGCGAACGCCATCATCCTCGAGCAGCAGGGCGTCGAGCCCGCGCGTCCGCTGACCCACGACCTGTTTCGGGATGTGCTTGGCGCTCTTGGGCACTCGCTCAAAGAGGTCCGCATCGTCGATCTACAGGAGGGCACCTTCTACGCGGACCTGATTTTCGACCATGAGGTCCGGGTGTCGGCGCGCCCGTCGGACTCGGTGGCGATCGCCCTGCGAATGGGCGTCCCGATCTACGTCGAGGAGGCCGTGCTCGACGAAGCCGGACTGCTCATCCCCGATGAGAGCGATGAGAAGTCGACCGGCGCGGTTCGCGAGGACGAAGTCGAAAAGTTCAAGGAATTCCTCGACAGCATTTCCCCGGACGATTTCAAGGCCACCTGAGCTGCCACAGATCACGGGTGAGTCTCATCTGTGTGACTGGCCGCACCGACACGCCAACCGGATACCGCCGCCGCCATCGGCCTGCACCCATACTTCGGATGTGACTGAAGGTGGCGGCAGAAGCCGCGACCACCCTGTGGCAGGCGTATGCTCAGTGCACTTGCGAGCGACACCCGGTCGGCGGGCAGCAGGCTGGATTGGCGAGAGGAAGCATCGTGGGTGACGAGCCACGTCAGGAACAGCTTGATCTTGCTGTCCCACGTCAGGAGCAACTCGATCTTGCTGTCCCCGCAGCACGATACGAGGATCCGACACCCCCGATGACCGCTCCGGTGGCTCCGGTGAGCGCCCCCGTGCAGGGCGGGCTGTTCCCCGACGACTCGGTTCCCGACGAACTGGTGGGCTACCGCGGGCCCAGCGCCTGCCAGATCGCCGGCATCACCTACCGCCAACTGGATTACTGGGCACGGACCTCGCTGGTGGTCCCGTCGATCCGGGGCGCGGCGGGCTCCGGCAGTCAGCGGCTGTACTCGTTCAAAGACATCCTGGTCCTCAAAATCGTGAAGCGCCTGCTCGACACCGGCATCTCGCTGCACAATATTCGGGTCGCCGTCGACCACCTGCGTCAGCGCGGCGTACAGGACCTGGCCAACATCACCCTGTTCTCCGACGGCACCACGGTCTACGAGTGCACCTCCGCCGAAGAGGTCGTCGACCTCCTGCAGGGCGGGCAGGGAGTTTTCGGCATCGCAGTCAGCGGCGCGATGCGTGAACTCACCGGCGCCATCGCCGATTTCCCGGGCGAGCGTGCCGACGGTGGCGAGTCGATCGCTGCCCCAGAGGATGAGTTGGCCTCCCGGCGCAAGAGCCGCGACCGGAAAATCGGCTGATCGGCGCTCGTCCACCCGGCCCTACCCGCGAGCAGACGTCCAACGCTGGTTGATCCCGGCACTTTGGCGTCGTTTGTGTCTTTTCGTCGTTCCGCGGTGGGGCGGCTAGGATTGGCTCAGCATCGACCTCGAGCGGGAGAGTTCTGCGGCAGCCAGCCGCGGACGCCGAAGGAGCAACACCTCTCCGTCAACCTCTCAGGCCCCCGGACCGCGCGCGGAAACGATGCCTCTGGAAAGCGGTGGCCGGCCCCAAAAGTCGAGTCGCCCGCCCACGGGGAAAGGCACTGTGCCGAAAGGGACTGAGCCGAATCTCTCAGGCACCCAAGACAGAGGGAGAGGACGTCAAGCCCGCTGCGTCTGCCCCTGAGGAGTGCCTGAAGTGCCTGAAATCTCCGACCACACCGCTGTGCAGTCCCCGTTCTCGGCCCGCCACATCGGCCCTGACGCCGCGGACCTGAACACCATTCTGAGCGTGATCGGGGTGGCGTCGCTGGACGAACTGGCGGCCAAGGCGCTGCCGGCCGGAATCCTTGACACCCCCGATGACCGCGGCACAGCCCCGGGCCTGGAGTCGCTACCTGCTCCGGTCGGCGAACATCAGGCGCTGGCAGAGCTACGCGCGATGGCGAACGCCAACCACGTCGCCGTATCGATGATCGGGCAGGGCTACTACGACACCCTCACCCCGCCGGTGCTGCTGCGCAACATCCTGGAGAACCCGGCTTGGTACACCGCTTACACGCCGTATCAGCCCGAGATCAGCCAGGGACGGCTGGAGGCGCTGCTGAACTTCCAGACCATGGTCTCCGATTTGACCGGCATGGACATTGCCAACGCCTCGATGCTCGATGAGGCCACCGCGGCCGGTGAAGCGATGACGCTGATGCACCGGGCGAGCCGCGGTTCGTCAAACCGGCTTGCGGTGGATGCCGACCTGTTCGCCGCGACCGCAGCGATACTGGACACCCGCGCCGAACCGCTGGGCATCGAGATCGTCACCGCCGACCTGCGTGATGGACTTCCCGACGGCGAGTTCTTCGGCGTCATCGCCCAACTTCCGGGTGCCGGCGGCCGGGTCACCGACTGGTCCGAGCTTGTCGAGCAGGCGCACGACCGCGGCGCGCTGGTCGCCCTCGGCGCTGACCTGCTGGCCTGCACCATGATCGCCCCGCCCGGCGACGTCGGTGCCGACGTCGCGTTCGGTACCGCCCAGCGATTCGGCGTCCCGATGGGATTCGGCGGTCCGCACGCCGGGTACCTGGCCGTGCGCACCAGCCATGCCCGTCAGTTGCCGGGCCGACTGGTAGGGGTGTCCCAGGACGCCGACGGGTCACGGGCCTACCGGCTCTCGCTGCAGACCCGCGAACAGCACATCCGCCGGGATAAGGCGACTTCGAACATCTGCACCGCCCAAGTGCTGCTGGCCGTGATGTCCGCCATGTACGCCAGCTACCACGGCGCCGACGGCTTGACGGCGATCGCCCGCCGGGTCCACGATCACGCCCGCGCGGTGGCGGCCGGACTGCGCGGCGCCGGTGTGCAGGTAGTGCACGACAGGTTCTTCGACACGGTGCTGGCTCATGTTCCCGGCCGGGCCGCGGCTGTCCGGGACGCCGCCCGCGAACGGGGCATCAACATCTGGTGCCCCGACGCCGAGCACGTCTCGGTGTCCTGCGACGAGGCCACCACCGACGAACACGTCGCCTCGGTCCTGGAGGCGTTCGGAGCCGCCCCGGCGGCGACATTGGACGGGGGAGCCGCCCCGGCGGGCACCTTCGACGGACCCGACATCGCTGACCGCACAACCGAATTCCTCAGCCATCCGGCGTTTCACCAGTACCGCACCGAGACGGCGATGATGCGTTATCTGCGGTCGCTGGCCGACAAGGACCTGGCGCTGGACCGCACGATGATCCCGCTGGGGTCGTGCACCATGAAGCTCAACTCCGCCGCGGAGATGGAGTCGGTCACCTGGCCGGAATTCAGCCGCCAGCACCCGTTCGCCCCCATCGAGGATGCGGCCGGGCTGCGGCAGTTGATCGCCGACCTACAGCAGTGGCTGACCGGCATCACCGGCTATGACGCAATCTCGTTGCAGCCCAACGCAGGTTCGCAGGGTGAGTACGCCGGACTGCTGGCGATCCGCGCCTACCACGCCGAGCGTGGGGAGTCCCGTCGCGATGTCTGCCTGATCCCGTCGAGTGCCCACGGCACCAACGCGGCCTCGGCCGCCATGGTCGGTATGCGGGTGGTGGTGGTGGGCTGCCGGGACAATGGTGACGTCGATCTTGACGAACTACGTGCGAAGGTCGCCGAGCACGCCGAGGCGTTGGCCGCACTGATGATCACCTACCCGTCCACTCACGGCGTTTACGAGCACGACATCGCCGAGATCTGCGCTGCCGTGCACGACGCCGGCGGTCAGGTCTACGTGGACGGAGCCAACCTCAATGCGCTGGTGGGATTGGCCCGGCCCGGCAAGTTCGGCGGCGACGTGAGCCACCTGAACCTGCACAAGACGTTTTGCATTCCGCACGGTGGCGGTGGGCCCGGAGTGGGCCCGGTGGCGGTTCGGGCGCACTTGGCGCCGTACCTGCCGGGCCACCCGTTGGCTCCGGAACTGCCCGGTGGCGCGCCGGTGTCGGCCGCACCCTATGGATCGGCCTCCATCCTGCCGATCACCTGGGCCTACATCCGGATGATGGGGGCCGCCGGTTTGCGCGAGGCGTCGCTGACCGCGATCGCCTCGGCGAACTACATCGCCCGTCGCCTCGACGAGTACTACCCGGTGCTCTACACCGGGGAGAACGGCATGGTTGCCCACGAATGCATCCTGGATCTCCGGCCGATCACCAAGGCAACCGGCGTGACCGTCGATGATGTGGCAAAACGTCTGGCGGACTACGGTTTTCACTCGCCGACCATGAGTTTCCCGGTGGCCGGAACGCTGATGGTGGAGCCGACCGAAAGTGAGAGCCTCACCGAGGTGGACGCATTCTGCGACGCGATGATCGCCATTCGGGCCGAGATCGACAAGGTCGGTTCCGGGCAGTGGCCGGTTGACGACAACCCGTTGCGCAACGCTCCGCACACCGCCGACTGTCTGCTCACCGAACAGTGGAACCACCCGTACAGCCGCGAGCAGGCGGCTTATCCGCTGGGTAAGGACTTCCGGTCCAAGGTGTGGCCGCCGGTCCGCCGCATCGACGGCGCGTACGGCGATCGCAACCTGGTCTGCTCGTGCCCGCCGGTGGAGGCGTTCGCGCACAGTTGAGCCGGCGGCGCCCGGCTAGTAGAGCATCCGCGAGACCGCGGCGAGCAGATCCGGGCCCGCAGACGTCGGGAGTTCCTGGTAGCTGCCACCGGAGAGTCGGGTCACGGCCTCCCAAGTGGGCCGGTCCGGATCGCCGCCGAAGCTGATGACGTTGATCGGCAGCGACCGGTTCGGATCCTGCGACTTGGCGATGAAGTCCTCAAGGCCGGCTCCGTCTAGGGCGTCATCGGTATGCGGGCCCTGGGTGATCACCAGCACCGAATTGGGTTGCCCTGGAAGGTAATTGAGCAGTGCATCGCCGTAGGCGGCGCGCAGGGAGGTGAAGGACAGGCCACCGCCACTGGTCGGCGTCGTGGCGTCGAGCACGCCGGTGATGACTGCCGCGCGCGGCTGGGTCTCGATCGGGTCGCCCAGCGGCCCGGTCACAACGGCGGGACCGCTGTTGATCTTATTGAACGTCCACAGGCCGATCGCTGCGCTGGGTGGCAGGGCGTTGATCCGATCCCGCAGCGCAGCGGTGACATTGAAGAGCCTCGCGCGTCCGCCCTCGTCACCGGTGAGGCCTTCGTTCATGACGATGGTGGTCGTCCCGCCCAGCGGATTGACCGCGCCGGCCACCGCCGAGCGCACCGCTTCGTCTCCGGCCGGCAGTGCCGCAGCGAGCTTGGGGAAGTCCACGACACCGTTGCCCTCAGGGCTGACGCCCTCGGGCCGGAAACCTGCCTCGGCCAGTTCGGCGAGTTGGTTGTCCTTACGCAGGAATCGGGCGAATTCGCTGGCTGCGGCGACCTGCTCGTCGGACAGCCACGTTCCGGACAGCAGCACCGTCGGGTAGTCCGCCAGCGGCACCGGTCCGGTCGGGATCCACTCGGCGACCGAGTCGGCGGCATTGGCCAGTTGACCGGCCTTGGCGAACAGCTGCTGCTCGGTCATCGCCACCGCGTGCACCGCAGCGGCGGCGGGATCCCCGGCCGCGGTCAGCGCCTCCCAGGCCGCGGCTGCGGAGTTCGACGGCAATCGAGGCTGACCGGCGAGCAGGGCGCTCACCGCGGGAAGTCCCGCAGTGGCAGGGGTGTTCGGTGGGGCCGTCGCGGCGGCGACCGCCTCGGCGACCAGATAGTTCGCGTCGGCCGCTCCGGTGGCTGGCAGTGCGAGTCGCAATGTGCCCCAGCCAGGCAGGTTTCGGGCGTCCAATGAGCCCGGATCGTTCTGGAGCCCCGGCAGCGCCCCCCAACCCTCCTGCTCGAGCGCCTTCTTGACTTCGGGCCGAACGGCCAGCACCACCGGTGAGATGGCCAAAGAACGCGCGTCGCTGACCACCTGTTTGCCCGCTACGGCCTGAAGTCGTGCCGACTGCACTGAACTGGCCGGCAGCCACAGGGCAGGGCGCTCGCCGAGCTCGGCGGGCCAGGTGCCGGTCAGTCCCTTCAAGACAGCATCCGATTCAGCCTGTGTGACAACGACATCCACGCACTTATCGCCGACGGGCGCGGCTTCGGCGTCGAAGCGTTCAGCGAAGGAGGTAAGCATCTCAGCGACCGAGGGATCGGCGACGACGGCAACCGTGGCTGTTCCCTGCAAGCACTGCTGCGCGGCATCGGAGGACCGCTCGGACAACGCATCACCGAAGAAGCGCCACAGAATGATTCCGCCGACCAGCAGCACTACGCCCGACAGGGCGGCGATCACCCCCAGGCTGACTCCGCGGCGGCCGCCGTCGACGCGCCGACGGCGACCCTGCCAATCCCCGTCGGCGCGCCGGATCCGTCCGGACGGCGGATTGGCGTCGGGTTCCGAGGGCTCACCGGTGGGTTGCCCCGGCGAGGGGATGCTGTGTCTGCCCATCGGCTACAGACCCACACTTGCTTTGTACTCCCGACGGCGCCGATGCAGGATCGGCTCGGTGTAACCGCTGGGCTGGGCTGCGCCGGCCAGGATGAGCTCTTGGGCGGCTTGGAAGGCGATGCTGCCCTCCGGGTCTGGGGCCATCGGCCGGTACTCGGGGTCGGCGGCGTTCTGCTCGTCGACAACTGCGGCCATTCGTCGCAGGCTGGATTTCACGTCGTGCTCGGTGATGACACCGTGGTGCAGCCAGTTGGCCAGCAGTTGGCTGGCGATGCGCAGGGTGGCGCGGTCCTCCATGAGGGCCACGTCGTGGATGTCGGGAACTTTCGAACAGCCCACTCCCGCGTCGATCCAGCGCACCACGTAGCCCAGGATGGATTGGCAGTTGTTGTCGACTTCCTCGTGGATCTCGTCCGGCGCCCAGGCAAGTTCCCGGCCGGCCAGCGGAACGGTGAGCAGTTGCTCGATGGTGGTGCGGGTCCGGCCGGTCAGTTCCCGATGGACTGCGTAGACATCGACGTAGTGGTAGTGCATGGCGTGCAGGGTTGCGGCGGTGGGTGAGGGAACCCAGGCGGTGGTAGCCCCGGCGCGGGGTTGGCCGATCTTCTGTTCCACCATGTCGGCCATCAGGTCGGTCATCGCCCACATGCCCTTACCGATCTGGGCGCGTCCGGAGAAACCGGTGGCCAGACCGACGTCGATGTTCTGGTCCTCGTAGGCCAGGATCCACGGTTGGGACTTCATCTGACCCTTGCGGATCATCGGACCGGCTGCCATCGAGGTGTGGATCTCATCGCCGGTGCGGTCCAGGAACCCGGTGTTGATGAACACCACCCGGTCGGCGGCCGCCTTGACGCAGGCCTTGAGGTTGAGCGTGGTGCGCCGCTCCTCGTCCATGATCCCGACCTTGAGGGTGCCGTGCGATAAGCCCAGCACTTCTTCGACGCGGCTGAACAACTCGCAGGTGTAGGCGACTTCGGCGGGGCCGTGCATCTTGGGTTTGACGATGTAGATCGACCCGGTGCGGCTGTTTTGCCCGTTGAGACCGTGAACGGCGATCAGGCTGGTGAACAGTGCGTCCTGGATGCCCTCATAGACCTCCCGGCCTTCGTTAGGCCCCTCGCCGAAGACGATGGCGTCGTTGGTCATCAGGTGGCCCACGTTGCGGACGAACAGCAGGCTGCGGCCAGGCAGAGTGAACAGAGTCCCGTCGGGCCGGGTGTAGGTCCGGTCGTCGTTGAGTACCCGGGTGAAACTGCGGCCGTTCTTGCTGACCTGTTCAGCGAGGTCGCCTCTATTCAGGCCCAGCCAGTTGCGGTAGCCGAGCATCTTGTCGCCGGCGTCGACCGCGGCGACGGAGTCCTCGAAGTCCATGATCGTGGTGACCGCGGATTCCAGCACAACGTCCTTGATGCCGGCCGCGTCGGTCGACCCGATGGGGGAGTCGCGGTCGATGAGGATCTCGATGTGCAGGCCGTGATTGACCAGCAGCACCGAGTTCGGGGCGGACGGGTCTCCGGTGTACCCGGCGAACTGCGCCCCATCTGCGAGGCCTGTCACATCGTCGTTGCCGAGCACCACTTCCAGGCGGCCGTCCTCGATGAGGAACCGGGCGACATCGCGGTAACTGGCGTCCACCAACGGAACCGCATCGTCGAGGAAGCGCCGGGCGTAGGCGATCACCTTGTCACCGCGCACGGTGTTGTAGCTGCTGCCCTTCTCCGCCCCGCCGTCCTCGCTGATGACGTCGGTGCCGTACAGCGCGTCGTAGAGCGAGCCCCACCGCGCGTTGGCGGCGTTGAGCGCGAACCGGGCATTGAGGATCGGCACCACCAGCTGCGGACCGGCCGTCGAGGTGATCTCCGCATCCACTCCTGTGGTGGCGACGGTGAAGTCCTCCGGCACCGGCTGCAGGTAACCGATGCTCGTCAGGAACTGCTTGTAGTCGTCGAGAGTGAAGCCTCCGATGACGTGCTGGCGGTGCCATTTGTCGATCTGAGCTTGCAACTGGTCGCGCTGGGCCAGCAGTTCGTCGTTGCGCGGGGTGAGATCGGTGACCAATTTGTCCACACCGGCCCAGAAGCTTTCCGGGTTGATGTCCGTCCCGGGTATGGCCTCGTTGGTGATGAAGTCGTACAGGTTCTGCGCCACTCGCAGATTGCCCACGACCACTCGGTTCGTCATCGGTCCTCCAACCTCATCCCTGTCGAGGGTCGCTTGATCCTATCCGCCGCGCCCCATTGGTCCCGCCGCTGCCTTCGCCGGGGACCGCGCCGGGCCCGCCCGGGGACCGGGGGTTCCGACGGCTCCGGTATCGGTAGGGTCGGGCAATGCTCGACGCGCCGGACTGGTTGGGGCGGCGCGATCGCCACCACGGCCGGGTCGAGGCGCTGCTGGGGCCTTACCTTCGGCAGCGCGCCACGGGGCAACCGAACCCGGTGGTCGACTTTCTGTTCACCTACTACAACTTCACACCGGGACAGCTGCGCCGCTGGCACCCCGGTTTCGGGGTCGTTTTGACCGGCCCGCAGGCGCAGGTGTACCGGAATCTGCGGGGCTATCGGCAATTCGCCGGGGGAGTCGCCGGGGGCGTCGGCGTCGATCCCGACCATCTCGGCAAGCGCCGCGGGACGGTCGACTACGTGTCACGGCTGCTGGCCCAGACCGCCCGCCGGCCCGCCCACCTCGGCTGCTTCGGCCTGCACGAGTGGGCGATGGTCTACCGAACCGACCCCGGTCAACTCCGGCACCGCCTGCCTCTTCGCCTGGGACAGGATGGCACCGACGCCGTCGTGGAATCCATGCCGATGCGCTGCACCCACTTCGATGCCTTCCGGTTCTTCACCGGTCCGGCGCGACCGCGCAACGCTCTGCAGTTGACCCGTGAGTCCCAGATCGCCGATGAGCAGCCGGGCTGCCT
>CAXNJA010000068.1:0-13693 GCA_964202555.1 Mycobacterium sp.
CTACCTCGGACTCGATGTCCTGAGCAAATCACGCGCCGTCAACGACACCCCCACAGAACAGGAGGCCACCCCGGCGGCACTGACCGCCTGAACCACCCCGTCGAAGAGTCACGCGACGACTTCGTACACCACGCCCCTGGACTTGACCCCGTCGCCACACGCATGAACCCCAATGCAGTCGGGGCATGAGGACGATTGAGACGGCCGCGGCCCGATTGTGGCGTCGCCCGGAGTGGCGACGTGCTTAGCGCTTACGCGCTTGACGTTCTTCGAGCAGGGTCTTGAAGTCCGGGCAGATCGCTCTTGTTCCCGCGATCGCCGGTCGAGACCGAGCAGATCGGCTCTACAAGAGCCTTTCCGTGGACATAAACGATGAATAAACGATGACCCGGGGCGCCGAGAGGCGTAGCACTGGGAGGAAACCGGATCTACCAGGAACTAGTAGGGCGGGTCGGACTTGAACCGACGACCAACGGATTAGCGGACGAGGGTTCCGGTCTCATCGCCAGAATTCCCATTATCCGCGGTGCCGCAACCTTTTTCGGCTCGATGAGAACCCGATAAGGCTTGACGATTTCGGTCGTTTCCCGGTCATATTCGATGAATAAACGATGAGTGGCCAGAACGTCTATTTCGAGGGTAGCTGGACCGCGCTCACGCTCGGAACAAGCACGCAAGTCAATTCGTGGGCCCGGGGTAGACCACAACCCCTTTGCCCACGTCCTTGATCAGAACTGGCCAGTCGCGGTAGTCCAACGTCAACCCGTCCTGGTAGCGCCGGCCGCCGGTCTGAATCGTCTCGACGATGTCCATCGCAATTTGATAGAACTCGTCGTACCGTAGTCCTCCATCTCGATGCTCAAGTCGCCGCCGTTCTCGCTCTCGTAGTCGGTGAAATAGCGGCAGATATAGCGTTCGCCGTCGGGGTATTTGATCAAGTACCGGGTGCCTGGGTGTTCATCGTCGTAGACAGACAAAACTCCGAACTGAAACTCTTCTTCGGGGTGGAAGTAAGTCATCGCGGCTTCTCCTTATAGGAGTTGGCGGCAACGGCAGGACCGCGCCCCTTGCCCTTCCCCATCCCGGTAGCGTGAGGTGCACGTCGGAGCCGTGATGGAGGGAGGGCTGGCGATGACCCGCACAGAGTCGCCGAACCCATTTCCTAGTCGGCCCGCATCCGAAATGCAAGTGCTGGTGAACAAGATCGCTGTCCGCGCCGTAACGGCATCAATGAAGCTCGAGAATCGCGCAGTGCCCGCGGGGCACGTCCGTTCCAGGGGCGTGAGGGCCCGATAACGGTCCGATCGAAGTGTCAGTGCTCTAGTGCCAGGGAGACTTGAGACTTGCCCCTGGTCGACCAGCTGCAGCAACGCCATCACGGTGAACGTCTTGGTCACGGCTGGCTGCGATGGGAGTCCAGTCGCGACTGCAAGCGGGCACAAGAGGCTCGGCGAGTTGAGCTCGGGCTGGGGGGACACCGGCGCCGGAGCCTCGGCGACCGGCGCAGCGCAACCCACTGTCAGCAAGGCTGCAAGCGCCGCCGCAACGAGCCGCATCGGACGACCGTAGCAGTCGACGATGACGGTTGCGGCACGTCAGGAGCATGCTTCCCACGCGATTAGCAAGCAAGACGCCCTCAAACGTCTAACCTGACGCCATGGCGGTGAACTCGAAGGTTTCGCGCTCCTGGCTCCTCGTCAACGCCTCCCGGGAGCCTGATCTCGATGGGGTGCTCGCGCAGACCAAAGCCGACGAGGTGATTCTGGACCTGGAAGACGCCGTCGCTCCCAACGAGAAGGAGGCGGCCCGCGACCGCGTCGTGGACTTCCTCAACTCCGGAGCCCGGGCATGGGTCCGGATCAACGACGCTTCCAGCGATTTCTGGTCCGCGGACTGTCGGGCCTTGGCTGATTGCCCTGGCATGAAGGGTGTGGTGCTGGCCAAGACTGAAGGCGGCAATCACATGTGGGACACCGCAAACCGGCTCGGCGGCAAGGTCCCAGTGATCGCGCTGATCGAGACAGCACGCGGGTTATCCCGCGCCCAGGACATCGCCGCGGCACGCCCCTGCTTCCGAATCGCGTTCGGGGTCAACGACTTCACGTTGGATATCGGCGTAGAGCAGGATCCCTTGGCTCTGGCCTACCCGCGTTCCCAGCTCGTCGTGGCCTCGCGTGCGGCACACATCCCGGGTCCCATCGACGGGCCGACCCGCGACCCCGACCAACTCGCTGACGGCGTAGCGCTGACCCGACGGATGGGGATGACGGGCAAGCTCGCGCTGCGTTCGTCTGACGCCGAGACCATCAACATCGGGCTGAGCCCGTCTGATTCGGACATCACATGGGCGCAAGAGTTCGTCGAACAGTTCAACAGCCGTGGCGGGAAACCCAAGGACGGCAGCGACTTACCGCGATTGAACCGCGCCAGGATCATTCTGAAGAAGGCCCGGCAACTCCGGTTGATATCTGATCGATGACCACCCCGCTGTCGACCAGGCTCACCTGGTTAGGGGCGACGCCGGGCGTGTCCACCTGGCTAAGGACCTGCGAACGGCAGTAGTGCCACCTCGCGGGCGTTCTTGATCGCCATTGCCACCTGGCGCTGTTGCTGAACGGTTAGCCCGGTGACGCGCCTGGATCTGATCTTGCCTCGCTCGGAGATGAACGTCCGCAGCAGTGCGGTGTCTTTGTAGTCGACCGTCGTGATGCCGAGCTTGGTGAGGGGGTTGGCCTTCTTGCGCGGCGGATCGGCTGCGGGTGGTCGCCGGGACGGCTTGCTTCTGCCTGCCATCGCCGGTTACCAACTCGCCTTGCGAATACCGGGCAACTCGCCGCGGTGTGCCATTTCCCGGACCCGGACGCGGGACAGGCCGAACTTGCGCAGATGACCGCGGGGCCGACCGTCGACGGCGTCACGATTGCGAAGCCGCACAGCGCTGGAATCCCGCGGCAACCGTTGCAGCGCCGACTGGGCGGCGACGCGCTCGCCGACAGTGCTCGATGGGCGTCGGATAGTGTCCTTCAGTTCGGCGCGGCGTTCGGCGTAACGCGCCACCATGGCGCGGCGCTGTTCGTTCTTGACGATCTTGGATTTCTTGGCCATCTCAGCGCTCCTCGCGGAAATCGACATGCCGGCGGATGATCGGGTCGTATTTCTTGAGCACCAACCGGTCGGGATCGTTGCGCCGGTTCTTGCGAGTGACATACGTGTAACCGGTGCCGGCGGTGGAGCGAAGCTTCACCACCGGACGAATCTCGGTGCTCGCCATCAGATCCTCTGCCCTGCGGCCCGCAGCCGGGCAACGACGGCTTCGATTCCGTCGCGGTCGATCACCTTGATGCCCTTGGTGCTGACCCGCAGCGTGATGTTGCGCCCCTGTGACGGCAAGAAGTAGGTCTTGCGCTGGATGTTGGGGTTCCAGCGCCGGCGGGTACGACGATGCGAGTGCGACACCGAGTTGCCGAAACTCGGTGAACGCCCGGTCACCTGACAGTGCGCGGACACGGAGCCCCCTTCACGTTGAAATAAATGACAATCGTTTTCAACAAGCCTTCACCGGCAAGGTACCGTGACGGACGGCTAGATGAAAATCGTTTTCAATACGAAGGTGGCAAATGCGTACACCGGTAGTCCTTGTCACCGGCCAGGGTGACAGCGACCGAGTGGCGGGCACCCTGATGGGCACCCCCGGCACGCTGGTCGTCGGGCACGAATACGACGGGCAGGTGGTGCGGCGCTGGGTCAGCATGATGCGCGACGGTGAGTTGTCGACCAGTGAATGGCCGTTGGAGTTGACCAATGGCTGCGTCTGCTGCACGACCCGCAACGACCTGCTGGTATTGCTGCGCAGGCTGCACCGTCGCGACGACGTGACGCGCATCGTCGTGCTGCTGGCACCGTGGTCGGAACCCGAACCCGTCTGCGTGGCGATCAACGAGGTGCCGGTTCACGTCGGACACGGCTACATCGACGGCCCGGCCGGACGTGACGTCCGCATCGACGCAGTGGTCGCAACAGTTGACTCCGACGATTGGTTGCACCAGGCGGTCGGTTCCGACGAACTCGACGATGGCCGGACCGTCGCCCAGGTCGTCGTGGGCCAGGCGGAATTCGCCGACCTGCTGGTGCTCAACCAGCCTGATACCACCACGCTGTCGGTTCTGCGGCGGCTGGCGCCACTGGCCCGCATCACCGTCGGCGTCGACCGGGTCGAGCAGGCACTGGCGCACCTCGACCCGCACACGCGCCGCGGCAGGCGACGCGACCCGCACGACCCCCTGCTGGCCGGCCAACCACCACTGGATACCGCCGGCGAGGTCACGCTGATGGAGTTCACCGCACGGCGGCCCTTTCACCCTCAGCGCCTGCACGCCGCCATCGACATGCTGCTCGACGGTGTCGTGCGGACCCGAGGCCGGGCGTTCGTCGCCAACCGGCTCGACGACGTCATGTGGATCGAGTCAGCCGGTGGCGGCGTGCTCGTCGAGAACGCCGGAACATGGCTGGCGGCAATGGAATCCAACGAGCTGGCCCGCACCGACCCCGAGCGGCGTGCACTGGCGGCGATGGGGTGGGACGACCGATTCGGCGACCGCCACATATCCATGGCGGTGCTGGTCTGCGGTGCGCAACCCGATGAAATCGACAGCGCCCTGCGGGGCGCGCTCCTCACCGATCACGAACTGGCCCTGCCCAGCGAATGGTCGCAGTACCCAGACCCGTTCGGCGACTGGCACGCCGACCCCTGCGACGAGTTGCCCGACATTCGCGATGAACTCACCGCGCGACCCAGCCACCACCGAGACGAGGAACGATGAGACCTGACCCCATGGCCGTAGTGAAGATCAACGCAATCGAGGTGCCGCCGGGCGCTGGACCGGAACTGGAGAAGCGGTTCGCCCACCGCGCCCACGCAGTCGACAACCAGCCGGGGTTTCTCGGTTTCCAGTTGCTGCGTCCGGTGAAGGGCGAGGACCGCTACTTCGTGGTCACCCAGTGGGCGTCCGAAGAGGCGTTCGAGGCCTGGGCGTCCGGACCGGCGATCGCCGCCCACGCCGGCGAGCGGGCTAACCCGGTGTCCACCGGCGCTTCGCTGCTGGAGTTCGAGGTCGTGATGGACGTTGCCAGGGCCGAAGGCAAAAAGTAGGTCCCTGGCCCCCGTGATGGTGGCGTCGTCGGGGGACAACTACGCTCAATCGGCCGGGCCAATGAGGTTCTCAACTTTGCGCCGGCGCCCGGAGGTTTTCAGGCTCGGACAACATCCACACACGTTTGAGTCCGGGGCGGGTGTGGCGATCGGCTGGATCGCGTTGCTCGCTCTAACCGTGCGGTAGCCCTCAGTAGGGCAGCGTGTCCGATGACGTCCGCGGCAAGCAGGTCCGCTGCTTCGCGTCCGGCTGGATCTGGCCAGCAAACCCGATTTACGGCTGTTTGCGTAGTCATCGTTTATTCGTCGAATATGTCCACGGAAGGGTCGTCGGAGGCCCGATCAGGTGGGCAGCGGCCGGGCCGGTTGGGAACAGGGAAGATTCAGTCGGATACCGGCCCTATAACGGGCCCGTTGGTAAGTCCCGTGGATTCACTCGGGCGTTTCGCGGCTGTGCTGAAGTGCGTCGAGGAAGATGTGTGCCACGTGCTCGTCGGCGAGTCGGTAGACCGAGGTGCGTCCGTCGCGTTCCACCTCCACCAAGCCGGCTGTCCGCAGGGTGCGTAGGTGTTGCGAGGCCAACGGTTGGGAGATGCCGAGTGCCTCGACAATGGCGCTGACGGTGTGGCCCTTCACTGAGAGCAGGTCGATGATTGCCGCCCGCACCGGTGATGCGAGGGCGGCAAAAATCTCGGTCACCCGCCGGTACCTGAGATCAAGGCTGTCCGCCTCGGACCCGCCTAACGGGTCCGACACACGTTCGGCCATGCGCGACCCGGATCAATCACGCTGACGGTCAGTGCTCGTCATAGTGATCCCCGTGCAGCGCGTGCCGGTGCGCGCCGTGGAGGTAGTCGACGTGATCCTCATGCGCGATGGCCTCATGTCCGCAACCGTCCCCATGGGTGTGGTCGTGAACCTCGGCGGTGACGTGAGCGCTCACCGTGTGCTCGTCGTAATGGTCTCCGTGCAGGTGGTGCGCGTGGCCATCGTGGAGGTAGTCGACGTGGCCGTCATGCTCCACCGCGACGTGGCCGCAGGACGGCCCGTGGTCATGGTCGTGATCGGAATGTGTCGGGTGGGCGGTCATGGGATCGCTTCCTTTCGTGTTCGTAATCCCATAATTGCATGCGCATATGTTTATGGCAAGTCGAGCCCGGCCGGCGCTGTTATCCTTAATGACAACAATTATCAATAAGGATTAAGCGTGTAGTTCCCTTCGACCGACAGAGACGAACCGTGAAGCCGGATTGCGCACTGACCATATGTAGAGGGTGCTGCTGCGGCACCGATGACCCGAAACGGGCCGCCGCCCGCTTGGAGTATCTGCGCCAACGGCTTAACTCGGTGCAAGTGCGCACAAGTGATTGCCTGGGGCCATGTGACCGCAGAGACGTGATCGTCGTCCATCCGCACGCTCGCCGCCGCCAACAGGGCCAAGGCCCGGTGTGGCTGGCGAGGATGCACACCAAGCCCGCCATGGACGAATTGATCGGCTGGTTGGAGGCTGGCGGTCCGGGCCAGGCCCTCATGCCGGTTGAATTGACCTACAACGCATTCCGGCCACCATCTCGGCGCAAACGCTCTCGCCGGGTCGGCTAGAACCACCTCAACCGCGCGACGGAGGTCCATTCGTCGCAATCACGTCAGGCACTAACCCTTGGAGGAGATATGAAACCGGGAATCCATCCCGACTATGGATATGTCGTCTTCCGCGACAAAAGCGCGGACTTCGCCTTCCTCACCCGCTCGACGGCCACCTCGGGCCAGACGATCGAGTGGTCCGATGGCAACACCTACCCGGTGATCGACGTCGAGATCTCCAGCGCGAGCCATCCCTTCTATACCGGTCGGCAGAAGGTTCTCGACACCGCCGGCCGGGTGGCGCGGTTCGAGCAGCGCTATGGGAAAAGGGCGCCCCGCTGATCCCCGATAGCCTGGCGGGGCGGGTCCACCGGCCCTGATACTCCGCGGTTAGCCCGGGCCTGCATGCGCCCCGCCATCAAAGTCGGTCTCTCGACGGCCTCGGTCTACCCGCTGCGCGCCGAGGCCGCCTTTGCCTATGCCGCCGAACTGGGTTATGACGGCGTCGAGCTGATGGTGTGGGCTGAACCGGTGAGCCAAAACGTGGTTGCGGTAGCTGAACTCTCGCGCCGGTACGGGGTCCCGGTGCTCTCGGTGCACGCGCCGTGTCTGCTGATCTCACAGCGCGTCTGGGGATCCGATCCGATCGCCAAACTCGAGACGAGTGTGGCCGCCGCCGAACGTCTCGGCGCCACCACGGTGGTTGTGCATCCGCCGTTTCGCTGGCAGCGCCGCTACGCCGAGGGGTTCTCCGATCAGGTGGCGCGGTTGGAGCAAAGGGGTGACGTGCTGGTGGCGGTGGAGAACATGTTCCCCTTCCGCGCCGACCGGTTCTTCGGTTCAGGGACTCCGTCGATCGAGCGGATGCGGCGACGCGGCGGGCAACCGGGAGTGGCGGTCTCGGCGTTCGCCCCGTCCTACGACCCACTTGACGGTGGCCATAGGCACTACACGCTGGATCTGTCGCACACCGCAACCGCCGGCACCGACGCGTTGGACATGGCCCGAAGGATGGGGGCTGGCCTGACGCATCTACACCTGTGCGACGGCACCGGTGCCGCCACTGACGAGCACCTGGTGCCCGGTCGTGGAACCCAGCCCGCCGTGGAGATCTGCAAAATGTTGGCGGACAGCAACTTTGGCGGCCAGGTGATCCTTGAGGTCAGCACCTCAGGAGCGCGCAGTGCCAACGAGCGACGAGCGTTACTGGCCGAGTCGCTGCAGTTCGCGCGCACCCACTTGTTGCGTTGACCGGCATGGCCCGGGGGCCAGCGGCAACGGTCTGCGGTTCAGGGGAAGTCGCCTCGCCGTGTTGGCACCAAGGCCATCGGCACGGTACATTCTTAATGAAAATCGTTTTCATTAAGGAGTGGCGTGATGCGCCTGGCGATAACAGTGCTGGCGGCCTTGGTTCCTGTAGTCCTGGCGTCCGCTGGTTGCGGCACCCGCTCGGACCGCCCGCCGGCCGCTCAGGGTGATCAGCCGGCCGCAGGCGCCGAGCAGCCGCTGATCGTGACGAACTTCTATCCGGTGCAGTGGCTGGCGCAGGAGCTTGTCGGCGACCAGGCGTCGGTGATCTCGCTGACACCGGAAGGCACCGAGCCCCACGACCTGGCGCTGGACGCCAAGGACCGCAAGGAAATCGACAAGGCTGATGTTGTTCTCTACCTGGGTGGGGACTTCCAGCCCGATGTCCAGCGGGCGGTCGAGCAACTCGGGGCCGGCGCCGTGGCCGAGGATCTGCTCACCGCCCCCGGGGTGGAACTGCTGAACGCCGGCGACATCGGCAAGGAGACGCTGGCCGGCGGTAAGGATCCGCACGTGTGGCTGTCGCCGGTCGAGATGATTGCGATGGCCGACGCCGCTGCGGGCACCATCGAGACGGCGCTGCCGCAGCTGGCACCGATGGTCGAGTCCAATTTGGTGCGATTACGCGCGAGCCTTGAGGGACTCGACGCCCAGTACCGCAAGGAGTTGACCAACTGCGACACGCGCGTGCTGGTGACCAGCCATGCGGCTTTCGGCTATCTCACCGACGCCTACGGCCTGCAACAGGTCCCGATCGCCGGGTTCAATCCGGAAGACGAGCCGGACCCCAAGACGCTGCAGTCCATCGCCGAGGTCGCCCGGCAGGACAATGTCAAGACGGTGTTCTTCGAAGACGCTCTGCCGAGTGATCTTTCCCAGACGGTGGCTGATGAGATCGGCGCCCAGGTCAGTCTGTTGTCGGCACTGGAATTCGACCCGCGGGGATCCATAGGCCCTGACGAGGACTACCTGAGTGTGATGGAGGGCAATCTCGACCGGATCGCGAAGGGCCTGGGGTGTCGGGGTTCGTGATTCCCGGCGGGGCGGCCTCGCCCGGCCGAGTCCCGGTCGAACACGTCCGGCGTCTGAAGCTGATCGTCCGGTCGGTGTGGCAACTCGACGAGGACGCACCGGTCATGGTTCAGCAACTGGCATGCAGCGAACCGGACTGCCCGCCGGTGGAGACCATCGTCGCCGACCTCGGCCCACCGCGGCGCACCTGGAAATTTGCCAAGCCGGCCGCCGAAATCGGCGACGAGGAACTCGTTACCGCACTTAACGATCACCCAGGAGGAATCGACCATGACGACCACGACTGACCAGCGGGTGCCGGTGACGGTGATCACCGGCTTCCTTGGCGCCGGCAAGACGACGCTGGTGAACCGGATCCTGCGCGAGGAGCACGGGAAGCGGATCGCGGTGATCGAGAACGAGTTCGGTGAGGTGGGAATCGACGACGCGCTCGTCCTCGACGCCGAGGAGGAGATCTTCGAGATGAATAACGGGTGCATTTGTTGCACGGTTCGCGGGGACCTGATCCGGATCCTGTCGGCGTTGATGCGCCGGCGCGATCGGTTCGACCAGATCCTCATCGAGACAACGGGTCTGGCCGATCCCGCTCCGGTGGCCCAGACTTTCTTCGTCGACGACGAGATCCGCGATCAGCTGCGACTGGATGCCATCGTGACGGTCATCGACGCGGCGCATGTGCTGGACCACCTCAATGAGGTCAAACCGGAGGGGGTCGAGAACGAAGCCGTCGAACAGGTCGCCTTCGCCGACCGGATGATCCTGAACAAAGTCGACCTGGTCAGCCCCGAACGGCTGGCCGACGTCGAGGGCCGACTGCGCGCCATCAACGTCGCCGCCGACATCGTCCGCACCGAGAACGCCAATGTCGACCTGGACCGCATCCTCGATGTGGGCGCCTTTGATCTGCAGCGGGTGCTGGCCGAGGACCCGGCCTTCCTCGAGCAGTCCGACCACCAGCACGACCAGAGCGTGACATCGGTGAGCATCCAGGTCGACGGCGAGGTGGTGGTCGACCGCCTCAACGCCTGGCTGGGGGAGTTGCTGTCCACCAAGGGCGTCGACATCTTCCGCAGCAAGGGCATCCTCGCCATCGCCGGGGAGGGCAACCAGTACGTTTTCCAGGGCGTGCACATGCTCTTCGACGGCACCGAAGGCCGACCGTGGCGCTCGGATGAAACACGCACCAACAAAATGGTTTTCATCGGCCGCAACCTCGACCGCCGGGAACTCGAGACGGGGTTTCTGGCCTGCCTGGAGCCGGCCAAGTGAGTTCGGCGCCGGTGACCTCGCGGGACTGGCGGGTCGAGGTGGACGACGGGGTCGCGGCGCTGTCGGCGGCCGAGGACGGCCGCGTCGCCGTAGCGGGAGCGGAGGGCTCACTGAGCCTGATCTCCGCCGGGGGCGAGCTGCACTGCCGCCAGGTGGTCTCGACAGGGTGCCTGGCGGCGGCGTGGTCCCCGGACGGGAACCGCGTCGCAGTCGGAACCGTCGACGGGGTGTTGATCGTCGACCCCGCCGGCACGGTGATCGCCGAACACCCGGGCGGATGGTGCTCCTCGGTTGCGTGGAGTCCCGACGGGACTCGCCTTGCCGCCGGGGTCGGCCGCAGCGTCGTCGTCCTCGACGCCGCCGGCACAGAGATCTTCAGAGGCGGGCGGTCGAGCACCGTGGCGGCGGTGGCGTGGGTGAACCGTCGGGTCGCCTCGGCCGCCTACGGGGGTGTGCACCTGCACCATGCCTCCAACACCGCCCCGCGCGACCAGATGCCCTTCACCGGTTCGCTACTGGCCCTGTCGGTGAGTCCCGACCGCAAGTGGATTGCCACCGGCAATCAGGATGCGACGCTGCATATCTGGCGGCTCGGCCGCGGTGGCAACGAATTGTCGATGTCGGGCTATCCCAGGAAGATCAGCGCGCTGGCGTTCAGCCCGGACTCCACGATGTTGGCCTCCGGGGGCGGAAGCGACGTGACGGTCTGGGACTTCACCGGCCGCGGGCCGCGCGGATCCACACCGCGGGTGCTGCGCGGTCACGAGGAGGCCGTCGTCGCCGTCGCTTGGTCGCGTCGGGGCGGCTTGCTCGCCGGGGCGGCCTCCGACGGCAGCGTCGCGGTGTGGCACCCGGCCCGTGCGCGGCCCGGCCGGCCCGAGTCGGCGATCGACTCGATGCGCCGGGACTCCCCGGCGGCGGCGCTGTGCTGGGACGGGTTGGGCCGGCTGCTGGTGGGCTGGTCTGACTCCACCGTGGTGGCCCGTCCTATCGGCGGTGCCGGATGAACCGGCCCGCAACACCGGTACTGGAGACCCGCCGCCTATCGGTCACCTACGGCCGCCGATGCGCCCTGCAGCCGACCGATCTGGCGGTGTGGCCGGGCGAGGCGGTGGCGATCGTCGGGCGCAACGGGAGCGGCAAGTCGTCTCTGCTGCGAGCGCTGTGCGGTATCGAACCGGCAGCGCGCGGCGAGGTGGTCCTGCATGCCGAAAGTTGCCATCACACCGCCAGGACGGTCGAGGTTGCTTACGTTCCCCAACGCTCCGAGGCGCGCTGGGATCTACCGTTCTCGGTCGGTCAGGTGGTGGCAGCGGGGCGCATTCGCAACCGGTGGTGGCGCCGTGGCAGCCGCGGCGACAGGGATGCCGTAGACACCGCACTGGCCGCGGTGGGCTTGGGCGATCTCGGTGATCGCGCCGTCAGTGAACTGTCGGGAGGCCAGGCGCAGCGGGTCCTGCTGGCTCGGGCGCTGGTCCAGCAGCCGGACGTGCTGCTGATGGATGAGCCGCTGGCCGGCTTGGACCTGGAGACCGTCGACACCGTGCTGGCACTGATCCAACGCCTGACCGTCGGCGACCTGGCGGTGTGCTGCGTCCTGCACGAGGTCGACATCGCCCGCGGGAGCTTCAGCCGGGTCGTCGCCCTCAGCGGCGGTGCCGTGGTGGCTGACGGGCCGGCGGCCAGCGTGCTCGACGCCGACGGGATCGAGAGCATCTTCTTGCGCCGGGTTGCGGCGTGAACTGGTCCGGGTGGCTCATGGAGCCCTTCGAATACGACTTCATGGTGCGCGCAGCCGTGGCGACCATCGCCGTCTGTATCGCCGCGCCGGCGTGCGGGGTATGGGCGCTCTCGCGGCGCCTGGTGTACCTCACCGACGCGATGAGTCACGGGATGCTGGCCGGGGTGGCCGGTGCGGCCATCATCGGGGGAAGCCTGCTAGTCGGCGGCTTGATCGCGGCGTTGGCAATGGCACTGTTCATCTCGCTGCTGGTCGTCCGGGCCCGGGTGCCCGAAGACGGCGCGATCGGTGTTGTCGGCCAGGGCTTGTTCGCTCTGGGAGTCATCGGCGTCTCCCTGCAGAGCGAACCCCGGGCGCTGGCCCACGTGCTGTTCGGAAATCCGCTCACCGTGAGTCGGTTCGACGTGATCGTCGACGTGGCACTGGTGGTGATCGTCATCGGGACACTCGCCGTGATGAAGCCCGCACTGCTGGCGACGACGTTCGATGCGGTGCACGCACGCACCGTGGGAATGCGCGTCGGGCTTATTGATTCGGCGCTGCTGGTGGTGCTGTCGATGACCGTCGTCGCCGGCCTCGTGACCGTCGGCGTACTGATGGCGGTGACGTTGATCGTCGCGCCGGCGGTGACGGCGCGAATGCTCGGCCGTTCGCTAAACGCCATGTTCGCCATCGCGGTCGCCTCGGGCCTGATGGCCGGGGTGGCGGGTCTGCTCGTCAGCTACCACGCCGGTCTGCCGACCGGTCCCACGGTCGCCCTGCTGGCGGTGGCGCAGGTAGGCGTAGCGGCGCTGTGGGCGCACCCCGCCCGAGCGTCACGGCGAAGCCTGATCCCAGACAGGGCCTCAGCGGCCGCACATTGAAGAAAGGAAAATAGATGGTGTTGAAGCGAATTGCGCTCGGCGCGGCAGGGTTTGTCATAGCCGGCATGATGGCGCTAACGGTGTCTTCGGGCCTTCTTTCGGCACCCGCGGCCGCCGACGAAGCCGACCCGTCAGCTCCGGACGAGTCCTCGGTCACGGTCGACCGCGACCCGCATTCCAACTCGCCGGTCATGCCGACAAGCATCTGTGCTGATCCAACGCTGGCCTGCGAACCGGGGGAGACCCACTGACCGCAGACGGCCCCGGAAAGTTGTCTGTACCGGCTTAGGCCGGCAAACCCGATTCACGGCCGTTTGCGCAGTCATCGTTTATTCATCGAATACGTCCAGGAAACTACCGGAACCAGACGGGTCCAACAGGTTCTCATTGAAGCTTGATTCAATTGGGCCACAGCACTATTCGGACTCCTAAGGCGACGGCCGGAACTCAGTTTCGCTACTCCGTTGGTCGTCGGTTCAAGTCCGACCCGCCCTACTAGTTCCTGGTAGGGCCGGTTTTTTCCTAGTGATACGCCTCTTAGCACCCCGGGTCATCGTTTATTCATCGTTTATGTCCATGTAGGGCCCTTGTGGAGTCGATCTAGTCGGTCTCGTCCGGCGATCGCGGGAATGAGAGCGATCTGCCCGGCCTTCGGGCCCGATAACGGTCCGATCGAAGTGCCGGTGTTCTGGCGCATGCTCCCGTTATCTAGTCGAGTTCCCCGATGGCGAGAGTTACGTCTGCCGC
>CAXNJA010000069.1:0-13330 GCA_964202555.1 Mycobacterium sp.
CCCTCGAGCAGTTCCTGCTCGAACGAATCCACTCCGCCCAGCGCCGCCTTGGTCACCGCGGTGGACACTGCGGTCACACCGTTCTCGGCGTGCCGGGTTTCGATCAGCCGGGTGCCGGTCGCGGTGGGCTCCAATTCGTAACTCCACACAGTGGTGTTGAGCGGGATCCGGAAGGCGAACTTGCGCTCGGGAACCACCTCGGTGATGACTGAGGTGGTCGGCCAGAACAGCAGGCCGCGCCGGTTGAGATTGATGGTCCGGGTTCCGGGCCGAATGGGCCCGAGCGCCTTCCTGATTCGGCACTGCGGACTCCACTGCGGCATCCGGCTGGGGTCGGAAACCAGCGACCAAACCTTCGCCACCGGTGCATTGATTTCGATCTCGGCCTTCAGAATCGGCGCGGCCATCATTCTCCTCCTCTAGTGTCGGCTCGACTCGAGCCCGGTCTGTGCTCCACGCGCACCACGTCGGGCGGCGGCGCGCTGCCACAAGAACAGCGACAATCCGAAAATCCCCACGCCGAGGCCGGCGAGCGTGTGCGGCCGCCAGCTTTCCAGCGCCGGCACGGTGAACGTCGCGATCGCGGCCAGCGCCCACAACAACGCCCCTGCGCCGATCACCGGTCGTGGATCGAGCAGCGCCGCCGGAAGTTCCGGGGGCTGCCGATCGGTTGCCGGATCATGCGTGGTCATCGCACTCACGGTACCGACCCCCAAACATCTGATTACAGGGCGCGTACGTTATCGCCCATGCACGGCGGTGTGAACGTCATCGACATCACCGACCCGCACGACAACCGAGTGGACGACTTCCGTGACCTCAACAGCGTCGACCGCCGGCCCGATCTGCCCAGCGGCAAGGGCCTGGTGATCGCTGAGGGTGTGCTGGTGGTCCAGCGCATGCTGGTGTCGCGGTTCTCTCCGCACGCCTGTCTGGGCACCGATCGGCGACTGCACGAACTCGCCGACGGGGGCGCCTTCGCCGGGGTCGATATCCCGTTCTACCGAGCCTCGCCGGAGGTGATGGCTGATGTGGTGGGTTTCCATCTGAACCGCGGCGTGCTCGCCGCGGGCCGCCGCCCGCCTGAACTCAACCTTGCCGAGGTCCTCAGCACCGCCCGAACGGTTGCGGTGCTTGAAGGCGTCAACGATCACGAGAACCTCGGCTCGATATTCCGCAATGCCGCCGGTCTGGGGGTCGACGCCGTCATCTTCGGCACCGGCTGCGCCGACCCGCTGTACAGGAGGGCGGTTCGGGTGTCCATGGGCCATGCGCTGTTGGTGCCCTTCGTCCGTGCCGCCGCCTGGCCCGCCGACCTGGCGGCGATGCGGCGCAACGGTTTTCGCCTGCTGGCGATGACGCCGGACCGCCGGGCGCAGACGCTCGCCGACGCGATGGACGGGTTGGCCGGGCAGAAGGTCGCGGTGCTTGTCGGAGCCGAAGGGCCCGGACTCACCGAGACGGCGATGCGCTCCGCCGATATCCGGGTCCGGGTTCCGATGTCGCGTGGTACCGACTCCCTCAACGTCGCCACCGCGGCCGCCCTGGCCTTCTACGAACGGGTGCGCTGCGGCGGGGGAGTGTCAGATCAGGCGATAACCTGACCGGGTGACCGACGACTCGACTCCGTGGGGGACGGGACTGACGGTGGCGGCGTTCGTTGCCGCCATCGTCGCTGCGGCGATCATCGTGTTGAGCCTCGGGATGGCGCGGGTGCATCCGATGATCTCGCTGGGTCTGAACGTGGTGGCGGTCGGCGGGCTGGCACCCACTCTGTGGGAGTGGCGCAAAAGGCCGGTGCGCCGGTGGTTTGTGCTGGGCGCGGCGGCGGGGGTGGCGGTCGGCTGGACCGCGGCGCTGGCGTTGACGCTGGGTTAGCGCCCGCGCCGGATCAGCGTTCGCCGCTGGTGCGAACCCCGAGCAGCACGTCCTCCCAGGCGGGAATGACCGGCTTGCGGGCAGCCCGCTTGCCGATTCCGGGCTGGGGTGCGGCAGACCCGGTGGACGCAGGTGCGGCGGCGGGTCCGGCCAGGGCAGGAGGGATCGCGACTGGTGCTGCCTCGGGCTGCGGTTGCACCGGCACGTCGAACTCCAGTTGCGCCACCGGAGCGACCTGGCGCAGCGGACGTTCGAACTCCGGGTCGATCAGCGCGCTGGCCTCCTCGTCGATGGCCGTGACGGTGCCGCCGTGCGCGCCTGGTGTGAACCGGAAGTGAGCGGCATTCTCTGAGAGGCCGACCTGCCATTCCATCCGAACCGTCCAGCGGCCGTCCTCGGTGCGCCAGGCGTCCCAGTTGGTTTCTTTGGCGCTCAGGCCGCGTTCGGCCAGCGCGGCGGTGATGGTTTCCAGAAGGGTCTCCACCGTCGGCCCCTCCGCCAGCACAGGGTGCGCGGCGGTCGCCAGTTCGGCGGCACGCTGACGCTCCAGCAGCACCGGGTGGGCGAACCGCTCGATCTTGGAGACGTCCATCCCGGAGCTCGCTGCGACCTCCTGGACGGATGCGCCGGCTCGGACGCGGGACTGAATATCTTTGGGACGCAACACGGCTTTGACCTCGCTGTCTCGGGAAACCTGTCCGGGTCGCGCGCCATCGCCGCGCACCGCTGCACGCAGCCGGTCGTCCAGTCGGATGAGGAACTTGTCTGCCGGGTTGCCGCCTTCACAGATGACGTGCTTACCGTCGACATCTAGCCCTATAAGTGTCAGCTCCCGCATGTCGACCTCCTTCGGACCGGACTGTAACTGCGCCCGCGTTGACATAACGATCGCGACACGCCTGTGTTACAGGTGAGGTTAGAGGTGTTCGACCACCCAGTCCACGCATTTGGTCAAGGCGGTGACATCGTCGGGTTCGATCGCCGGGAACATCGCCACCCGAAGCTGATTGCGGCCCAGCTTGCGGTAGGGCTCGGTGTCGACGATGCCGTTGGCCCGCAGCACCGTGGCCACCGCCGCGGCGTCGACCTCGTCGGTGAAGTCAACGGTGCCCACCACCTGGGAGCGCAGCGCCGGGTCGGCGACGAACGGGGTGGTGTACTCGGTGGATTCGGCCCAGGAATACAGCCGCGACGATGAGTCCGCGGTGCGCTTGACCGCCCAGTCCAGCCCGCCGTTGCCGAGCATCCAGTCGACCTGCTCGGCCATCAGGGCCAGGGTGGCGATCGCGGGGGTGTTGTAGGTCTGGTTTTTCAGACTGTTATCCAGGGCGATCGGCAGGGACAGGAACTCAGGCACCCACCGGCCCGATGCCGCCACCGACGCGATACGCGCCTGCGCGGCGGGAGACAGCACCGCCAGCCACAATCCGCCGTCGCTGGCGAAGTTCTTCTGCGGCGCGAAGTAATAGGCGTCGCATTGGGCGACGTCGACCGGCAGGCCTCCGGCGGCGGAGGTGGCGTCGATGAGGACCAGGGAATCCCCGGACCCCTCGGGCCGCTGTACCGCAACCGCGACGCCGGTCGACGTTTCGTTGTGCGCCCAGGCGATGGCGTCCACCGACGGATCCGACTGCGGGGCCGGTGCGCTGCCGGCGTCGGCCTTGATGATGATCGGGTCGCCGACGAACGGGTTGGCCGCCACCGCGGAGGCGAACTTGGAACTGAACTCGCCGTAGGTCAGGTGCAGCGACTTCTTGTCGATGAGGCCGAATGCGGCGGCGTCCCAGAACGCCGTCGCGCCGCCATTGCCCAGGATCACCTCGTAACCCTCCGGGGCGGAGAACAGCTCGCGCACCCCCTGACGCACCCGACCCACCAGGTTTTTCACCGGGGCCTGGCGGTGCGATGTGCCGAACAGGCCGGCGGCGGTCGTGGTCAGCGCCGCCAACTGCTCCGGGCGCACCTTGGACGGACCGCAGCCGAAGCGTCCGTCGGTGGGCTTGAGGTCAGCGGGAACGGTGAGCTGGGCGGGATCAGCCATGTGCCTAAGCGTAGGGATCAGGTGGCCCCTTAAAAAATCGCGCTCACAAGCGAGCCGGAAAACGCACTTCTCGGGGGTGATCGGGGTTGCGCCGCGGGCATAGACAGTATGCGGTACCTCCGGTACCGTTTGCTATGTCGGCTGTACAAATCCCACCCATTTGTAAACCACGCGGGAGGCTTGTCATGGCGAGGACCACGATGGTCAGGCGCTGGCGCCGCAACATGGAGGTGCGTGACGACAGCACGTACGTGGACATGCTGACGACACTGTCCGAGGGGTCGGTGCGGCGGAATTTCAACCCGTACACCGACATCGACTGGGAATCGCCGGAGTTCGCCGTCCACGCCGACGACGAGCGCTGGATTCTGCCGCAATCCGACGCCCTGGGCGGGCACCGGTGGTACCGCGCCCAGCCGGTGGCGACCCAGATCGCGATCGGGCAGTGGCGGCAGGCCAACGTCGCCAAGGTCGGCCTGCAGTTCGAGTCGATCCTGATCCGCGGGCTGATGAACTACTCGTTCTGGGTGCCCAACGGTTCCCCGGAATACCGCTACTGCACCCACGAGGCGATCGAAGAGGGCAACCACACCCTGATGTTCCAGGAGATGGTCAACCGGATCGGTGTTGACGTGCCCGGCATGCCGCGGCTGCTGCGATGGCTCTCCCCGCTGATCCCCCTGGTCGCCGGCCCGCTACCGATCCCGTTCTTCTTCGGGGTGCTCGCCGGCGAGGAGCCCATCGACCACACCCAGAAAGCGGTGCTGCGCGAGGTCGGTGACGGGAAAGAACTGCACCCGATCATGGAGAAGGTGATGGCCATTCACGTGGCCGAGGAGGCCCGGCACATCTCCTTCGCACATGAGTACCTGCGCAAGCGACTGCCGTACCTCAACCGCCGCCAGCGACTGCTGCTGTCGGTGAACGTTCCGCTGATCATGCGGATTCTGTGCCAGGCCATCCTGGTGCCGCCGCGCAGTTTCTTCCGCGAGTACGGCATCCCCCGGGAAGTTCGCAAGGAGCTGTTCTTCCGGTCGCCGCAATCCCGGAAATGGTTGCAGGACATGTTCGGTGACGTGCGGATGCTCTGCGCCGACACCGGCCTGATGAACCCCCTGGCGACGCTGATCTGGCGGTTGTGCAAGATCGACGGCGCCCCCAGTCGCTTCCGGAGCGAACCCCAGCGTCGCCATCTGATCAGCGCCGCTTAACTTCTCCGATCCCCGATCCCCATTCCAGATGCCCCACGTCATCACGCAGTCCTGCTGCAGCGACGGTTCCTGCGTGTACGCCTGCCCGGTGAACTGCATCCACCCCAGCCCGGATGAGCCGGACTTCGCCGCCGCCGAGATGCTTTACATCGACCCTGATGCCTGCGTGGACTGCGGCGCCTGTGTGTCGGCCTGCCCAGTCGGGGCGATCCGCCACGACAGCCGACTGACCCCGGAGCAGTTGCCGTTCATCGCGATCAATGCCGACCACTACCCGCCGCGTCCGGCGGGGGTGAAACTGCCGCCCAACACCAAACTCGCACCCGTGCTGCCGGCGCCGCAGGTGCGCGGCCGCGGATTGACGGTGGCGATTGTCGGTTCCGGGCCGGCCGGAATGTACGCCGCCGACGAACTGCTCACCCAGGACGGGGTGCGGGTCAACGTGTTCGACAAGCTGCCGACGCCCTACGGGCTGGTGCGGGCCGGGGTGGCGCCGGACCACCAGAGCACCAAGTCGATCACCCGGCTTTTCGACCGGATCAGCGGTGCCCGGGGATTCACCTATTACCTCAATGTTCAAGTGGGTCAACATCTCTCACATGCGGATCTGTTGGCGCACCACCACGCGGTGATCTACGCCGTCGGGGCGTCCGGTGACCGCCGCCTCGACATCGAGGGTATGGGACTGCCGGGCGCCGGAACCGCCACGGAGACCGTTGCGTGGATCAACGGGCATCCCGGCTTTACCGGCCGGTCGGTGGACCTCAGTCATCGGCGCGTGGTGATCGTCGGCAACGGCAATGTCGCACTCGATGTCGCTCGCATCCTGACCTGTGACCCGGAAAACCTTGCCGGAACGGATATCTCCGATACGGCCCTGCAGACATTGCGACGCTCCGCGGTGCGTGAAGTAGTCGTAGCCGCCCGGCGCGACCCGGCGGACTCCGCCTTCACTCTGCCGGAACTGATCGGACTCACCGAGACCGCGGACGTGGTGCTCGATGCGGCCGATCACGCCCTGGTGCTCGCCGACCTGCAGACCGTCGGTGACCCCGGTACCCGGGCGAAGCTGGAGATCCTGGCGGCCCTGCCGGAGGCCGGCGAGTCCGTTGGACGCCGAATTCGGTTGGCTTACCGGCTCAGTCCGCAACGTATTCTCGGCTCCGCCAGGGTTGCCGGCGTTGAGTTCAGCGGCGGCGCCGGTGAATCGGTGACGATCGACGCCGGCTTGGTGCTCACCTCCATCGGATACCGCGGTGCGCCGGTACCGGACCTGCCGTTCGACGAGACCGCCGCCGTGGTACCCAACGACGCCGGTCGGGTCATCGACCCAGCGACCGGCCGAGCCGTTCCCGGCGCCTACGTCGCCGGCTGGATCAAGCGCGGCCCGAACGGATTCGTCGGCACCAACAAATCCTGTGCCATGCAGACCGTCGCGGCCCTGGTTGACGACTTCAACGCCGGACGCCTTGACGGCCCGACCGGGCGCCCGGCGGCCTTGGCGAAACTGGTCCGGGACCGTCAGCCCGACGTGGTGGACGCTGCCGGGTGGCGCGCGATCGACGCCGCCGAGATCGCCCGGGGGCAGGCGCAGGGCCGGCCGCGGGTGAAGTTCACTTCGATCGAAGAGATGCTCGCCGCCGCCCGGCAGCGGCCAACCCGCCCGCGTAGGTTCTCCCTGCTCCGTTTTTAGTGTCGAGCAGACGCAAAATCGCACGAAAAAGCCTCCAGGAGTGCGACTTTGCGTCTGCTCGCCGACTAGGTGGTGTGGGCGATGGTGTCCCAGCCCGCCACCGACGACGCCGAACGCGGACCGGGGCCGACGTAGACCGCCGCGGGTCGCACCAGCTTGCCCAGTCGCTTCTGCTCCAGGATGTGCGCGCACCAGCCCGCCGTGCGGCCGCAGGTGAACATCGCCGGCATCATGGCGGGGGGAACCTCGGCGAAGTCCAGAATCACCGCCGCCCAGAACTCGACGTTGGTCTCGATGGCGCGGTCCGGCCGGCGCTGGCGCAGTTCGGCCAGCGCCGCCTGCTCCAACGCCGCGGCGACCTCGTAGCGCGGCGCATCAAGACGTTTCGCGGTGGCCCGAAGTACCCGCGCACGTGGATCCTCGGCGCGGTAGACCCGGTGACCGAACCCCATCAGTTTCTCGCCGCGGTCCAGGATGCCGCGCACCACCGCGGCGGCATCCCCGGTGCGTTCGGACTCGGAGATCATCGGGATCACCCGGGCCGGTGCCCCGCCGTGCAGTGGGCCGCTCATCGCACCGACCGCACCGGACAGGGCCGCGGCCACGTCGGCCCCGGTGGATGCGATCACCCGGGCGGTGAATGTGGAGGCATTCATCCCGTGCTCGGCGGCCGACACCCAGTAGGCGTCGATCGCCTCCACGTAGCGCGGATCCGGCTCCCCGTGCCAGCGCGTCATGAAACGTTCGGTGATCGTGGTGCATTCGTCGATCACGCGCTGCGGCACCGCCGGCCGATGAATGCCGCGGGCGGATTGGGCGACGTAGGACAACGCCATCACCGAGGCCCGGGCCAACTGGTCGCGGGCGGTGGTGTCGTCGATGTCCAGCAGCGGCTGATACCCCCAGATCGGGGCGAGCATCGCCAGCCCGGCCTGTACGTCGACCCGGACGTCGCCGGTGTGGATGGGCAGCGGGAACGGCTCGGCCGGGGCCAACCCGTCGCCGAACTCACCGTCCACCAGCAGCGCCCACGCGTCGCCGAACGTCACCCTGTGCTCGACAAGGTCGTCGATGTCGACGCCGCGGTACCGCAGGGCCCCGCCGTCCTTGTCCGGCTCAGCGATCTCGGTGGTGAAGGCGACGACACCTTCCAGGCCCGCGACGAAGTCATCCGGTAGGACAGTCATGGTCGAGATTCTCCCACCCCAGCCGCGCACGGCGGCCGCCTCCCGATGAAAAGCAGGCCTCACCGCGGATGTCCAGGCCGCCCTTGAAACCCCTCGGCGTACCGTGAGCCCGTGGTTGATCGAGAAGCGCCCGCTCACCGCCTCGCCGCGATGCGGGTCGAGTACGGGTCGGTGGAGAAGGACGGCACCAGCGACCTCGATGTGGACTGGCTGGCCGGCGGCTGGCTTGCGTTGCTGCACAACTGGATCGGCGACGCCCAACAGGCCGGCGTCGCCGAGCCGAACGCCATGGTGCTCGCGACCGTCGAGGCCGGCCGACCGGTGACCCGTACGGTGCTGTGCAAGAGCGTCGACGCCGGCGGGGTCACGTTCTACACCAACTACGACTCCGCCAAAGGGGCTGACCTGGCGGCGACGCCCTATGCCTCGGTGACTTTCCCCTGGTATGCGCTGGGCCGGCAGGTGCATGTCCGCGGCCCGGTCGCCAAGGTAACCCCGGAGGAGACTGCGCAGTACTGGGGACGACGGCCGCGCGGCTCGCAGCTGGGGGCCTGGGCGTCGGCCCAGTCCCGGCCGATCCGTTCGCGCGCGGAGTTGATGGCACAGCTGACCGAGGTCACCGAGCGGTTCGCCGACCTGGAGCAGGTACCGGTCCCCCCGCATTGGGGCGGCTACCGCATCACCGCCGAGGTGGTCGAATTCTGGCAGGGTCGGGAAAACCGGATCCACAATCGAATCCGGGTGCTGACGGGCGAGACCGACCGCATCGAACGGCTGCAGCCCTAGCCTCGGCATCCACGAGGTTTGGGGGTCACACCGCCCGGGTATAGCCGCTTATCGCCGTGAGGAGATAGCTATGGACGGGGCTCGTGGTGACCTCGGTCGACGTGGTGTGCCCCGTGCCCCTGTAACAGAGCTTTAACACGCGACCCGGCTCAGCGCTATGCCCCGCGCCTACGATCGTCACGTGCGTCAACCCACCGGTGAGGCGGCTCTCGGGCTGCGGGAACGGAAAAAGCAGCGGACGCGCGCCACGCTGGTCGACGTCGCCGCGCGGTTGTGCGCCGAGCAGGGCTACGAGCGCACCACCGTCGACCAGATCGCCGCCGGCGCCGACGTGTCGCCCCGAACGTTCAGCCGGTATTTCCCCAATAAAGAGGCCGTTATCGCGGCGCTGATGGAGGAGATCTCCGAACAGGTCGCCGATGCGCTGACCCGTCAGCCCCACGACATCACCGAGCATGAGGCGCTGGTGCGGGCACACACCGAGGTTTTCCGCCCCGCCGAGCACGGACAACCGGACGCAATGTCCTTCGACCGGATGCGCGGTTTCCTGAGCATCGTCAACAGCACCCCGATGCTGGGTCTGGCGGCCTTCACCTTCCGGCCCGACGGTTCCACCCACGCGGTCGTCGAGGCCATCGCGGCACGGATGGGCCTGCCAGTGACCGCAACACCGGTGCGCGTGGTGTTCGACACCTGGGCGGTGCTGATGGCCACCGCGCTGGGCCGACCGGGCAGCGACGCCGCCGACCCCCGCATCGTCAGCGACCGGATCGAGGAGACTTTCGCCATCTTCACCCGGCTGTGGAAGCCGTGGCACCCCCCCGCTGACCGGGAAGCGGAGCAGCCCCCCTCGGGCGGACCGGAACGATAGCGACTACCTTCACTGGGAACGCGCAGTAGCGTGACCTCACGACGGACCGCCCGGCGCCGTCGAACACCGCAAGAAGGGGTTGATGTGGCCGCGACTGACGACACCGCCTCCCTCCGGTACCCCGGCGGCGAGCTGGACCTGGAGATCGTGCACGCGACCGAGGGCGCCGACGGCATCGTGCTGGGACCGCTACTGGCCAAGACCGGTTATACGACCTTCGACCAGGGGTTCGTCAACACCGCGTCCACCAAGAGCGCCATCACCTACATCGACGGTGACGCCGGCATCCTGCGGTACCGCGGCTACCCGATCGACCAGCTGGCCGAGAAATCGACCTTCATCGAGGTCAGCTACCTGCTGATCTACGGTGAATTGCCGACGTCCGCCCAGCTGGAGGCTTTCACCACCAAAATCCAGCGGCACACCCTGCTGCACGAGGATCTCAAGCGGTTCTTCGACGGCTTCCCGCGCAACGCCCACCCGATGCCGGTGCTGTCCAGCGCGGTCAACGCGCTCAGCGCCTACTACCAGGATTCGCTGGATCCCCTGGATCACAAGCAGGTCGAATTGTCGACGATCCGGCTGCTGGCCAAGCTGCCGACGATCGCGGCTTACTCCTACAAGAAGTCCGTCGGCCAGCCCTTCCTGTACCCGGACAACTCGCTGAGTCTGGTGGAGAACTTCCTGCGGATGACCTTCGGGCTGCCGTCCGAGCCGTATGTACCCGACCCCGAGATCGTCCGGGCACTGGACATGCTGCTGATCCTGCACGCCGACCACGAGCAGAACTGCTCCACCTCGACGGTGCGGCTGGTCGGCTCATCGCAGGCCAACCTGTTCACCTCCATCTCCGGCGGTATCAATGCGCTGTGGGGTCCGCTGCACGGCGGCGCTAACCAGTCGGTGCTGGAAATGCTGGAGAAGATCCGGCTCTCCGGAGGTGACGTCCAGGAGTTCGTCCGCAAGGTCAAAAACCGCGAGGACGGCGTCAAGCTGATGGGATTCGGCCACCGGGTCTATAAGAACTACGACCCGCGAGCGCGGATCGTCAAGGAGCAGGCCGACAAGATCCTCGGCAAGCTCGGCGGCGACGACGAACTGCTCGACATCGCCAAATCGCTGGAAGAGGCGGCGCTGACTGACGACTTCTTCGTCGAGCGCAAGCTGTACCCCAACGTGGATTTCTACACCGGGGTGATCTACCGGGCCATGGGCTTCCCGACGCGGATGTTCACGGTGCTGTTCGCACTGGGCCGGTTGCCCGGCTGGATCGCGCACTGGCGCGAGATGCACGAGGAGCCCAACAAGATCGGCCGGCCGCGGCAGATCTACACCGGTTACGGCGAACGCGACTACACCACCCTCGGCGGCCGTTAACCCTCTCCGGGTTTTCTTCAGGGCGCGAGTACCGCCATGGCGGCGTTATGGCCGCCGATTCCGGACACCGCGCCGCCGCGGCGGGCACCCGAGCCGCACAACAGGATTCGATCGTGCGCGGTGGCTACGCCCCACCGCCGGGCTGGGGTGTCCAGCGGGTCGTCGTCCTCGGCGAATGGCCACTGCAACCCGCCGTGGAAGATGTTGCCAGCGGTCAGCCCGAGACTGGCCTGCAGATCGACGGTGGTCTTGGTCTCCACGCATGGGCGTCCGTTCGAATCGGTCATCAGTACCTCCTGAACCGGTTCTGCCAGAACGGAGTTCAGCGAATTCAGCACTGCTCCGGTGAGACGTTGCCGCATTCCATCGGGGTCGGCGGACTGCAGCCGGTGCGGCACATGCAGTCCGAACACCGTCAGAGTCGCCGCCCCGGTACTGCGAAGATCAGCAGACAGGATGCTGGGATCGGTCAGGGAGTGGCAGTAGATCTCGCAGGGCAGCGGGTCAGGCAACCCGCCGGAATCCGCGACGGTGTAGGCGGCGTCGAGTTGCGACCAGGTCTCATTGATGTGGAACGTTCCCCCGAACGCGTGCTCCGCGGCGACGCCCGCGTCACGCAGTCGCGGCAATCGGCGCAGCATCAGATTCACCTTCACCTGGGCGCCCTGCGCCAACTCGGGTTCCGGTTCGCCCAGCAGCCCGGCCAATACCGCCGGGGTGACACCGGCCAGAACATGCTCGCCGCGGACCCGGTGCTCGTCGTCACCGACCCGGTAGCGCACCTCACCGTCGGGAGTCACGGCCACCACCTCGGCGCCGGTCAGGATCTGCGCGCCGTACGCCGATGCGGCCGCCGCCAGTGCACCGGACACCGAACCCATCCCGCCCACCGGCACGTCCCAGGTGCCGGTTCCGCCGCCGAGGAGGTGGTAGAGCAAACAGATGTTCTGGTCCAGGGAGGTGTCATCGAGGCGGGCGAAGGTTCCGATCAACGCATCGGTGGCCATCACCCCGCGAACCAGGTCGCTGTGGACGGCGTCGGTGATGGCCGAGCCGACCGGCTCGACCATCAGGGCGTCCCACGTCGCGGCCGCATCCGGCCCGCCGGCGGCGACTACCTGACGTCGGGCTTCGGAGCGCCGGAGCAGCGGCTCCAGGAGGGTCGGCCACAGCACCTCGGTGACGGTGCGCACGCGTCGGTAGAAGTCGACGAAGCCGGCCTCGTCGGACTGCGCCCCGACCGCCGCGAATGTCGAGCGCGGGCCGATCAGCAGTCCGCTGCGGCCGCCGTCGGCGGGGTCGGGTGTGTAGGAGGCGTAGCGGCGCCGGGCCAGGTGCACCCGGGCGCCGAGATCCTCACAGATGCGGGCCGGGAGCAGGCTGACGAGGTAGGCGTAGCGGGACAGTCGGGCTTGCACCCCCTCGAAGGCCGGCGCCGACACGGCTGCGCCGCCGACCTCGCGGGCCTTCTCCAGAACCAGGACGCCCAAGCCGGCCCGGGCTAGGTACGCCGCGGCGACCAGGCCGTTGTGTCCGCCGCCGACGACGACGGCATCAAAGGTGTCAGCGCGGTGATTGTGATGGGCGCCCTGATTGGGATGAGACGCAGTCGCCATGCCTCAGCTTAGGTAGCGCTGGACCTCCTCCGCGGGGCTAACCGATGCAGAGGTTACGGTTATGCGGTGGCAACTAAACCCGAGATTGAATTTCCCGCCGGGCCGGCGCCCACCGAACTGGTCATCACCGACCTCGTCGTCGGTGAGGGCCCGGAAGCCAAGCCCGGTGACAGCGTCGACGTGCACTACCTGGGAGTCGAGTTCGATACCGGGGAGGAATTCGACAGTTCCTGGAACCGCGGTGAATCCATCTCCTTCCCGCTGCGCGGCCTCATTCAGGGTTGGCAGGACGGCATCCCCGGCATGCGGGTCGGCGGGCGCCGGCAACTGGTGATTCCGCCCGAACTCGCCTACGGGCCGGCCGGCGCCGGGCATCGACTGTCCGGCAAGACGCTGATTTTCGTCATCGACCTGCTCGGTGTGCGTTAACCGGGCAGGCTCACCGTCGGAGGAGGGGAACCGATGAAGGGTTCCGAGGACGCGCGGGCCGGTGCCAGTGCCACCGCAACGCAGTGGCGCAGGGAGTCGCGCTACTACCGGCGTTCACCGGGTTGGGGTTGGCTGCTGGGCCTGCTGCTCATCCCACTGCTTTTCGGGTGGCTCGGTTGGGGTGCGGTCAAACCCACGGCCGCTGTCGGTCTTCCGGGTGTCACCACCACTGCGCCTGCAG
>CAXNJA010000070.1:0-12943 GCA_964202555.1 Mycobacterium sp.
GTCAGCAGGGGATCTCCTCGCCGCGGCTGCCCACCCAGAAGTCGGAGATGCTGTGGTACTCGGCGTCGAAGAAGCAGGCGCAGTTCGCGGCGGCCGCGATGCGGGCCTTCGGGGCGCACGGCTGGCGCCGGCTGGGCATCAAGCGCTAAGTCAGGGCTGCCGGTAGCCCGGCGGGTTGGCGCTGTCCACCCACAGGTCGACGCCGAGTTCGGAGCCGGGCACGCAGTCATATACCGACAGGTCGGTCACGCCGCTGTCCAGCAGCACGTCCTCGCACAGCAGCGTCTGCCCGGTGAACTCCCGGGCCGGGCGGCTGAGCACGGCGTAGGCGGCGTCGGCGTACACCGCCGGCTTGCGGGAGCGCTTCATCGACTCCTCGCCACCGAGCAGGTTCTGCACGGCTGCGGTGGCCACCATGGTGCGCGGCCACAGCGTGTTCGACGCGATACCCGCATCGCGCATCTCTTCAGCGATCCCCAAGGCGCACAACGTCATCCCGTACTTGGCCATCATGTACGGCGTCGGCGTCAGCCACTTGGCCTCCATCCGGATCGGCGGGGACAGGGTGAGGATGTGCGGGTTGTCCCGGCCCTTCATGTGCGGGATGCAGGCCTGGGAGACGGCGTAGGTGCCGCGCACCTGGATCCCGTTCATCAGGTCGAACCGTTTCAGCGGCACGTCCTCGATGGAGCCCAGGTTGATCGCGCTGGCGTTGTTGACGCAGATGTCGATGCCGCCGAACTGCTCGATGGTCTTGGCGACCGCCGAAGCCACCGAGTCGCCGTCGCGGATGTCGCCGACGATCGGCAGGGCCTGCCCGCCGGCCTCCTCGATCTCCGCCGCGGCGGTGTAGATGGTGCCGGGCAGCTTGGGGTGCGGTTCGGTGGTTTTCGCCACCAGCGCCACGTTGGCGCCGTCGGCGGCCACCCGCTTGGCGATCTCCAGGCCGATGCCGCGGCTCGCGCCGGAGATGAACAGGGTCTTGCCGGAGAATCCCGATGAGGCTGCCATGCGCCGAGCCTATTTCATCCGTCCAATGGAGAAGCACGCAGACAATCTGCGTCCCATAGGATCAGGACCCAATGACCGATATCAAAGACTCCGTGCAGGAGTCCGACGCCGAACTCACGGCCCGGTTCGAACGCGACGCCATCCCGCTGATGAATCAGCTGTACGGCGGTGCGCTGCGGATGACCCGCAATCCCGCCGACGCCGAGGACCTGGTGCAGGAAACCATGGTCAAGGCCTACGCGGGGTTCCGGTCGTTTCGGGAGGGCACCAACCTCAAGGCCTGGCTGTACCGCATCCTGACCAACACCTACATCAACAACTACCGCAAGAAGCAGCGACAGCCCGCGGAGTACCCGACCGACGAGATCACCGACTGGCAATTGGCCGCCAATGCCGAGCACACCTCCACCGGATTGCGCTCGGCGGAGGTGGAGGCTTTGGAAAATCTTGCGGATAGTGAAATCAAAGAGGCGCTCCAGGCGTTACCAGAAGAGTTCCGGCTCGCGGTGTACCTAGCCGACGTCGAGGGCCTGCCCTATAAGGAGATCGCCGAGATCATGGAGACGCCGATCGGGACGGTGATGTCGCGGCTGCACCGCGGCCGCCGACAGTTGCGCGGACTGCTCACCGACGTCGCCAGGGACCGCGGTTTCCTCCGCGGCCGGGATGACGCCACCGAGGACGAGGAGCTCACGCCGTGACGGTCGAGGATGGCGCCGAAGGTGGGACGGAAGGTGGGACGGCCGACCCGGACCCCGGGCACACCGACTGCGCGGTGGTCATCCGGGAGGTGTGGGCACTGCTCGACGGTGAGGTCGACGACGCCGAGCGCGACCGGCTGCGTCATCACCTCGACCATTGCCCCGCCTGCCTGCGCCGTTACGGCGTGGAGGAACGGATCAAGACCTTGATCGCCACCAAATGCAGTGGCGAACAGGCCCCGTCCTACCTGGTGGAGCGGGTCCGCCTGCAGATCAGCCGCACGACGATCATCCGGCGGGGGTTCTAGCAGCGCCCGTCAGGCGTTGGGCCGCTTGCCGTGGTTGGCCTTGCTGTGCTTGCGGTCGCGCTTCTTACGCCCACGCTTCGCCATGAGGATTCCTCCTTGGAATGGTCACCGCTTGAGCCACTCGGCCGCGGTTTTGATTGCACCCATTGTCTCACGGCGGCCACCGGCGCCGGTCACCCGGTGTTGTGGTTCGATAGAGGCATGGCCGAGGAAGTGCGCGCTGAGATCGTGGCCAGTGTGCTGGAGGTCGTGGTCGGCAGAGGCGACCAGATCGGCCCCGGTGACACCCTGGTGCTGCTCGAGTCGATGAAAATGGAGATCCCGGTGCTGGCCGAGGCCGCCGGAACCGTCACCGAGGTCAACGTGGCCGTCGGCGATGTGATCCAGGCCGGCCACCTGATCGCCGTCATCGACTGATTCTTGAGCGCCCGTGTCGACCCTCGGTGATCTGCTCGCCGAGCACACCCTGCTGCCCGGCTGGGCGGTCGACCATCTGCACGCGGTAGTCGGGGAGTGGCAGCTGCTGGCCGACCTGTCCTTCGGGGACTTCCTGATGTGGGTGCCCCGTGATGACGGCGAGTTGGTGTGCGTCGCACAGTGCCGGCCCAACACCGCTTCCACCCTGCTGGTCGCCGACGCGGTCGGCACCGTCGTGGCCGAGGAGTCCGTGCCGGGGGCGGTGCCGGTGCGCTACCACGGGGAGGTGGTTGCGTGGCTCACCCACCAGACCGCCGGCGACGGCAGGCGCACCTCCTCGCGGCTGGAGGAGGCCTACTTGGATTGCGCCGCAAAGCTTTTGGATATGGTCGCCGAAGGGACTTTCCCCAATGTCGGCGATCAGGCCATCTCCCGGTCCAGCCCCCGGGTCGGTGACGGTTTCATCCGCCTGGATGTCGACGGCGTGGTCAGCTACGCCAGTCCCAACGCGCTGTCGGCCTACCACCGGATGGGCTTGACCGCGGAGTTGGAGGGCGACAACCTGGTGGCGATCACCCGCCCGCTGATCTCTGATCCCTTCGAGGCCCACGAACTCGCCGAGCACGTCGGCGCCTCGGTGGCCGGCGGTGCGGGCATGCGACTGGAGGTCGACGCCGGCGGGGCCACCGTGCTGCTGCGCACCCTGCCCCTAGTGGTCGGCGGCACGCCGGCCGGGGCGGCGGTGCTGGTCCGCGACGTCACCGAGGTCAAGCGCCGCGACCGCGCGCTGCTGTCCAAGGACGCCACCATCCGCGAGATCCACCATCGGGTGAAGAACAATCTGCAGACCGTCGCGGCGCTGCTGCGGCTTCAGGCCCGGCGCACCACCAACGAGGAGTGCAATCACGCCCTGCTGGAGTCGGTGCGGCGGGTGGCCGCGATCGCCCACGTGCATGAGGCGCTGTCGATGTCGGTCGACGAGGAGGTCAACCTCGACGAGGTCATCGACCGGATCCTGCCGGTGATGAATGACGTCGCCCGGCTGGACACCCCGATCCGGATCCACCGGGAGGGCGCCTTGGGGGTGCTCGACGCCGACCGGGCCACCGCGCTGGTCATGGTGATCACCGAACTGGTGCAGAACGCCATCCAGCATGGGTTTTCCCAGCCCTGCGACACCGCCGACAAACAGGGCCGGGTGGTGATCCGGTCGCAGCGCTCGGCCCGGTCGCTGGACATCGTGGTCCACGACGACGGCCGCGGCCTGCCCGCTGAGTTCAGCGTGGAGGCCTCCGACCGGCTGGGTCTGCAGATCGTGCGCACCCTGGTCTCCGCCGAACTCGACGGTTCACTGCAGATGCGCCCCGCGCCCGGCGGCGGCACCGATGTGGTGCTCAGCGTCCCGATCGGCCGGCGCACGAGCGGGGCCCGGGCGGGCGGGAACTAGCCGGGCGGGAACCCGGGGGAGGCTCGGGGGGAGGCTCCGGGAGAGGCTCCGGGGGAGGCCCACAGCAAAAAACTGAGGCCCCGGCAGATGCCGGGGCCTCAGCTGGAGTTTTTACTCAGACGCCGGAGCGGGCCCGGGTGCGGGCGTTGCGGCGCTTGAGTGCGCGACGCTCGTCCTCGCTCATGGCGCCCCACACGCCGGCATCCTGACCCGACTCCAATGCCCAGCTCAGGCACTCGGTGGTCACCGGGCACCGGTTGCACACCAGCTTCGCATCGGCGATCTGGGCCAGGGCCGGGCCGCTATTCCCGACCGGGAAGAACAACTCCGGATCCTCGTCCCGACAGACAGCATTGTGACGCCAATCCATGTGTCGCTACTCCTTAACTAGTGTGTGCGCACCAAGGAAAGGGGTCATGCCCACTAGCCGAGGCTGTTAACCGGTGCTCACACAAATGTTGTTGCACTGTTACCAAGATGGTTCCACAGCCACAGCGGATGTCAATAGAACTTTGACGAACCGTGGGCAATGTCACTGCCCGCAAGGGTCGAACCCCCAGGTGAGCTTCCGTTGAGGGCAGCATACCCACCGGGTACGAGCGCTATGACAGGGGGGTCGGTGCCACCACGGCCAGGGCGTTGGGCACCGATGTGAACAGCATCTCAGTACGTAAGCCCAGGTAATCGCCGTCAGCCTGGCAGGCGATCGGACGTTCGGCGGTGATCCGGACCCACGGCAGGTCGTCCTCGCGGATCAGGCCCGAACCCTTGATGTCGGCGTTCTTGGACCACATCCGGCGCACCACGCGCAGATTGGTGAGGACGTTCATGGTGGTGACGGCGAAAACCCCTAGTCCACCGTCGAAGGTGGTGTCCGGATTGGTGTAGATCGGCCGGGCGTTGGCGTAAGTCCATGGACTGGCGTTGGAGACGAACGCGAAATACACCCCGCTGATCGGCTCCCGGCCGGGCAGATGCAGGGTCAGCGCGGGTTCGGCGCGGACATTGAGCAGCATCTCCCGCGTCCCGATGCGGATGTAGCGGGCCGCGGTGACCTTGCGGCCCTTGGCGCGTTGGGCCTCCACGGCCGCCACCACGTCGGCGTCAACGCCCATTCCGGCGGTGAACACCGCCCAAATCTCCCCGCAGTCCATCAGCCCGATGTGCCGCCACGACCCGCCGCGGCGGTAGCTGTCGAGCAGGTCAACCAGCTGATTAGTGGCCTCGATCGGGTCCGCACTGATCCCCAGCGCGCGGGCGAACACGTTGGCCGCCCCGCCGGGCACCACCGCGACGGCCGGTAGCGTGTCGGGCGCCGGGCGCCCGGCCCCGGGCCGGCCCAACAGGCCGTTGACCACTTCGTTCACCGTGCCGTCGCCCCCGTGCACGATGATCACGTCCATGCCGTCCCGCTTGGCGGCCTCGGCGATTTCCACGGCATGGCCCGGCCGGTCGGTGTGCTCGACGACCAGTTCGACGCGGCTTTCCAGGGCGTGCGCCAGAAGATCGCGGCCGGCCGGCGTGGTGGAGGTGGCGTTGGGGTTGACGATCAGCACGGCGCGCACGAGCGGTAAGCCTAATGTGGCGGGTATGCGTGAACTCTTGGCAGCCACGGCTTTGCTCGCCGGTTGTGCCCTCGTCGCCGCGCCGGTCGCCGGGGCCGACCCGGGGGCCGCAGACCCCCTGGTGCTCAGTGTCGAAGACGTCCGTGCGATCGCCGGCAACGCCGACCTGACGCCCGGGCCGCTGCTGGATGCACCCGGCGGTCAGCACCAGTTCGACGCCCAGTACCCCAGTCAGTGCCACGCCGTGTTCAACCAGGACGTTGCGTTCGGCCCCGGCTTCACCGATTTCCGGTCGGTGACCTTCGCCGGGCCCGCGGACCGGGCCGTCACCCAGGCCGTCGCGGTGTACCCGGATTCCCGCTCGGCCCGCGCGGCGCTGACCACACTGGGGTCGGCGCTCAAGGCCTGCTCGGATCTGCAGGTGCCCGATCTGGCGGTCACGACGCAGGTGCTCGACCAGGACACCTTCGCGTTGTGCCAGGCGCAGTGCTCCACCCTCTACCGCGCCGCCGGGTCGGCGCTGATCGGCGTCAACGCCCTCCGGTTCGGCGACTCCGACCGGATCGCCACCGCTGTGCTGCAGCGGATCAGCAGCCGGGTCCCCGACGCATGACCCCGGTAAGCGTTCGGCGGGCCGCCGTGCTGGTCGCACTGGAGGGCGCCGCAGGGATCATCGCGGCAGCCCTGTTCGTGATCCGCCGACTGCGTGGCGCCGACCAGCACATCGTCAACGGCTTCGGTAACGCGGCGTGGTTCGGGCTCTTGGGTGCCGGTGTGCTGACCGCCGCCTGGGCGCTGTGGACCGGACGACGCTGGGGCCGCGGCATCGCGATCTACACCCAGATGCTGCTGCTGCCGGTCAGTTGGTACGCCGGGGTGGGTTCACACCGGTGGCCCTACGCCATCCTGGTCGCCGCGGTGGCCGTGGGCATCCTGGTGCTGCTGTTCAGCCCCGCCACCGTGCACTGGATGTCGGATTCTCAGGACTCGGCGAGCGCGGACAATTCCGGGCCGGACACCCGGTAGGCGATCCACTCCGGCATGCCCCGCCCGCCGACGGCGTCGTACAGCGCGATCGCGTCGGCGTTCCAGTCCAGCACCGCCCAACTCAGCCGGCTGTAGTTGTTCTGCACACACACCTCGGCCAGGGTCGACAGCAACCCCCGGGCCAGTCCGCGCCGGCGGAACTGCGGCCGCACATACAAATCCTCCAGGTGGATTCCTGCCACGCCGTCCCAGGTGGAGAAGTTACGGAACCACAGCGCCATCGCCGCGGTGGCGCCGTCGATCTCGGCGAGGTGGCACGACGCTACCGCTGTGTGGGGGTCTTCGCCGAAAAGTGCTGTGGTGATCTGACTTTCGGTCACCGTGCACTGTTCGGGGGCGCGCTCAAACTCGGCCAGTTCGTGGATCATCGCGACGATGTCGGCCTCGTCACCGGGCCGGGCGAGGCGGATCCTCACGGGTCGACGCCCAGTGCCGAGAGGATGGTGCGGAACTTCACCGTCGTCTCGGCGACTTCCTCGTCGGGATCGGACTCGGCGACGATCCCGCCCCCGGCCTGGGCCAGCGCGCCGCGCCGGTCGGCGGACAGTTGCGCACCGCGGATGGCCACCACCCAGCGGCCGTCACCGCGGGCGTCGCACCAGCCGACCGCGCCGGCGTAGAAACCGCGGTCACCCTCCAGTTCGGCGATCAGGTCCACCGCCGCGGCGGTCGGCACCCCGCCCACCGCCGGGGTGGGGTGCAGCGCCAGTGCCAGATCCAAAGCGGTCGTTGATGTTTCGCGCAGCGTGCCCCGGATCGGCGTGCTCAGATGCCACAGCGCGGCGGTGCGGCTCAGCTGCGGTTCGTCGGCCACATCCAGGTCGGCGCACAGCGGGGCCAGGCCCGCGCGCATGGTGTCGACCACGAGTTGGTGCTCGTGGCGGTTCTTCGCCGAATCCGCAAGTGCGGCAGCGTTGGCCGCATCGGTGCCGGGGTCGGTCGATCGCGGGGCGGACCCGGCGAACGGCTGACAGGTCACCTGGTCGCCGTCGCGTGCCACCAGCAGCTCCGGGCTCGCCCCCACCAGCACCGCACCGGTGTACTCCGGTCCCGCGGGGGAGAGGTCGGCCAGGTAGGCGCTGGCCTCGGCGTCGGCGTCGATCAGCCGGTGCAGCAGCACCAACGGGTCGATGTCCCGGTCGGCCACCAGTCGCAGGGCGCGCGCCAAAACCGCTTTCTGCAAAGGGTTCTGCGGCTCGCGCAGCTGCTGCAACGCCTTCTCGACCCGGGCCCGGTGCGCAGCCGGATCGGGCAGCGTCTCGGCGATCCGCACCGCCGGCAGCCGAGTGCCCGGTGCGGGCGGCAGGGTGTTGCCCACCCGCGCCGGCGTCAACAACGCCGCCGGACGGCGCACATCGAACGGCAGCGCCCCCACCACCAGATCGGCCGAACCGTGCCGTAGGGCGGCCGCCGCGGCGGCGACGTCGTCGTAGGTGGTTGTGATGCCCTCGGCGACAACGGTTCCGGCAGGCCCGGTCAGCGCGAAGGAAATCACTGGCTGATCAGGCCGAGCGCCGAAAGTTGACGCAGCCCGTACTCGAACCCGCACACCGACACCGCCGCGGTGCCGAATCCGTAGCGGGCGCCTTCGCGCAGCGGCTGTTCCACCCAGCGGGTGATCACCGACCGGGAGAAGTGACCGTGGCTGACGAACACCACGTCACGCTCACCCATCTGGTCGAGCGCATAGGCCACCGCCTGATCGGCGCGCATGCTGACCTGGTCCACGCTCTCCCCGCCCGGGCAGCCGTAGGTCCACAGCAGCCAGCCCGGCGTCTGGGTGCGGATCTCGTGGGTGGTCAGGCCCTCGTAGTCGCCGTAGTCCCACTCCACCAGCAGCGGGGAGACCTCATCGACGGTCAGTCCGGCCAACTCCGCGGTGGCCACCGCACGCTTGCGCGGGCTGCTGATCACCAGCGGGTTGTCCAGCTCCAGTCGGGCCAGCGTGGCGGCGGCCCGTTTGGCCTGCTCCCGGCCGTGCTCGGTGAGGTCCAGGTCGGTGCTGCTGGTGTGTTTGCGGTCGCGGGACCACTCCGTTTCACCGTGCCGGAGAAGGACCAACCGATGATTGCCGACACTCACGTCCACTGATTCTGCCCGACCTGACAGGATGGTCGACGTGAGAGTGCTGGCAGTGGCCAATCAGAAGGGCGGGGTGGCCAAGACGACCACGGTTGCCTCGCTGGGGGCGGCGATGGTCGGCGAGGGCAAACGGGTGCTGCTGGTAGACCTCGACCCGCAGGGGTGTCTGAGCTTCTCGCTGGGCAGCGATCCGGACAAGTTGGCGGTGTCGGTGCACGACGTGCTGCTCGGCGAGGTCGAGCCCGACGCGGCGCTGGTCGTCACCCCGGAGGGGATGGAACTGCTGCCGGCCAACATCGACCTGGCCGGAGCCGAGGCCATGCTGCTGATGCGGGCCGGGCGGGAGTACGCGCTCAAGCGGGCGCTGGACAAGCTTTCCGGAGCCGCTGGGCCGGCGACATCGGATACCGCCACCGCCGAGCACCGCTTCGACGTGGTCATCATCGACTGCCCGCCGTCGCTGGGCGTGCTGACGCTCAACGGCCTGACCGCCGCCGACGAGGTGATCGTGCCGTTGCAGTGCGAGACCTTGGCGCACCGCGGGGTGGGCCAGTTCCTGCGCACCGTCGCCGACGTGCAGCAGATCACCAACCCCAAGCTGACCCTGCTCGGTGCGCTGCCCACCTTGTTCGATTCGCGCACCACCCACAGCCGCGACGTGCTGTTCGACGTGGCCGACCGCTACGACCTGCCGGTGCTGTCGCCGCCGATCCCGCGAACGGTGCGCTTCGCCGAGGCCAGCGCCTCGGGGTCCTCGGTGCTGTCGGGCAAGAAGAACAAGGGCGCGATCGCCTACCGGGAGTTGGCCAAGAGCCTGCTCAAGTACTGGAAGTCCGGCAAGGCGCTGCCGACGTTCACCCCCGACGCCTAGCCCGCCTGATCATCAGTCCGTAGCCGACCAGGTTGATCAGCAGCAGCGCACCGGCCACCAGCCACTGCGTCTGACGGGTCAGCCCGGCGGGGTAGATGATCCCGCCGAGGTAATGGTCGATGAACCCGCCGCTGTAGCCGGCTTGCCCGGCCGCGCGGCGCAGCGAGTTCTCCAGCGGGGTCAGCGGGCACACCCCGCCGGAGGCCTCGATCCACACCGCCCACGCCAGGGCCGGCAGATGCAGCAACGCCAGCCTCGGCCACCGCCACACCGCCAGCGCGCCCACGGCGGCCCACACGATGAACAGCCCGTGCAGCACCAGCACGCCGTCGGCGAGAACAGCAGGACCCATCAGTCGATTCTCCACCTGCCGTGTGCCGGGATGGATGTCGCAGGGGCCGGTGTCCTAACTCTTGCGGCTCGGGCCGGGTACCACCATGACGGGCCGGTGGCTGTTGTGCAGCATGCTCATCGCCACGCTGCCCACAATGATCTCCCGCGCGGCCGAACGTCCGCGGGATCCCACCACGACCGCCGCGGCGCCGTGGTCGGCGGCCGCCGCCGCCATCGAGGCGGCGACTCCGCGGTCACGCCGCCCGCCGGTCGGCCGGACGTGGGTGTGGGTGACGCCGGGGTCCGCCGGTGGCGGCGGCCCGTCAGCACCGTCCTCGACGGAGAGGGCGACGATGTCTCGTCCCCGAAAGATCTGCCCGGCGGCGGCCAGGGCGGCTTCGGCGCCGGCTGATCCGTCCCAGCCCACCATCACCGGCCCGGCGGCAAGACTGTCGAACTCCGTCGACAAAAGCGGATGCGGCACCACCAGGACCGGACGCGAGCAGTAGTGCACCACCATGTCCGACACGCTGCCCAGGATCGCGTCGGTGCCGCCGAGGCCGCGGGAACCGAGGATCACCACGTCGGCCTCCACCTTCTCGGCGGCCTGCACGAGCGCTGTCCCCTCGGCGCCGTAAGTCTGCTCGAGTAGCGGTTCGGCCTCCCAGCCGGCGGCCCGGGCCAGGCCCACCCCCATCGCCATGATCCGCTGCGCCTCGAACGCGCCTTCCCGCTCCACCGCCTCGATCAGGTCATTGACGTTGCCGTACTGCTCGCGCAACCGGCGGCCGACCCGATCGCCGGTGAAGGGCGGGACCCACAGATAGGTGATCCAGCCGTGGACGTCGGGCAGCAACAGCGCCGCCGCCTCGAGGGCCGCTGCAGCGGCGATCGATCCGTCGAATCCCACTAATGCGCGCGTTCCCATGACTGCCCCCTTGCCGCGGTGCGACGCGATTCCTGAATCCCACCGTACGTGGCCGCGTCCGGGGTTGCTTTAGGGCCCGAAGCCGACCAGCGTGGCCCCGCGCTGCTCGATCACCACCGGCCCGCTGACCGCCGGAATGACCGGCCCGGTGCCGCCGGGGTGGCTCAGCGGGATGGTCCGCTCAAAGGCACCGTCGCTCGGGTTGAACACGGCCAGGCCGTCGGTGACCGGCACCAGCAGCCGCCCGGCCATCATGGTGGCCGGGCCCAGCGGTGCCAGCCGGTCGGCGGAATCGAGGGTGTAGCGGTAGCCCATCTTGGTGTCGAAGACCATCACGGCGCTGCCGGTCCACCAGGTGATCGTGTCGCCGGCACGGGTCAGCGCGGGCAGGGTGGAGGTCAGCGCGGGCGGAGCGGGAAGAAGCGTGCCCGACACCTTGGAGCCGGTGTCGTCGTAGACCACCACCTCCGGGCGGGGAGTCGGCACGAACACCGCGGTGGTGGTGCCGGCCACCGTCAGCACCCGCGCCTCGGCGTCGATGGCCACTCCGGCCAGCGGGATCTTCTTCAGTTCGGGCTCGTCTTCTTCCTTGCCCGGTTTGAGCAGCGTCAGCCGCAGGTCCTTCTCGTCGCGGCAGGCCTCCAGAACGCTGACCGCGCTTTCGCTGGCCGCCGCCGACATCAGCGCACAGCCCTCGCCGAGCTTGGTGTTGACCGGTTTGACCGGGGCGTCGATCTCGCCGTAGGACAGCATCCGGACCAGATCCGAGCGCCACAGCTCCAGCCGGGTCGCACCGGCCGAGAGCACCGCGTTGGCGTCGGAGCTGAGCACCACCACCTCGTCGGCGTAACTGGTGCGGGTCGGGCCGCGTTGGCCGGTGGCGGCTTTGATGCCGCTGACCTGACCGCAGCCACGGTCATCGGGGTAGACGGCGACGGCCAGTTCGTAGACGTGGGACACCCCGCACAGGTCGGTGTCGCGGGCGTAGCTCCAGCGAAGCTGGCCGGTCTGCGGATCGAGGCCGGCCATGGTGCGACCGTCGCCGGTGATCACGGTGGCGCCCACCAGGATGGGCGACAGGGTCCGCCCGCTGGCCGCGGTCCAGCGCTGCGTCAGCGACGGGGGCACTGCGTCGGCCGCGGTGCTGCTCGGCGCCGGTGCAGTCGCCGGACGGCTGATCGTGGCGCGCTCGGAGCTGCGCCACCAGAAGGTCGCGATGACCAGTAGCACCACAGCGGCTATCGCCGCCGCGGCGATGAGGTCACCTTTGGTGCGGCGCTCCGGTCGGATCATTGTGGCTAGTTGGAGGTGGCTCCGGCCTCAGCGGCCTTGCGGGGTCCACGGCGACGACGCCGGCGCCGGCCGGCCGAGGAGCCCTCGCCCGCTGTTACAGACTCCGAGGAATCTGCGGAATCCTGTTGTGCTGCACCGTTTTCGGGGTGTCCGTTGCCGTCCTGCCCGCCGCCGCGGGTGCGCTGACGCGAACGGGTGCGGGTGGGCCGGTCGGTCTTGGAGTCGGTCGAGCTGACCCGGGTGCTGCCCTTGGAGTCCCTGTCCTTGGAGCCCCGGGACTCCGGACGCTTGCGGGCGGCGCCGATCGCACCCCCGGCCTCGGCCGGGATGCCGAGTTCGGCGTAGAAGTGCGGCGAGGTGGAGTAGGTCTCCGACGGGTCGGGGCAGTCCAGCTTGAGTGCCTTGTCGATCATCGACCAGCGCTCGAGTTCGTCCCAGTCGACCAGGGTGATGGCGATCCCGGTCTTGCCGGCGCGGCCGGTGCGGCCGATCCGGTGCACGTAGGCCTGCTCGTCCTCGGGGATCTGATAGTTGATGACATGGGTGATGTCATCGATGTCAATGCCTCGGGCCGCGACATCGGTGGCCACCAGCACGTCGACCTCACCGGTGCGGAACCCTTTGAGCGCCTTCTCCCGGGCGATCTGGCCCAGGTCGCCGTGCACCGCGCCGACCTTGAAGCCGCGCTCAGCCAACTCGTCGCACACCTTCTGGGCGGTGCGCTTGGTGCGGGTGAAAACCATTGTGGCGCCGCGGCCTTCGGCCTGCAGGATGCGCGCCACCATCTCGATCTTGTCCAGCGCGTGCGCTCGGTAGGCGAACTGCTCGGTGGTTTCGTGGGTGGCCGACCCTTGCACGCCCTCGGCGCGGATGTGGGTGGGCTGGTTCATGAAGGTGCGGGCCAGGGTGATGATCGGGTCCGGCATGGTCGCCGAGAACA
>CAXNJA010000071.1:0-12820 GCA_964202555.1 Mycobacterium sp.
GGCGTCCTCGACGATCGCACCGTCGGACATGAACACCACCCGGTCCGCGGCCCGCCGGGCGAAGCCCATCTCGTGGGTGATCACCACCATCGTCATTCCGTCGGCGGCCAGCGACGTCATCACCGAGAGCACCTCGTTGATCATCTCCGGATCCAGCGCGCTGGTCGGCTCGTCGAACAACATCACCTTCGGTTCCATGGCCAGCGAGCGGGCGATGGCAACCCGCTGTTGTTGGCCGCCCGACAACTGAGCCGGATATTTCTGAGCCTGGTTAGCAACCCCGACCCGCTCCAGCAGCGCCATCGCCTGCTCCCTTGACTGGCTCTGGGACAGTTTGCGGACCTTGACCGGCGCCAGCATCACGTTTTCCAGGATGCTCTTGTGGGCGAAAAGGTTGAACGACTGGAACACCATGCCCACCTCGGATCGCAGGCGCGCCAGCTTGCGGCCCTCAGCGGGCACCAGCTCGCCGTCGATGGCGATGGTCCCGGAATCGACGGTCTCCAGCCGGTTTATAGTCCGGCACAGCGTGGACTTCCCCGACCCCGACGGTCCCAGCACCACCACGACCTGGCCGCGCTGAACGTCCAGATCAATGTCTCGCAGCACGTGCAGGGCCCCGAAGTGCTTGTTGACTCCCTTGAGCGAGATCATCGGAACCGCCCCGCCGCCACCCATGAGCCAGACCTTACCCACCCGTCACCGTCCGTGCCGATCTCCGCGTATCCGTACGATGATCGGGTGACATCGGTGCTGCACCAGAGCGCGGGCGAGGAGGATCCCTCGTCGTCGGCGCGCACCTACCAGGTCCGCACCTACGGCTGCCAGATGAATGTGCATGACTCCGAGCGCCTCGCCGGCCTGCTGGAGACCGCCGGCTACTGCCGCGCCCCGGAGGGCACTGACGCCGACGTGGTGGTGTTCAACACCTGCGCGGTGCGGGAGAACGCCGACAACAAGTTGTACGGCAATCTCAGCCACCTGGCTCCGCGCAAGCAGGCCGACCCCGACATGCAGATCGCTGTCGGCGGGTGCCTCGCCCAGAAGGACCGCGACGCGGTGCTGGCTCGGGCGCCCTGGGTCGACGTGGTCTTCGGCACCCACAACATCGGCTCGTTGCCGGCATTGCTGGAGCGCGCCCGCCACAACCGAACCGCCCAGGTCGAGATCGCCGAGGCGCTGCGGGAATTTCCCTCCACGCTGCCCGCCGCCCGCGAATCCGCCTATGCGGCGTGGGTTTCCATCTCGGTCGGCTGCAACAACACCTGCACGTTCTGCATCGTGCCGGCGTTGCGGGGCCGCGAGTTGGATCGCCCGCCCGCTGACATCCTGACCGAGGTCCGCTCGCTGGTCGATCAGGGTGTTCTGGAAGTCACCCTGCTGGGTCAGAACGTCAACGCCTACGGGGTGTCCTTCGCCGACTCCGACATCCCCCGCGACCGCGGAGCATTCGCCTCGCTGCTGCGGTCCTGCGGCGACATCGAGGGTCTGGAACGGGTGCGGTTCACCTCCCCGCATCCCGCGGAGTTCACCGACGACGTCATCGACGCCATGGCGCAGACCCGGAATGTCTGCCCGGCACTGCACATGCCACTGCAGTCCGGTTCCGATCGGGTGCTCGCGGCGATGCGCCGTTCCTACCGGGCGCAGAAGTACCTCGGCATCTTGGACCGGGTGCGCGAGGCGATGCCGCACGCGGCGATCACCACGGACATCATCGTCGGATTCCCGGGTGAGACCGAAGAGGACTTCGCGGACACCCTGGAGGTGGTACGCCGGGCCCGCTTCGCTGCGGCGTTCACCTTCCAGTACTCACGGCGACCCGGAACCCCGGCGGCTGCGCTGGACGGCCAGCTTCCCAAAGAGATTGTGCAGGAACGCTACCAGCGGTTGATCGACCTGCAGGAAGCCATCTCTGTGGACGGTAACCGTGCCCTGATCGGCAGCGCGGTGGAGGTCCTGGTGACCGCCGGTGAGGGCCGTAAGGATGCGGCTACCGCCAGGATGACCGGGCGCGCCCGGGACGGACGGCTGGTGCACTTCAGCCCCGGTTCGACCGCGGTGCGGCCCGGCGACGTCATCACCACCACCGTCACCGCGGTCGCACCGCACCACCTGATCGCCGATGCAGCACTGCTCTCGCACCGACTGACTCGCGCCGGTGACGCGCACGCCGCGGGGCGCCGACTGCGCACCGTCGGCCTGGGTCTGCCGACGATGGGCGCCGCACCGGACCATGCTCAGCCGATGACGACAGGATGTACACAATGACGCCCGATGACTTCGAGGCCTACCGGGCTGATCTTGAGGCGGCCGAACGGCGCGTTGCGGGTGAGATCGACCCCGGCGCAAGGGCTTTGGTTGTCGCCGTCCTGGTTTTCGTGCTGTTGGTCTCGTTCATCCTGCCGCACACCGGTGGCGCCCGCGGCCTCGACGTTCTGATGCACTCCGACAAGTCGATCGAAGCGGCGAGCGCATTGCCGGCCCGGTTGTTCAGCTGGTTCGCCCTGGTCTTCGGGGTCGGATTCTCGATGCTGGCCCTGCTGACCCGGCGCTGGACGCTGGCCTGGATTGCGTTGGCCGGCACTGCGGTGTCCATCCCGCTGGGCATGCTGGCGGTGTGGTCGCGGCAGACCGCCGCGGCGGGTCTGCCCGGTCCGGGCATCGGCCTGCTGCTGGCGTGGGCGACCGTGATTCTGTTGGCATTCCACTGGGCTCGGGTGGTGTGGACCCGTACCGCGGTGCAACTGGCCGCCGAGGAACAGCGCCGCCGTCAGGCCACCGAACGGGAAGCCGAGACGCTGCTGGACGGCCTCGAGAGTCCTACGGACGGTAAGGCCCGCCCGGACGATCGGTAGGCGCCGCTATCGCCTTTTGGTGACGGCCTGCGCGGCTGCGGCCGCCCATTCGCGCCACTGGGCCGCGCTGGCGCGAGCTTCCCCGGCCTCCCTGTCGCGACCGGCTGCTTCGGCCTTTTCCGCTTGACGTTCGAACTGTTCGGCGCGGGCCCGGAACTGCTCGGCCCGGGCTTGGGCCTCCGGATCGATACGTCCGGCGTCGACCGCATCGCGGATTTTCTTCTCCACCGCCCGCAGCCTGCGCTCCAGTTCGGTGGAACTGTCGCGGGATGCCTTCCCGATCGCATCCCACCGGTCGGTGATGCCACGCAGCGCCGTCTGCGCGGCTTTGACGTTGGACGCGTCGATCTTCTCGGCTTCTGCCAGCAGTTTTTCCTTCGCCTCGGTGTTGGCCTGGAACTCCGCGTCGCGCTCGGCGTTGAGCGCGTTTCGGGCGGCGAAGAAGGTGTCCTGGGCGGCCTTGAAGCGCTGCCACAGCGCATCGTCGACGTCCTTGGCGGCCCGTCCGGCGTCTTTCCACTCGGTGAGCAGATCGCGGAACTTGGTGGCCGTCGCCGCCCAGTCGGTGGACCCGGATAGTTCCTCGGCGCGGGCACAGAGCCGCTCTTTGGTCTCCCGCGCGCCGGCGCGCTCGCGGTCGAGTTCGGCGAAATGGCCGCCCCTGCGGCGGTTGAAGGCGTCTCGCGCCGCGGAGTATCGCTTCCACAGTGCGTCATCGGTTTTGCGGTCCAGTCCGGTGATGGTCCGCCACTCGTCGAGGATGGCGCGCATCCGGTCCCCGGCGGCCTTCCACTGGGTGGCGTTGGCTGCCAGATCCTCGGCCTCGGCGGCGAGGGCTTCCTTGCGGGTGGTCTGCTGAGCGCGCTGCTCCTCGCGGCGGGCACGCTCGGCCTGCGCCGCTTCGGCGGCGTGGTCGGCGATGGCCGACAGCCGGGCGGCCAGCGCATCGACATCGCCGAGAACGTTGGCGGTGGACAGCGATTCGGCCAGCGCTGCCGCGGTCGCCTTGATCTTGCGGGCGTCGGCGGTGCCCGAGGCCAGCCTGGTCTCCATCAGGGTGACCTCGGTGGCCAGGTCATCGAACCGGCGGCCGAAGTGTGCGTAGGCGGCGTCGGGTTCACCGGCCTGCCAGGAGCCGACGATCCGTTCTCCGGCACCGGTGATCAGATAGACCGTTCCGTCCTCGGCAACGCGGCCGAACCGTCGGGGGTCACTGGCCGGCGGGGCGATCACCGGCTGGGTCGGAGAATGCGGCCGGGGTCCGGGCCGGGGCGGCCCCGGCCGGGGTGTGGGAACCGGGGCTGATCCCCGGGATTCCTCGGCGCTCGCGTCGTCGATCGTCATGGCGTTAGAGACTCTCCTACCCTTCGCGCGGTGCTGGCCCGCGCCCCTGCCGCGCGAAGCGGCGCCGATGCATGGTGAGCCGACGTTGCTGTCGGCACCGGGATATTGAATCAGTTCGGCGTCGGCGGTGGCACTGGTTCGCCTGCGCGCTTGCCGCGCGGGCGGGATACCGGGCACGCTGGCGGTCAACCGAAAGGGGTTTCGTGGCCCAGGCCGACATCGCCGCCCTGCTTGCGCTGGGTGCCGCGTTCTTCATCGCGATCGGCAACGTGATGCATCAGCGCTCGGCACATGAGGTCACCGACGAACCGGTCGGCAACGTGGCGTTGTTCACCCGACTGCTGCGCGACCGGCAGTGGTGGCTGGGCAGTCTGGTCGCCGGGGTCGGCTTCGGACTGCAGGCCGCGGCGCTGGGCCTGGGATCGGTGCTGCTGGTCCAGGCACTGCTGGTCACTTCGCTGCTCTTCGCGCTGCCGATCAACGCGCGAGCCACCGGGCGCCCGGTCTCGGCCACCCAATGGGTATGGGCCGCCCTGCTGGCCGCGGCGGTGGCGCTCATCGTCACCGTCGGCAACCCCACACCCGGGCAGTCCCGCGGCGCGCTCGAGGTGTGGACCACGGTGGTGGCGGTGCTGGCTCCGGTGCTGGTCCTCTGCGTCGTGGGGGCCCGGATGCTGGCCGGTCGGCCCACCGCAGCGGTGCTGCTCGGGGTCATCTCGGGTGCGTTGTGGGGCGTGTTCGCCGTGTTGACGAAAGGCGTTGTGGAACGACTGGGCCACGGCGTGTGGGCGGTGGTCTCGGCCCCGGAGCTGTACATCTGGGCCGCGGTGGCGGTGGCGGCCACCGCCTGGCAGCAGTCGTCCTTCCGGGCCGGCTCACTGGCCGCGTCGCTACCCACCATGACGATCGCCGAACCGGTGGTGGCCTCCCTGCTGGGAATCCTGGTGCTGGGCGAAACCCTGCGGCCCGGCGACCGGGGCTGGGCGTTGCTCGTCGCGGCGATCGCCGTCATGGTGGCCGCCACTGTCGCACTGGCCCGCAGCGAGGCGCAGACATCGTCGGAAGTCGGGAGTCGCTAGCGTTGACCCCGTGCTGACAGCAATCGGTCTGACCCCATCGGCCCCGGTACTGGTGCCCGAGTTGGCCGGCGCGGCCGCTGCCGAGGTCGCCGAGTTCCGTGACGGGGCCCTCGCCGCGGCCGCCGCCCTGCCGGACCGCTGGATCGCCGTGGGCGTGGGACCGGCCGAGCGTGTCATCGAACCTGACAGCCGCGGCACCTTCGCCGGGTACGGCGCCGATGTGGCGGTGTCGCTGTCGCCGCGGCCGGATACCGACCTCGCTGCGCTGCCGCTGTGTGCGGTGTTCGCCGGCTGGCTGCGTGGACAGGTCCGGCCCCAAGCTCGCCTGCAGGTCCGGGTGTTTCCCGCCGACTGCCCCGCCGACGCGGCAGTGGCCCACGGCCGGGCATTGCGAGCCGAGATCGACGCCGCGGCCGAGCCGACCGGTGTTCTGATCGTCGCCGACGGGGCCAACACCCTGACCCAGAGTGCACCCGGCGGTTACGACCCTGCGGCGCAACCGGTTCAGGATGCCCTCGATGACGCTTTGGCCACCGGCGCCGGCGATGCGTTGACCCGACTGCCGGACTGGATCATCGGACGCGTCCCGTATCAGGTGCTCGCCGGATTGGCCCCCGGACCGGTGCGGGCCACCGAGTTCGTCCGCGGCGCCCCCTACGGCGTCGGCTACTTCGTCGGCACGTGGGTGCCGCTGCCAGAGTCGGTCTCGGCGTCTCGGTGAGCCGGCCGATCGCCGTGGTCGGGCCCACCGGCACCGGAAAATCCGGGCTGGGCCTGCAACTCGCCGAGCGGCTCGGCGGGGAAATCGTCAACGCCGACGCCATGCAGCAGTACCGCGGCATGGATATCGGCACCGCCAAGGTTCCGGCGACGCAACGCCGCGGTGTTCCGCATCACCAACTCGATGTCCTGGAGGTCACCGATACCGCCACCGTCGCCCGCTACCAGCAGGCCGCCGTGGCCGCCGTGGAGGAGATCACCGCCCGGGGTGCGGTGCCGATCATCGTCGGCGGCTCGATGATGTACGTCCAGGCACTGCTGGATCAGTGGGCATTTCCGGCCACCGACCCGGCGGTCCGTTCCCGCCTCGAACTCCGCCTCGCCGAGGAGGGCACGGCCGCCCTGCACGCCGAGCTTGCCCGATTCGACCCGGCCGCGGCGACGACGATCCTGGCCAGTGACGGCCGACGGATCGTGCGGGCACTGGAAGTCATTGAGCTCACCGGCAAGCCGTTCGCAGCCTCAGCGCCGCGCATCGGTGCGCCCCGATGGAACACCGCCATCGTCGGATTGGATTGGAGCACAGACGAACTCGACTGCCGGCTCGCCCAGCGCACGGAGATCATGTTCGACACCGGGCTGGTCGACGAAGTGCGCGTCCTGCTGGCCGCGGGGCTGCGCGACGGTGTCACTGCCGCCCGTGCGCTGGGGTACGCGCAGGTGCTTGAGGCACTCGACGCCGGGGGAGGAGACGATCATTTCGCCCGGGCGCGGGAACTGACCTTCATCGGCACCCGCCGGTACGTGCGCCGGCAGCGGTCGTGGTTTCGCCGCGATCACCGAATCCGGTGGCTCGACGGCGCGTCTGCGGGGCTCGCCGAGTCTGCCCTGGCGCACTGGCGGGACGTATCGTTGAGCGGCGAGGAGTGCGCACGATGATTTTTGCCAAAGGGCACGGCACCGAGAACGACTTTGTGGTGCTTGCCGATCCGGGTGCGCAGGTGGATTTGAGCCCGCCGGTGGTGTCTGCGCTGTGTGACCGCCGCCGCGGACTCGGTGCCGACGGTGTGCTGCGGGTGATCACCGCGGGGGCGGCGTTGGGTGCCGGCGTGCTGGCCCGGCTGCCGCAGGGTATCGGTGGCGATGACTGGTTCATGGACTACCGCAACGCCGACGGTTCAACGGCGCAGATGTGCGGCAACGGGGTCCGGGTTTTCGCGCACTATCTGCGTTCCAGCGGGCTGGAGCACCGCGACGAGTTCGTCGTCGGTTCGCTGGCCGGTCCGCGGCCGGTGGTCATTCACCGCGCCGACGACTACCGCGCCGACGTCACTGTGGAAATGGGCGAGGTCAGCCGGCTGGGCTCCGGCTCGGCCACTGTCGGCGGACGCCGGTTAACCGGTATCGGCGTCGACGTCGGCAACCCGCACCTGGCCTGCCTGGTACCCGAGATGACCGACGCCGAATTGGCCGACCTGGACGTCGGTGCGCCGGTGCAGTTCGACCCTGCGCAGTTCCCCGAAGGCGTCAACATCGAGGTGATCACCCCGGTCCGCGACGGTGCCGTCCGAATGCGGGTCCACGAGCGGGGTGTCGGAGAAACCCGTTCGTGCGGTACCGGCACGATCGCGGCCGCCGTCGCAGCGTTGGAACATCAGGGGTCGACGACGGGCATGGTGCTGGTGCGGGTTCCCGGGGGCGAGGTCAGCGTCGAGGTCACCGCCACCAGCAGCTTTCTTCGCGGGCCGTCGGTCCTGGTCGCCCGCGGCACACTGTCCGACCACTGGTTGTTGGCGCAGCGGTGAGCCCGGGACGTTATTGGGATGCGCGACGTTGTACCGGCGTGACACCATCGAGATTCCGCTATGACAGATTCTGATCGCGCTATGACCGCCGAGCCCAGTCTCGGCGAGTTGGCCCTGGAAGACCGCGCCGCCCTGCGCCGGGTCGCCGGGCTGTCCACCGAACTCGCTGACGTCACCGAGGTCGAGTACCGCCAGCTTCGGCTGGAACGCGTCGTGCTGGTCGGGGTCTGGACCGAGGGAAGTGCCGCCGACGCCGACGCCAGCCTGGCCGAACTGGCGGCGCTCGCCGAAACCGCAGGATCAGAGGTGCTGGAAGGCTTGATCCAGCGCCGCGACAAGCCCGACCCGGCCACCTACATCGGTTCCGGAAAGGCCGCCGAGTTGCGGCAACTTGTCGTGGCCACCGGCGCCGACACCGTCATCTGTGACGGCGAACTGAGTCCCGCGCAGCTCAACGCGCTGGAAAAAGTCGTCAAGGTCAAAGTCATCGACCGCACCGCGCTGATCCTGGACATCTTCGCTCAGCACGCCACCAGCCGAGAGGGCAAGGCGCAGGTGGAACTGGCTCAGATGCAATACATGTTGCCGCGGCTGCGGGGCTGGGGCGAGTCGATGTCCCGGCAAGCCGGTGGCCGCGCCGGCGGCAGCGGCGGTGGCGTCGGTACCCGCGGGCCCGGCGAGACCAAGATCGAGACCGACCGGCGCCGCATCCGGGAGCGGATGTCACGGCTGCGCCGCGAGATCAAGGACATGAAGAAGGTCCGCGACACCCAGCGCAGTCGTCGCAAGGAAAGCGATGTGCCGTCGATTGCGATCGTCGGCTACACCAACGCCGGCAAGTCAAGCCTGCTCAATGCCCTGACGGGGGCCGGGGTGCTGGTGGAGAACGCGCTGTTCGCCACCCTCGAGCCCACCACCCGCCGCGGAGAGTTCGATGACGGGCGGCCTTTCGTGGTGACCGACACCGTCGGATTCGTCCGGCATCTGCCCACCCAACTGGTGGAAGCCTTCCGGTCCACCCTGGAGGAGGTTCTCGACGCCGATCTGCTGGTCCATGTCGTCGACGGCTCCGATGCCAACCCGATGGCGCAGATCGAAGCGGTGCGCCAGGTGATCGGCGAAGTCCACACCGACCACCACGCGCCTCCGGCCCCGGAACTGTTGGTGGTCAACAAGATTGACGCCGCTGACGACCTGACACTGGCCCAGTTGCGCCGCGGCCTGGCCGGCGCGGCGTTCGTCTCGGCCTGGACCGGTGACGGTGTGGACCGGCTACGCACCCGACTCGGCGAACTGGTCGAACCCCGTGAGGTCACCGTCGATGTCACCATTCCGTACTCCCGGGGCGACCTGGTCGCCCGATTGCACGACGAGGGTCGCGTCGACGCCACCGAGCACCATCCGGACGGCACCCGGGTCAAGGCGCGGGTTCCGGCGGCACTGGCAGCGGCCGTCGGTTCGTTCGCCACCTGAATAGGGCTGCAGGCAACCAACCGCCCGGTTGGTCTATCCTCGGAGTCAGATCGCACCCCCCTTCTAGCTAAAGCTGTCGCCGGAGGACACCGTCATGGGCAAAGCCGTCAAGTACACCCGCACCCTCTTCGAGCCCGAACATGAACTGTTCCGGGAGTCCTATCGGGGATTCCTGGACAAACACGTCGCGCCGTACCACGAGCAGTGGGAGAAGGACAAGATCGTCGACCGCGGGGTCTGGCTGGAGGCCGGCAAGCAGGGATTCCTGGGCATGGCTGTGCCGGAGGAGTACGGCGGCGGGGGAAACCCCGACTTCCGCTACAACACCATCGTCGTCGAGGAGACCGTCGCCGGCCGTTACAGCGGCCTGGGATTCTCATTACACAACGACGTCATCGCGCCTTATCTTCTGGAGCAGACCAACGAGGAGCAGAAGCAGCGCTGGCTTCCGCACTTTTGCACCGGCGAGATGATCACCGCCATCGCCATGACCGAGCCGGGCACCGGCAGCGACCTGCAGGGCATCAAGACCCGCGCGGTCAAGGAGGGCGACCACTACATCCTCAACGGATCCAAGACCTTCATCACCAACGGCATCAACGCCGACCTGGTGATCGTGGTGGCACAGACCAACCCGGAGAAGGGCGCCCAAGGCTTTTCGCTGCTCGGTGTCGAGCGGGGCATGCCGGGCTTCGAGCGGGGCCGCCATCTCGACAAGATCGGACTGGACGCCCAGGACACCGCCGAGCTGTCCTTCACCGACGTCAAGGTGCCCGTGGAGAACCTGATCGGCGAGGAGGGCATGGGGTTCATGTACCTCATGCAGAACCTGCCGCAGGAGAGGCTCTCCATCGCCATTATGGCGGCAGCGGCAATGGAGGCCGTGCTCGACGAAACAATCGAGTACGTGTCGCAGCGGAAGGCTTTTGGCAAACCGATCGGGTCTTTCCAGAATAACCGTTTCCTGCTCGCTGAATTGGCCACCGAGACCACCGCCGTGCGCATCATGGTCGACGAATTCACGCGACTGCTGATGGACGGGAAACTGACCGCCGATCAGGCGGCGATGGCCAAGTGGTGGACGACCGAGGCGCAGGTCAAACTCGTCGATCGCTGCCTGCAACTCCACGGCGGGTACGGCTACATGCGGGAATACAATGTGGCCCGGGCTTTCTTGGACGCCCGGGTGCAGACCATCTACGGCGGCACCACCGAAATCATGAAGGAAATCATCGGCCGCAGTCTTGGCGTGTAGCCCGAAAAGAGTCCTCCCGTAGCGTCACATTCCAATTCGGGTTCAATCTCGATTCAGAGTCGGATTGGGCTAACTTCTGCGTGTCGTGTAAAGCTTTCCTGGGTTTTCGGCGCTGCGGTGCCATATTGAAGTGCACTCAGGGACGAAGCGGGCCCGAAACGTAGGAGGACCGGCATGACGCGGGTAGCTAACCGGCTTGGCCGGACCATTCGGCGGCTCACGTTGGGGGCGGCGGCCTCCGCGGCCGTCGCGGCCCTGGTAGTGCCGTCCGCCCTGGCGAGTCCGGAGACCGACGCCGCTGACGCCATCAATCAGGCCTGGCAGGCCGCCGGCGGAGTCAACTCCGTGGTGGGCGGCAAGGACGGCGAGGTCTTTCCGGTCGGCGGGGGCTACGGGCAGGAGTTCGCCGACGGGAAGATCTTCTTCACCCCGGCTTCCGGGGCCCACGTGCTCTACGGCCCTGTCCTCGACAAGTACGAGTCGCTGGGCGGTCCTGCCGACAGCGACCTGGGCTTTCCGAACATCAACGTGGTCCCGGGCTTGGTCAGCTCCAAGAGTCGGGTCAGCACATTTGATGCCAGCGACAAACCCGCCATCTTCTGGACGCCCGAGACGGGCGCGTGGTCGGTGCGCGGCGCGATCAACGCTGCGTGGGACAAACTCGGCGGCTCGGCCGGCCAGCTTGGCGTGCCGGTGGAGGACGAACGGTACGACGGCGACATCGTGAGCCAGAAGTTCAGCGGTGGCCAACTCTCCTGGAACAGTAAGGCCAACTCCTTCACCTCCGACCCGCCCGGACTGGCCGACAGCCTGGTCGGACTGGATGTGCCGCGGGATCCGGTCACGATGATCAACCTGGCCTGGCGCACCAGCGGTGGACTTGGCGGCCCGCTCGGTGCGCGGCAGGGCGAGTTGTCCCTGATCGGGGATACGACAGCCGCGCAGGGCTATGCCGGCGGCAAGGTCTTCTATTCGCCTGAGACCGGGGCGCATGCGGTGACCGGGGCGATCCTGTCGAAGTATGAGTCGCTCGGCGGCCCCACCGGGGATCTCGGTCTGCCGGCCGGGCCGGAAGCCGACGGCGGCGTTCCCAACAGCCGGATCAGCTCCTTCAGCGCGCCGGACAAGCCGTCGATCTTCTGGACCCCCGACACCGGTGCGGTCGTCGTGCGCGGTCCGATCAACGCTGCCTGGGCGAAGCTCGGTGGAGCGACCGGAGACCTCGGCGTCCCCAGCGGGGAGCAAACCGCCAAGGGCGACACCCTCAGCCAGACGTTCAGCGGCGGTGAGCTGTCCTGGAACAAGGCCACCAAGGAGTTCAGTTCCAAGCCCGCCGGCCTGGCCGCGCAACTCTCCGACCTGGAAATGCCCGACTCGGTCGCCCAGACCCCGGTGGCGCCGTCCTCCGGAGGTGCCTCCGACGAGAATGGATGGCGCTGGTGGTGGCTGGCGATCATCCTGCCGTTGCTGGCACTGCTGGGTCTGATGGCGATTCTGGCCCAGCGCAAGAGTCGGCCGCAGCACGAGGACGTCATGGCCGACCGGGGCTTCTTCGACAACGACACCGAGGACGACTACTGGCCCGGAAGCCGAACCGAAAGCCGCACCGACACCGGTCGCGACTTCTGGTCGCCGCCGGCTGCGGATAGCGCCGGGCTGGATTCCGACGAAGATGCCATCGACACCGCGCCGACGCGCATTCCCTCCGAAGCGGATTTAGCCGAAGCCGGCTACCCGGCCCCGCAGTTCGATGAGTGGGTTGCCGAAACGCCGACGTCGGGCCGGCACTCGACGAGCGCGCTTGGTGCGTCGCCGGCGGCGTGGCGCCTCGAGTTGGACGAGACCAGCACACCCCGCCGGCGCCATGCCGTCGAGGAATCCCGGACCGAGGAGTTCGACGTTGTCATCGACGAACCGGTTGAGCGGTTCGACTACCGCGCCGAGTTCGAATCTGAGTACGTGTCGGAGTTTCAACCCGAGTTCCAGCCCTCGTACCAGTCGGGCTATCAAGGCGAGTACCAAACCGAGTTCGAATCGGGGTACCAGCCTGACTACTACCAGCGCGTAGACGAAGGTGCCGAGGAACCGTGGCGGCCCGCCATCCATCTTCCGTTGTCCGATCCCTACCAGGCTCCGGACGGCTACTGGATCAAGGGGAACACCCATTCGGGCCTCTACTACACCCCGGACTCAGTGCTTTACGACAACACAATCCCGGAGGTCTGGTTCGCCAGCGAGGATGTCGCCCAGGCCAACGGTTTCGTTCGGGCTCCCGAGTAAATCGGG